>JBCBJX010000085.1:0-14425 GCA_038522735.1 Pseudomonadota bacterium
AATGGCGGCGCGGTTGAAGCACGAGTTCGTTGTTTCGATCACCTCAACGTTCACGACGCTGCCGTCGGGGGTCACGTCGAACTGAACGACGACAACTTCCTCGCCCTCCGCTCGCGACTGGCACCGGTCCGGGTACTGAGGGTCGATCCGCACCAGCGGCTGGGCGTCTCGGTCGGGGTTGAACCCGCCCGACGCGACTTCGGAGACGCTGAATTCCGGAATTTCGACGCCGCCGAGATCGTCCACGTCGAGCTGCTGCTGCTGGACGACCGGCGGCGGCGGCGGCGGCGCCTCGATGTTCGGGCGTTCGAACTCGCGCTGCTGGTTCGAGAAATCCGTCTCCTGGAGTTGCCGGGTGATGTTGATGTTCACCGTCTCGGAATCGTCGGCAATCTGAACGTCCTGACCGAGAGCGATCAGATTGGTCATCAGGAGGAACAGGCCGAACGTCACCGCGGCGGCGATCGGCAGTCCGATAATCAGGCGTAGCGCTCCCATGGCCCTTATCCTCAGTTCGGTTCGGTCGAGACGTTGACTTCGTCGACGCCAGCGGCGCGGATCTGCTCCATCACCTCTATAAGATAGCGCGTCTGCGAGCCCTCATCGGCCTGGATCACCGCGTCGCCCTTCGGGTTCTCGCGGCGGAGTTGCTCGACGATCGCGCGGACCTCGCCGATATCGACCTCTTCTTTGTTGATGTAGATCTCGTTTTCTTCCGTAATCGCCACGAGGATGCCGACGAGCCGAACCTGCTCGGCCGACTCCGCCTCAGGACGGAGCGGGTCCCTTCCCGGCTCCTTCACGAACTCGGCGGTCACGATGAAGAAGATCAGCATGATGAAGACGATGTCGAGAAGCGGCGTCATGTTGACGTCGTCTTCTTCAGCCTCGCCCCCTCCGGTAAACGCCCGTCTCGCCATTTTTCACTCCGTCGCGTCCGGCGACGCTTTCGTCTGACGGCCGCGACCGGCGGCCTTGCTTTCGTCCGCCGCGGCGTCCGCGGCTTGTTGGGTCGGGCGCCGGCGCGAACGCCGACGCGCGGATTACTGTTCTTCAGCGAGCGTCAGCGTGACGTTCGACGTGACCAGCTTCGTCTGGTCCAGGACGAGGACCGCGATCCCGGTTTCCGAATCCGGCGCCGCGGAAATGATCACCGAGCCGTTCGGGTTTTCGGCGGAAAACGATTCCACCGTGTTCCGCACCGAGCGCGGATCGATCGTCCGCGCGAGGTTGACGCGGACCAGACCTTCCGGCGTCACGCTCAACAGGAGCGATTCGGCGCGCGACTCGTTTTCCTCGTCCTCATTGTTGTCCGGGTTCGTCAGATCGATCCCGTATTCGTCGATGAACACCGATGTCACGATGAAGAAGATCAGCATGATGAAGACGATGTCGAGCAGCGGCGTCACGTTGACGTCGCTCGCCTCCTGCTGGTGAACCGCTCTTCTACGCATTGGGGCGGCTCCTTAATGGGGCTCGACGACGAGATCTTCGGAGATCTTCGTCACGGCGGATTTGGTGCGCCGATCGAGCACGTTGATGAGAATGACGCCGGACAGCGAAGCGACGAGGCCGGCCATGGTCGGGATGGTCGCCTTAGAGATGCCGCCCGCCATAAGGCGCGCGTTCGACGAGCCGGTCGCAGCCATGACGTCGAACACCTCGATCATGCCCGTGACCGTGCCCAAAAGACCGAGCAGCGGGGCGATACCGACGAACGCCCGGATCATGCCGATGAAACGTTCTGATTCCTGACGGACGTCGGAGATGAGTTTCTCACGGACGGCGAGCGCCCAGTAGCTGCCATGGTCCGGGCGCGCCGCCCAGGCCTTCTGTGCTTTCTTGGCGACGCCGCCATGGGCGACCCCAAAATAGATGAACCGCTCCAGGATCATCGCCCACATGATGAACGTCGCCACCATGATCACCAGAAGGACGTTGCCGCCCGCCTGGAGGAAGTTCTGGACGTCGTTCACCGCGGTGATGTTGAGACTGGGCATGGCCCCTCCTCTCGATCTTCAAAAGAGACCGAGCGCTTAGCGCTCGGCCCGGTCCGCGACGAGGCCGACGGCCTGCTCTTCCAGGATCTGCGCCGTGCGGCGGCTCGCGCCGGACGCGAAGGCGTGCAGAAGGAGGAGCGGGATGGCGGCGATGAGACCCAGCATCGTCGTGACGAGGGCCTCGGAGATGCCGCCCGCCATCAGTTTCGGGTCGCCGGTGCCGAAGAGCGTGATCGCCTGGAAGGTCCGGATCATGCCCGTCACCGTGCCGAGAAGACCCATGAGCGGGGCGACCGCGGCCAGCACTTTGACGAGGTTGAGGCCGCCTTCCAGCTTCGGCAGCTCTTTGAGGACGGCGTCGTCCAGCTTCAGTTGCAGGGTTTCGGAGTCGGCGTTCTGGTTCGCTTCATAGGCGAGCATGATGCGGCCGAGCGGGTTGCCCTTAGACGGCTTCTTTTTGCGGGCCTGACCGCGGACGGCGGCCTGCGTCAGGTTCAGCGTCACCAGCTTGTAAAGACCGACAAGCATGCCGAGCGCGAGGGCGCCTATAACCGCGTAGCCGATCGGACCGCCCTGATCGACCCGCTCGCGCCATGTGGGGGCATCGACGACGAGGCTCAGAAGCTGGCCGAGGGACGGGTCGATGACGCCGCGCACGACGCCGTCGCCGGAATAGTTGAAGACCCGGGCGGCGGAGTCCCGCGCGCCGGCGATCTGCGGCTGGCGGGCGAGGAACTCAAGGCGGCCGGTCTCGTCATTGAAAACCAGATAGTCGTTGCCGGAGAAGGCCGTGAACGGTCCGATCCGGACCGCCGAGATTTCCTCGGAGTCGCCGGCGTCCGTGTACACCGTCGCATTGAAGCGTGAGACCTTCGCCTGCTCGGCTCCCTCTTCGAGCAGCGTCTCCCACAGGAGCTCCAGTTGCTCGGCGGAGGGCAGTTTCTTTGTCTGGGCGATTTCGCGCAGCGGCTCGGCGCGACCCGGAAACTCAGCGGAGACAAGAGAGCGCTCCACCTGCGCGGCGAGCTCGTTCGCCGACGTCCGCGCGGCGCCGAACAGCTCGCTGAATTCGCCCTGACGCTCTTCGAACTGCTCGGTCAGTTCGCCGATGCGGCGGTCGTTCTCGTTGAACTCCGCCTCGAGCTGGGTCGAAAGCGTCTCCTGCTCGGTGATCTGCTGGCGGACCTGCTGCACCAGAGCCCGCTGCCGGTTGCGCTCGGCCAGGAACTGCTGCTCGCGCTGGCGGTTTTCCGCCGACACCGAACGGCGTTCCTCGCGCATGCGCTGGAGAACCTGATCGAGGGTGATCGCCGGGGCGTCCTGAGCGGCGGCGAAACTGACGGGTGCGGTCGCGGCGACGAGCGCGGCGCCCACGCCGGCGGCCAGTCCGATGATCTGCTTCATGTTCATCGCTATTCGTCCTTAATCCTGATGCGTCTCTTTACTGGCCGGAGGTCGGAGCGGTGACCGGAATGCCGAGAAGGTTCGGCGGAATCTGCTCTTTCGCCATCCGGAAGCCGATCTTCACGTCCGGCAGAAGCGACCGGTCGAGATCGACCCAGGCGCGGTCGGTGCGGCTGTAGATCTGCACGATGCCGTCGTCGGCTGTCTTGCGAATGACGGAAACGCGGCCGATGCGCAGAACGTCGAACTTGTTCAGCTCGCCGCCGACCTCGAACTCGTCTTCATAGGCCTCAATGGTGCGGCCGTATTCGTTTTCGATTTCATAGGCCTCGACGATCAGGCGGTAGCGCTGGGCCGGCGACAGACTCGGATTGGACATCGCCGCGTTGAGACGGCCGATCCGGGCGGTGCGCTCGTCGGCCAGGAACGGGATGTCCGCGGCGACGAACTGCTCGAGGGAGGCGAGCATGTCCTCCATCAGCGGCGCGACCGAGCGCTGCAGGCCGGAGATGGCGTCGATCTGCTCGGAAAGCTCGACGATTTCGACTTCCTGGCTGTCGATCTGACGACGCAGGCTGGCGTTGTAGCGCTGCAGCTGCTCGAGCTGCTTGAGCTCCGCGCGATAATCCTGAAGCAGGCGCGCCGTCTCGTCGTCGAGATCGTTGATGCGGTCCTGGCTCTGCGCCGTTTCAGACGCAGCCTGTTGGCTCGTGGAGATCGCCGATGAAAGCTGCGCGTAAGCCGGGCCGCCCGCGACCAGCGCAGCGGCGGCGACCGCCGAGCCCAACAACCGGAATTTCGTCATAACCTGCCTCATTGATACCTTTGGCGTGGACCGTTCCGAGAACGGCGGATTCTTTTGAACGAAAAACCGCGAAAACCGAACCAACCTGTCTGCAGCGCAGGTCGTCAAATCGATGGCCGCGGCGTTCGCCCTCCCTTTTCAAAACGCCCGACGGCCGGAACCCCGACCGCGCGACGCCGAACCGGACGCCGAAACGTCCGAATCCCCTTCGCTTTCAAGCTACGCGTCGCCGCGCGGCTCGAAAATCCATGACTGTTTTGTCGGCGAACCGACACCCCTGTGCGACGAACCTAGCCAGCGCCGCAGCGGTAAGCAACTCGCATGTTGGGTAAACTGAGCAGTTTTGTCCACGTCCGCGGGACGGACCCGGGCGTTTTCGCCGCGAGGCGCGTCGAGATCGTTAACACTCCGCAGAATATAGCAAATTTGCGACAAGTCCGGCGCACGTCGACGCGCGCATCATTCGATGCGAGCACGCCTCTTCCGGCGGCCCTGCGGTCTAAGACCAGTGTTCTGAGCATTAAGGACTGGCTGGGGCGGCAGGATTCGAACCTGCGAATGGCGATACCAAAAACCGCTGCCTTACCACTTGGCGACGCCCCATCCGGAGGCGGGGGCTTTAGCGCGGCCGTTCAGCGGATGCAACGCGCTTTTCGCGCACACGGCCCTTGCACGCGAGGGCGCCGCCCAGTAATGCACGCGGCCTCGGTTCGGAGTGTAGCTCAGCCTGGTAGAGCACTGTCTTCGGGAGGCAGGGGTCGTGAGTTCGAATCTCGCCACTCCGACCATTCGCGTCTTAGGGTGCGGTCGACGAACCGGTTCTTCTCTCATTATATTATCTAGCTAACGCCGCCGGGCTCGGCTATCGGAGGCGACCGCCGCCCGCGACCACGCCGATGTCCGATTATCAGAAAATCCTCATCGCACTGCGCAAGATCACCCGCGCGATCGACCTCAACTCGAAAAAGCTCGTGCGCACCAGCGGCGTGACGGGCCCGCAACTGCTCGTCATGCGCGTGATCGACCGCGAGGCGCGAACCAAACCCTCGGTGATCGCCAAAAACGTGCAGCTCTCCCAGGCGACGGTGACGACGATCCTCGATCGGCTGGAGCGATCCGGCTACGTGCGCCGGGAGCGCAGCCTGACGGACCGGCGCGTCGTCGAGGTCGAACTGACGACCGACGGTGTCGATAAGCTGCGGAACGCTCCGGAACTTTTGCAGGCGGGCTTCTTTAAGAAGTTCGATGCCCTGGAGGATTGGGAGCGAAGCCTCCTTACCTCCTCTTTGCAGCGGATCGCGCTGATGATGGACGCCGACGATATCGACGCCTCCCCCATCCTCGAGCTTGGCGATCTTGCGATCGACAACGAGACGGCGCGCTAGCAGGCGACGCGCTCCAGCCCCTCGTCGTCGCCCGGCGCGTCCCAGGTGAGGTGGTGGTCGTCGAGCACCACCATATTGTTCCGGTTGATGAGGCTGCGCGCCGCGTCGTAGCCGAGGAGTTCCGAGACGCTCCTGTCCGGATTGCGGGCGATGAGGAGCGCGTCGCGGGCGCTGAAATTGCTCAAACCCCTGATCGCTTCGTTCCCGTCCGGATCGAAGACGTGGACGACGTCCGCCTTCTCGAAATCGCCCTGCAGCGAGACGATGTCGTCGCAAGAGATCGGACGCTCGCCGCGCCGAACGGCTTTTACGGCCGCGGGTTCCATGACAATGCTTCCGGCCATCTGCAAACGATCCGTCAGCCATACCTTCCAAGAAGGTTCTGCGTCCTTGGCGATGCATTTCGTATGACGCCGCTTGTCGCGAAGAATGGTGGAGACCGGATTGTCGATAACGCCCTTTCCGATCAGCGTGGTGCAACCGGCGTTCTGGGCCATGTTGGCGGCTTGCATTTTCGTCAGCATGCCGCCGCTGCCGAGATCGCTCACATTTGAGGTGACATCGAGATATTCGCTGACGTCCTCAACCTCCTCGACAAGCGACGCACCGGGCTCGGACGGGTCACGATCATAAAGGCCGTCGACGCTCGTCAGGATGACGAGGTGCTCAGCGTCGATCATCTGGGCCACTTTCGCGGCGAGCCGGTCGTTGTCGCCGACGCGGATCTCCTGGGTCGTCACCGTATCGTTTTCATTCACCACCGGCATGACGTTGCGCTCGAGCAGCCGGTGGATCGTGTTCTTGGAATTGAGGAAGCGGCGACGGTTCTCGAGGTCGTCGAGGGTGAGCAGCACCTGCGCGATGTCGAAGCCGTATTCGTGAGCGATCTGCTTGTAAGCGTTGAGGAGGATCGGCTGGCCGCAAGCGGCCGCCGCCTGCTTCTCCTGAACGCCGGCGCCGGCGGGCTCCAGACCCATCACTTTCAGGCCGAGCGCCACGGAGCCGGAGGACGCCAGTACGACCTCGTAGCCTTCATCCTGCAGCCCCGCGATGTCGCTCAGAAGGCCGTGCATAAAGGCGTAGCGCGGCGTGAAGCGCTCCTCGTTCGCAAGCAGGCTTGACCCGACCTTCACGACGACCCGTTTTTTCGTTCTCGACATCACGCGACCTCTTTTTGTTGCGACATCGACATACGTCGGCTCATACCGCAGAGCAATATACTTCGGGCCCTAAATTTTATGGAAATCGCATGCTTTTCGAGATGCGTGACGAGAGGTCGCACAATCCGGGCTGTTCTGAGCTGTCGCGCAATTCTCTGCCCGACAGATAGCGGATAACAGCTGCGAGAGCGCAGGTTTGTTCTCAAGATTTTATTTGAAAAATAAATGTTTGCTGTGTATGCCTCGACGCAATTTATGAGAGATGGAGTGCGCCATGCAACGCGTATTGATGGTCGGGTGCGGCAAGATGGGAGGCGCGATCCTGCGTCGTTGGGCGTCGCTCCAGGGGACGGTATTCACCGTCGTCGATCCGGCGCTCGATGAGCCGCCGGCCGGGGCGTCGCTTTACAAATCGCGGAGCGATCTCCCCGACACGCTGTTCGACGTCGTGGTGCTCGCCGTGAAGCCGCAGATGATGGCGGACGTCGCCCCAGGCTATATCGATCTTCGGGAACAGGGCGGCGTGTTCGCCTCGATCGCTGCGGGCACGTCCATCGAAACGCTGGAAGAGATCCTCGGCGACGCGCCGGTCATCCGCATTATGCCCAATCTCCCGGCCGAAATCGGCAAGGGCGTCACCGGGCTCTATGCGAATGAGCGCGCGTCGGAGCCGAACAAAGCCCTCGTTGAAACGCTTGTCCGCCGGATCGGCGAGGTCGTCTGGGTTCCGTCCGAGGACGCGCTCGACCGGTTCACCGCCATCGCCGGCTCGGGGCCCGGGTACGTCTTTGAAATCGCGCGCGAGTACATCGCCGCCGCGCGGCGTCTGGGGTTTTCGGACGATGACGCAAGGACGATGGTGCTCGGCGTTATGCGCGGCTCCGTCGAGCTGGCGCTCGAACGCGGCGAGGATGTCGAAACCCTGCGCGACGCCGTCACCAGCAAGAACGGGACGACAGAGGCGGGGCTCAACGAGTTGATGCGCGCCGGCGCGCTTCGCTCCCTTTTTGCGACGACTACGGAAGCCGCCTACGCGCGCGCCGTCGAATTACGCTAACCTGACTGCGAGAAACCGATGACCCGCATGGAAGACAAGATCACCGCCTATATCGACGATCTCGGCCGCAAGGCGCGCTCCGCCGCGCGCGTCCTCGGCGCCGCCTCGACAGACCAGAAAAACGACGCACTCCGCGCCGCGGCCTCTATCCTGCGCGCCCGAGCGGCGGAACTGCTTGAGGCGAACGCCAACGACGTTGAAAAGGCGAAGGCGGACGGAAAGCCCGACGCTTTTATCGATCGCCTCGCCCTCGATGATGAACGGATCGCCGGCGTCGCGAGCGCAGTCGATGCAGTCGCCGATCTTCCGGACCCGGTAGGGCGCATTCTCCATGAAACGACGCGTCCGAACGGGCTGAAAATCACCCGCATCGCCTCCGCCCTCGGCGTCATCGCCATGATCTATGAATCCCGCCCCAACGTCGGCGCGGACGCCGGCGCCCTTTGCGTCAAGTCCGGCAACGCCGTAATCCTGCGCGGCGGCTCGGACAGCGCTCAATCCTCCGCTGTGATTGTCGCGTGCATGCGCGAAGGGCTGAAGGCCGCCGGTCTCCCCGCCGACGCAGTGCAGTATGTGGAGGTTCGCGACCGCGCCGCGGTCGCGGCGCTCCTTCAGTGCATGGAGCATGTGGACCTTGCGATCCCGCGCGGCGGACGCGGCCTCGTCGAGCTTGTGCGCGACCAGGCGCGGGTTCCCACCCTCCTCCATCTCGATGGCAACTGCCACACCTACATCCACGCAAAGGCAGACCTCGCCAAGGCGGCGGCGATCGTAAAAAACGCCAAGCTGCGCCGGACAGGTGTTTGCGGCGCGACGGAGAGCCTTGTCATCGACGCCTCCGTCGCCGACGCCGTGCTCCCGAACATCATCGACGCGCTTGAAAACTGCGAAGTGCGCGGCGACGACCGGGCGCAATCGATCGACGGCCGGGTGAAACCCGCGGACGACGCCGATTACGATACGGAATATCTCGAGGCGATCCTCTCGGTGAAGATCGTCGATGACATCGACGAGGCGCTGGAGTTCGTGACGAAACATTCTTCCGGGCACACCGACGCCATCATCACCGAGAACGCCCCCGCCGCCGATGCGTTCCTGACGACCATCGATTCCGCCGTCGTCATGCATAACGCGTCGACCCAGTTCTCCGACGGCGGCGAGTTCGGCATGGGCGCGGAAATCGGCATCGCGACCGGTAAGATGCACGCCCGCGGCCCGGTCGGCGTCGAGCAGCTGACAACCTTCAAATACCAAGTCCGCGGAGACGGCCAGATCCGGCCGTAAGGAACAGGTTCATCAGGTGGCGGCGCGTCCGACCGGGCGCGCCGCTTCATTCGTGTATCGGAGAAACGAAAGACCAATCGAGGGACGGGGCGATCATGAACGCTGAAGCATTATCCGCACTCGCACTTTACTTCATTCTGATGATGGGCATCGGCTACTACGCCTATCGGAAGTCGACGGACGACGTATCCGGCTACATGCTGGGCGGACGCCAACTGCACCCGGCCGTCGGCGCCCTGTCCGCCGGCGCGTCCGACATGTCCGGCTGGATGCTTATGGGTCTTCCGGGGGCTGTCTATCTCTCCGGCCTCTCAAGCGCATGGATCGCCATCGGCCTCGTCATCGGCGCCTATGCGAACTATCGGTTCGTCGCGCCGCGACTCAGGATCTACACGGAGCTCGCCGACGACGCGATCACGATCCCGGACTATTTCGAGAAGCGCTTCATGGACGGCACCCGGCTCCTCCGCGTCTTCTCCTCCGTCGTCATCGTCATTTTCTTTACGCTCTATACGTCGGCGGGCATCGTCGCGGGCGGGAAACTGTTCGAAGCGTCCTTCGGTCTAGGTTACGAGATCGGCCTCTTTCTCACGGCGGGCGTTGTCGTCGCCTACACCCTCTTCGGCGGATTTCTCGCCGTAAGCCTCACTGACTTCGTGCAGGGGGTGATCATGTTCATCGCCCTCATCATCGTACCGATCATCACCTTCAATGTGATCGGCGGCGCAGGTGAAACGGCTACGATCATCCGCGACATCGATCCCAACCTCCTCGCGCTCTTCAGCGGCGTGAGCGTTGTCGGGATCATCTCCAGCGCGTCATGGGGCCTCGGTTATTTCGGCCAGCCGCACATCATCGTCCGCTTTATGGCGATCCGCTCCCTGCCAGACGTCAAAGTCGCGCGCTGGATCGGCATGAGCTGGATGGTCGTGACCGTGATCGGCGCCGTGACGACCGGTCTCTTCGGCCTCGCTTACGTCAAATCAACCGATCTTACGCTGGACGATCCGGAGACGATCTTCATTGTCCTCTCCCAGATCCTTTTCCACCCCTTCGTCGCCGGCTTCCTGCTCGCGGCGATCCTTGCGGCGATCATGTCGACGATCTCCTCCCAGCTTCTGGTTTCGTCCAGTTCGCTGACGGAGGATTTCTACAAGACGTTCCTTCGCCGGAATGCGAGCCAGGGCGAACTCGTCCTCGTCGGCCGGCTTTCGGTGTTCGCCGTATCGTTGATCGCGATCGGTCTCGCCTTCGACCGGTCGAGTTCGATCCTCTCCCTCGTCTCCAACGCATGGGCGGGCTTCGGCGCCGCCTTCGGACCGATCATCCTTCTCAGCCTCTTCTGGAAAGGCCTCACCCGCTCCGGCGCCCTCGCGGGCATGGTGACGGGCGCGGCCGTCGTCCTCTTCTGGATCTACGCGCCGGTTCTGGAGGACGGGGCGGCGCTCTCCTCGGTCTTCTATGAGATGATCCCAGGCTTCCTCGCCTGCCTCGCAGCCTCCGTCGGAGTCAGCCTCTTCGCGCAAGCGCCGCGGACGGAGGTGACGGAAAAATACGACGAGGTCGAAACGTTTATCCGCAATGGCGGAGAGGCGCAGCCAGCGACCTAAACGTCTCTCCTACGTTCAGTGTCGAACCCGAGCGGCGGCGGAGCCTTCCGCCGCCGCTCCTGTTTCTGCACGGCGCTTCGGCGCCGGCCGTCGCGGAGAACCAGTTCCCACGATCAGCCGATCTCTGATCGAACAGCGACGCCGTTTCCTCGACCGTTCAGGCGGGGCGAACTCCGAACAGAGCCTGTTCGCCGCTCATCGCTAGAATGGAGAGGACAGGAACAATGGCGATCACCTACATCAATGACGACCGCATCGGGCCGAGCGCCAGAATAGATGCGACGACCAACCCCGAGATCGGCGACGGCGACATGCTGTGGATCGGCGAGGACGCGACGATCCTCGCGACCGGTGCGGACGCAGTGCGTTTCGTCGGCATTGAGGAGCTCGACATCGCCGTCGACGGAGACGTTTTCGGCATGAACATCGGCCTCCTGATGTCCTTCAACGACGTCAACGAGGCGACAAGCACCCGCCATTCCCTCACGCTTTCCGAAACGGGGAGCGTGCGGAGCGAGGACCGCTTCGCTGCAAGACTGAAAGGCGCCGGCGAGGACAAGGACACGCGGGCGATCGTCTCGAACGCCGGCGAAATCTCGACGAACGCCACCGGCGAGGCGGCGCTTGAGATGTCCGACTACGCGCGCGTCCTTGTCGACAACTCCGGCCTGATCGCGAGCGATACGTTCACGTTCGGCCGCGCCTTGCGGATCGACGGACCGAACATCACTCTCCAGAACCGCGGCGACATCGTCATGACGTCGACCGCGCCAATCTCCGTCGACACGCTTCAGCAAGCGACGGGTTACGCGGCTGTCGAACTGACGACGACGTCGAACGATCCCTCCGCGTTTGAAGTGAACAACAGCGGGTTGATCTCGGGAACGTTCGCGGCGCTCGCCATCGAGGGCGCCGGGGCGGAGATCTCGAACTCCGGGATGATCGACGGCGATATCTTCACTGACGACTTCGACGTCGCCCTGACAAACTCGGGAACCATTGACGGACGCGTATCGTTCGGCGCCGGCGACGACCTCATCGACGGGTTCGGCGGCCTCATCACAGGCCGCATCGACGCCGGCGACGGGAACGACGTCATCCGCTCCGGCTACGGAAACGACGTGATCGATGGCGGCGACGGCGGCGACCTCATCAATGGCGGCCTCGGCGAAGACTGGGCGGAGTATGTGAACTCGTTTGAAGGCGTCGCGCTCGACTTCCGTTCCGGCGTCGGCTTCGGCCAGGGCGGCCATGCAGCGGGCGACACGGTGCTCAACGTCGAAAACATTCGCGGCTCGGACTTCGCCGACGCCTTCAAAGGCGACGTGAACGCGAACATCCTCGAAGGCGGCGGCGGAAACGACGATCTCAGAGGGTTCGGCGGCGACGACACTCTCGACGGCGGCGCCGGGAACGACGTCCTCTTCGGCTTCGCCGACGACGACATCCTCGACGGCGGCGCCGGCGCCGACGTCATGGTCGGCGGCGACGGCCGGGACGTCTTCCGCTTCGACGACGGCGACACCGGTCGCGGCGCCCAGTCCGACCGCATAAACGACTTCGGAGCGGACGACATCCTCGACCTCTCCGGCATCGACGCCATCGCGGGCGGGGACGACAACTCCTTCGATCTCGTCCAGTTCTTTACTGGCGCCGGCGGCGAAGCGCGTTTCCTGACGAACGGCGCCGGCGAAGTCGTCCTCCAGTACGATATCGACGGAGACCAGGTGCCGGACGGCGCCATCATCTTCGCCAACGGCTATATGCCGGAGATCGACCAGCTCGTGCTGTAAAGGCGCGCCGGCAAGAGCAATTGAGAGCGCTGACGACGTTCGCCGGCGCTCTTCCCGTTGCTCGAGAGCTCAGTTCGACGCGGCCCGGAACCGGATCGCCGCGCCGCCGCCGGGGCCGACGGGCAGCACGATTTCGTCCGCCGCCGTCACTGAAGTCTCTTCGATGACGATCTCATAGGGCGCTGTGTCGTAATCCGCGCCCTCGCCGTCGTCGGACGCCATCGTTTTAACCAACAGCTATATGCCGTAAGCAGACCAGCTCGTTCTACGAGCGAAGGGGCGGGCTCAGGCCCGCCCGACCACGAATGTCGCGATGGTCGTCGCGCTCCCTCCGAGATTGAGCATCATGAACTTCTCCGCGCCGTCGATCTGGTAGTCGCCGGCGGCGTCGGTCACCTGTTTGGAACAATCAAGCAGCATGCGGACGCCCGTGGCGCCGACGGGATGGCCCGCCCCGATAAGCCCGCCGCTCGGGTTGATCGGGAACGACCCGCCCCGAACGATCCGGCCGTCTTCGATCGCTTTCCAGCTTTCGCCCGGCGCAGTCAGTCCGAAATGATCGATCGCCATGTACTCTGTGGTCGTAAAGCAGTCGTGGGTTTCCGCCCCATCGACCTGCTCGATCGAGGAAAGACCTGCGCGCCCAAGCGCGTCGTCGATCGCTTTTTTCACATGCGGGAAGACGAGATCGCCTTCTCGGCCTTTTTCGATTTTTGGTTCGTAGGCGATGTGCGCCGTCGAATGGCCCCACCCCTCGATGCGGGCGAGATCTTCGAGCCGCAGGCCGCGGCGCTCCGCGTACTCCGCAGCGCGCGCTTCCGAGGCGAGGAAAACGACCGCGCCGCCGTCGGAGACCTGCCCGCAATCCTGCCGACGGATGCGCCCTTCGATGACGGGGTTCGCCTCGTCGTCCTCGGTGAAGCTCGCGTTGGTGAAGCTCCATTTGCGGGTCTGGGAGTTCGGGTTGCGCCGGGCGTTCTCGAAATTGATCCGCGAAATTTCCGCCAGATGCTCGAACTTGAGCCCCCACCGCCGCTCGTATTCGTCGCCGAGATCGGCGAACACCGCCGGCCACGGATATCTGACGTCCTGCCATTCGTGGCCGGACCACATAGCCGGGCCGCCGATGTTTTTCGCCGCCTGATCGCCGGGTACGTTGCGCATCATCTCGACGCCGAGGACTGCGACGAGATCATAGCGCCCAGCCTCGATCTCGGCGGTCGCGGCGAGGGCCGCCATGCTGCCAGACGCGCACGCCGCTTCGTGGCGTGAGGCGGGTTTGCCCCAGAACCCGGGATCCGACGCCGCGAAGAACCCGCCGAGATGGCCCTGATCGCAGAAGAGCTCGGCGGTGAAGTTGCCGACATGGGCGGCGTCCACCTCGCGCGCATCGAGTCGCGCCGCCTCCAGTCCGCCGAGGAGCGTCTCGCGAAAAAGATCAGAGATTTCAAGGCCGTCGCGGGCCCAATTTCGAGAGAAATCAGTCTGATATCCGCCAAGAATGTAGACGGGTTTCGACATGCGTCGGCTCCTTCCAGGGTCGTATCGCGGCGCGCGCTCAATGGTCGCCAGACTATCAAAATGGTTCGGTTATGCAATTGACCTCGCCAGCCGGTCCGGGCTCAACTCCGCCGGACTGATGGAGGACAAACCCATGGATCGCCGCACCCTCGTCGAGCGCCTCGCAAAAGGACGTATGCGGTTGCCCCTCATCGTCGCGCCGATGTTCCTGGTCTCCGGTCCGGAGCTCGTCGCAGCGGCGCGCGCGGCAGGCGTATCGGCCTCATTCCCGTTCCCGAACGCGCGGACGCTGGAAACGCTGGATGGGTGGCTGGAGGCGGCGTGCGCGACACAGGGCGATGACCATCCTCCGTTTGCGGCAAATATGCTGACACATCGCTCCTATGATCGGCTTGCAGATGAGCTC
>JBCBJX010000086.1:0-14194 GCA_038522735.1 Pseudomonadota bacterium
GAAGAAAAACCCTCCGCTGTCAGAGCAAGCGTTCCGGGGAGGCGATTAGCATCCGCGCCCCAGACCCGCACGCCCGGCAGGTCTGAAAGCCCCGCCTCGATCGCGTCGCGAACGCCGCGGGCAGCTTCGGCGCCCCCATCCTCCGCCGCCGCCTTCGTCGCCGCGGCGAACCCCGCGATCGCGGGCGCGTTTTCGGTGCCCGCCCGCCGGCGCAGCTCCTGCCCGCCGCCGCGGAGGAGCGGCTCTACGGAGAGTTCCGGCTTTACAAGAAGCGCCCCGGCCCCGAGCGGGCCGCCGAGCTTGTGGGCGGAGAGGCTCATATACTCCGCCCCCGTCTCGATGAAATCGACGGGGATTTTCCCAAAGGCCTGGCACGCGTCGACCAGCGTCCGCCCGCCTGCAGCGCGGGCGATGTCGGAGGCGCGCGCCGCAGGTTGAACGACGCCCGTCTCGTTGTTCGCCAGCATGATGCAGAGAAGAAACGCGCCTTCAGCATCGACGTCGTAGCTTTCGAGCCGGCGCTCCAGCCAATCGAGATCGACGACGCCGGTTTCCAGAACGGGGATCGTCTCCACGACGACATCGCCCCGCTCCGCGAGGCTCGCGGCCGGCGCCCGCACGGCGTCGTGCTCGATCGCCGAGAGAAAGATGCGCGTCGCGCCGGAGGCGACGGCGCTGCGGATCGCGAGGTTGTCCGCCTCCGTCCCGCCGCTTGTAAAGACGACGCCGTTGACCGTCGCGCCGGCCTGTTCGGCGATCATGCTCCGCGCCTCTTCGACGAGGGCGCGCGCCTTGCGGCCTTCAGCGTGTACGGAGGAGGCGTTCCCGCCGGCGTCGAGGGCGGCGACCATCGCCGCGCGCGCTTCGGGGCGCAGCGGCGCCGTTGCGTTATGGTCGAGGTAGACGCGGCTCATTCCGCCGCCTCCAGAGGAACCGGCTTCAGCCGCCCGTCGGCGACATCGGCGAGGGAGACGCCGTCGAGAAAGCCGCGGATTTCGCGGCCGAGGGCGTCCCACAGATCATGCGTCAGGCAGCGGGTTCCATCGCCGCGGCAGCTGTCCGTCCCGGTGGCGCCGCAAGCGGTCGTGTCGATGCTTTCGTCGGCGGCGAGGACGATATCCGAAATCGCGATCTCGGACGCCGGCCGCGCCAGCTTATAGCCGCCCCCGACGCCGCGCATGCTTTCAACGAGCCCGGCGCGCCGCAGGCGTCCGAACAGCTGCTCGAGATACGTCGCGGAAATGGACTGGCTCGAGGAGATCTCCGAAAGCGGCGTCGGGCCGTCGGCGCCGCGAACGGCGAGGTCGGCCATCGCCGTCACCGCATATCGTCCCCGCGTGGTCAGCCGCATCGTCTCGTCCGTATTCCGCGCCGAGCCTCAGCTACGGCGTCCCTGCGGCGATCGATCCTTTCAACCGGGACCGGCGTCGCCATCTGAACTCCCGCACTGGCGCGCATGGTTCTTGACATGCTAACCGCCCGTGCTCGCCGGGAAGATAAAAACCCGACCTTTTTTGTCAAGAATAACCGCCGCGCGTTTTCAGCGCGGCGCGGACTGGAGGCGTCATGCCCGAGACCATCTTCGCCGGCCCGGCGGGCCGTCTTGAAGGCCGCTATCAACCCGCAAAGGAAACAGGCGCGCCGATCGCGCTCATTCTGCACCCGCACCCGCAGTTCGGCGGCACCATGAACAACCGGGCGACCTTCGAGATGTACAACATCTTCAAGGAGCGGGGCTTCGCGGTCCTGCGCTTCAATTTCCGCGGCGTCGGGCGCAGCCAGGGCGAGTTCGATCTCGGCGTCGGCGAGCTTTCAGACGCGGCGACGGCGCTCGATTATCTGCAGGCGCAGAACCCCGGCGCGAAGAGCGTCTGGGTCGCAGGCTATTCCTTCGGCTCGTGGATCTCGATGCAGCTTCTGATGCGCCGGCCGGAGATCGTCGGCTTCATCACCGCCGCGCCGAACGCAAACGTCTTCGACTTTTCCTTCCTCGCGCCCTGCCCGTCTTCGGGCCTCGTCCTGCACGGAACGGCGGACCGGGTCTGCCCGGTCGACGACGCCCGGAAGATGGTCGAGCGCACCCGCGTCCAGAAAGGCCGGACCATCGAGTTCGACACCATCGACGGCGCCGACCACTTCTTCGAATCGCACATGGACGAATTCGTCGAGAAGATCGGCGGCTATATCGACAAGCGCTTCGAGGCGGCCGAGGGCGGCCGCGATATCGAGCCGGAGCCGCGGGAGAAAAAGTAAGGACCGCTGGTCGGTCCGTGCGTGGGGGCCGGTCGGAGACCTGGAACGCAGACCTGATCGCCGACCTTGGCGTCCGGGGCCGCCCTTAAGAATGCGGGATGCGGAGTATGCCGACGAGGAAGGCGGCGACCAGCATCTGAATGCCGACGACGATGATGGTGAAGCCTGCGACCACCACCCGCGGCACCAGCGGGTTGGTGATGTCTCCGAAGCTCGACCCCGCCCAGACGGCGAGAGCGGAGCTGAAAACGGCGATCCCGGCGGCGAGAACGATCGCGGCGAACACGACAAGCCGGTCGGTCGTCACCGTGCGCTCGAGCCAGCGGGTCCGTTCCGTATGGGGTCGGAAGCCGGTCAACGTCGCATACTGCTGAGCGATGACGGCGACGGAAACGAGTTGCGAGCCGACGATCGTCAGGAAGCAGGCGACGGCGAACGAGTTCTGGGAGAAGACGACGCCGCCGAGCGCCACGTCGCCGCCAATCAGCCACGCCGCGAGAAAAAGCCCGACGGCGAGGCAGACCGCGCCCGGAACAAAAAACAGCCAGCGCGGGCTGTACATCAAAAGAAACTTCAGGTGCCGCCACCCGTCACGCCAGGTCTTCAGGTGCGGCGGACGCGTGCGCCCGTCCGGGTCGAGGGTCGTCGGCACTTCACGGATGTCGAAGCCGGCGAGGGAGGACCGCACGACCATTTCCGAGGCGAACTCCATGCCGGTCGTCCGGAGGCCGAGCTCACGGATCCTGTCCGCCCGAAAGCCGCGCAACCCGCAATGAAAATCTCCGACCGGGATGTCGAAGAACAGACGGCCGACGAAGCTTAAGACCGGGTTGCCGAGATATTTGTGCAGAAACGGCATGGCGCCCGGCCGTACGCCGCCCTTGAAGCGGTTCCCCATAACGAGGTCGGCCCCGCCCCTCAGCTGATCGACGAACGGCTGCAGCGCCGAAAAATCATAGGAGTCGTCGGCGTCCCCCATGATGATGTATTTTCCGTAGGCGGCCTTGATCCCGCCCTGGAGGGCGGCACCGTAGCCCTTTTCCGCGACCGGCACGACCCGCGCGCCGAGGGCTTCGGCGAGGCCCTGGGAGCCGTCCGTCGAGCCGTTATCGGCGATCAGAACCTCGCCCTCGACGCCGCTCTTCTCAAGATACGCCTTCGCTTTCCGAACGCAGACCTCGATCGTTTCGGCCTCGTTGAGGCACGGCATTAATGTAGTGAGTTCGACTGAGGAGGTCCCCGACATCGCCTTTTGTTCCCCGCAGCGGCGTTTTGCGTTGGCCTTAGAGGGTTACATCCCGGAAGTAAAAGAGGGTTTGACGGCCGAGCGGCCGCCCGCCGAATGCGGTTTCATCCGTGAGCCTCGCGGGGCCGGCCCGAGGTTTGCAGGCCCCAATGCGCGGTGCTATCGCCGCGCGACTTCGGCGCACGGCGCGCCGCTTGGGCAAGGAGCGAGGGCGTGGCGACGAGCGACAGGGCGAACACGGCGGCGAGCGCACGCCTCGCGGTGATCCGCGACGCGGTCCTCGCACTCGATTCCGCGACGAAAGCCGCGGCCGGCGCCGCGCTCTTCGGCGGCCTCGTCGCGCTGTGGGCGGGCTTGCGCGCAGGCTCTTTCTGGCTCGACGAGGTGATCGCCGTCACCCACGCCAACGCCGGCGTCCTGCGCTTTCCCTTTGAGATCCTGCGGAACGATCTCCACCCGCCGCTTTATTTCCTGCAGCTGATGATCTGGGATTTCGGCGGCTTTGGCGATGAATGGGTGCGGCTCAACACGATCTTCTGGCTGGGTCTTACGGTCTGGGGCGTCTGGTCCGTCGCCGGACGATATGGCGGCCGGCCGGCCTCTATCGCCGCCGTCGCGCTTTATCTATCGTTCCCGGCGACGGCGCATGCGGCGGGCGATCTGCGCATGTACACGATGGTTCCGGCGCTTCTGTGCGCCTTCTGGCTCGTCCAGGACGGTCTGTGGGCGGAGACGCGGCTCGACCTCAGAAAAGCCGCTGCGACGGCGGCGATCGCTGCGGCGCTCATCCTCGTTCACGCCATCGCTTTCTATTTCGTCGCGCTCTTTCTCTCCGCCGCATGGCTGCAGGCGATGCGCGAGCGCAAGGCCGACTTCAACGCCATGTTCGCAAGCTTGCCGAACGTTCTCCTCGTCGGCGGGGTCGCCGCTCTCGCCGCGTTTCCGGTCGTAGCGCCGGCGCTCCTGCGGGGGTCGGACGCCTACGCGCCCCAGAATTTCCTTGAAACCTTCGCCCACGCCGGCGCGGTGATCGTCAGCTGGCGTCCCCCGGTCGATCACCCCTCGCGCTGGCTCGGTTTTCTCGTCTGGGCCGGCGCCGTCGCCCTCGGCGTGCGTGACAAACGCCTGCGCTGGTATGCGGTTGTTTTCGCAGGCGTCTCGGTCTTTCTCGCCCTCGGCGTCGGGGCCTTCGTGAAGCCCCTCTTCAAGGGGCCGGTCTTCGCGGCGTTTTCGGGGCCCGCCCTCGCCGTCTTCTTCGGCGCGGCCTTCGCGAAATCCGCCGCCCCGGTCCGGGCGGGCTTCGTAGGTCTCGCCGTCGTCCTCGCCGTCCTCTCGTTCCTTCAGGAGCGCGGCGAAAACCCGAACGGTCCGTATAAGGACGCCGTCGCCTACGTGGAGGCGAACTCGCAGCCGGGCGACGCGGTCTTCGTCGTGAAGTTCGCGCCCTATTGGGGCGTCATGCGCTACGCCAAGGGCCCCCGTTGGGGCGATCCCCTGAAGATCATGAATTCCGAGGTGCGGCCCGAGTGGAAGTCGGTCTTCTCGAAGATCCCCGAGCCGACCCTGCGCGCGATCGGCTGGGTTCCGGAGGCGGACTATATCGACCACGATGCGCGCCGCTGGGTGCTGGGCGAGAACTACGCCGAACACGGCGAAGGCCGCCGCCAGTTCTTCGTTCTCTACGGCCGCCTGACGCCGGAGAAGACACCCGGCCCGGACTACGTCCTCGTCGAGACGCGCCAGTTCGCGGACTTCTTTGTCGACCGGTACGAACGCCGGGCGTGACCACAGCCCCCGCAGCCGCCGAAGACCTCTCAGGTCTCAGCGACGCCGAACGCCGCCGCGGCGTCGTCGTCGCGATCGCCTGCGTCGCCGCCTTCGGCGCGAGCGCCGGGCTCTCGTTTCCTCTGTTCTCGGTGCTGATGGACCGGATCGGCTGGTCCGAGGCCTTCGTCGGGCTCAACACCGCGATGATGGCCGCCTCCTCGCTGCTCGTCGGCCCCATCGTGCCGAAACTCCTCGCCCGCCACGGCATGCGGAGCGTTCTAGCGATCGCCATCGTCGTCACGGCGGCGAGCCTCGGCGGGGTTTATTTCGCCGGAACGTCGAAGGCGCTCTGGTTCCTCTGCCGCTTCGGCATCGGCGCCGGCGGGGTGGTCGTCTTCATCGCGTCGGAGCTCTGGATCAACATGAACGCCGAGCCGGAGAAGCGCGGCGCGGCGCTGGGCGCCTACGCGACGGCCCTCGCCGCCGGCTTCGCGTCGGGCCCGATCGCGCTGGAGGTCACGGGATATGACGGCTGGCCGCCCTTTCTCGCAGCGACGGCCATGATCCTGGTCGCCCTCGGCCCGCTCGCTATCGTCCGGGCGCCCCGGGTTTCGGCCGACCATGGCGGCGCGGGCGCGATCGCACCCCTCGTCGCCCAGGCGCCGGCGATTTTCTCCGCACCCGCTGTGTTCGCGGCGGCGGAGGCCTCGATCATGTCTCTCGCGCCTCTTTACGTCATCGCCCTGGGCTACGGGGAGGACGCCGCCGGCCGGCTCATCATCGTCTACGGCGCCGGCACGGTCGCGATCCAATGGCTCCTCGGCCGCGGCGCAGACGCCTTCGGGGCCGTGCGAATGCTCTTCTTCTGCGCCAGCGTCGGCGTACTCGGCGCGGCCCTGACGCCAGCGGCTGCGGCGAGCCTTTACGGCTTCTACGTTCTTCTCTTCATCTGGGGCGGCGTCATCGTCGGGGTCTACACCGTCGGGCTCGCCCTCATGGGCGACCGGTTCGCGGGGCCGACGCTGACGACGGCGAACACGGGATTTGTCCTCGGCTACAATGTCGGTGCTTTAATCGGGCCGGCCCTCGCCGGCGTCGCGATGGCGGCCGGCGGACCGCAGGCGCTCCCTGCGACCCTCGCAGGGCTCTTCGCACTCTACCTGACGCTCCTTTTTGCGCGCCGACGCTCCGAAACGCCCTGAAACGCCTCGAAACGCCCCATGCTTGACACAAGCGCGCGCTTCCAGAATAACCCGTGCTCTTTCTCGACACCTGCGACCGGACGGGACCCGCCATGGCGAAGCCGACAACGATCAAAATCCGCCTCAACTCCACCGCCGGCACGGGCTTTTTCTACGTGACGAAGAAGAACACCCGCACCATGACCGAGAAAATGGTCATGCGAAAATATGATCCCGTCGCGCGCAAGCACGTCGAGTTCAAAGAAGGCAAAATCAAATAAAGCCTTAAGCGGCTTCGCCTTCGCTTTTATTATCCGCAAACACGTATTTATTGCGCCCCGACCGCTTGGCGGCGAGGAGCGCCTGATCGGCGCGCGTTACGACTGACGCGCCGCGGGCGTCGATTTCGTCCTCGACCGGCGCGACGGAGGCGACCCCGACGCTGATCGTGAAGCGGATCGGCTCGCCGTCATCGTGCTTCACCCGGAGCGCCTCGGCGTCGGCGCGGAAACGCTCGGCCGCGATGAGAGCGGCCTCTTTGTTCGTACGCGGCATGGCGACCACGAACTCCTCGCCGCCATAGCGGCAAGCGAGATCGACGCCGCGCACGGAAGCCGCGAGGCTCCGCCCGAAGACGCGGAGGACCTCGTCGCCCGCATCGTGGCCGTGTTCGTCGTTGATCGCCTTGAAGTGGTCGATGTCGATGACGAGGACGGAGAGATCGGAGCCCTCCTTCTTCGCCTCGGCCACCAGCCCTTCCATCTGGGTTGAGAGATAGCGCCGGTTGTGGAGCCCCGTGAGTGGATCCGTAACGGCCATCTCGAGGCTCTTGTGATAGGCGGCGCGCATTTGCTCGAGGCTCTGTGTGCGGCGGAACTGGGTGCGCATGCGCGCGACCAGCTCGTTCCCGTCGATCGGCCGGGCGATATAGTCGTTGACCCCCATATCGAGGGCGCGGACGAGCCGGCGCAGATCTCCATCACGCACGAGGCCGAGGACCGGCGTGAACCGGCTGTCCTCAAAGGAACGCAGCTGGGAGACGAGCCGCAGGCTGTCGGCGCTTTCGAGCCCGAGATCGAGAATGATCACGTCGTGGCCGCCGCCGCGCAGCGACGACAGATGCGGGTCGAGCTCCTGATAACTCGTCAGATCGAACTCCTCCGACAGGACGGTTTCCAGCGCCTCGAATTCAAAAAGATCGTCGGCGACGACCGCGACGCTGCCGCGGCGGGTCGGCTCGTCCTCGCTCGCGACGTGTTCGAGCAGACCGAAGTCCTGACCCGTCTCGAACCGGCGGCGCAGTTCGTCGGTCATGATTTTCAGGCGCGACAATCCGCGCACCCGGGCGAACAGGGCGAGGTCTTCCACCGGTTTCGTCAGGAAGTCGTCGGCGCCGGCTTCAAGGCTCGCGACCCGGTCGGACTGCTGGTCGAGGGCCGTCACCATGACGACTGGAATGTGGCTCGTTTCGACGTCGGCCTTCAGCCGCCGGCAGACCTCGTATCCGTCCATCCCCGGCATCATGACGTCGAGAAGCACGATGTCCGGCTGCTCCGCGCGGGCGATCTCCAGCGCGTCCGGCCCGTTCATCGCCGTTACGACGTCAAAATACTCGGCGGATAGCTTGGCCTCGAGCAACTTCACGTTCGGCTCGAGATCGTCGACCACCAGAATA
Source organism: Pseudomonadota bacterium (assembly GCA_038522735.1). Classification (GTDB taxonomy): domain Bacteria; phylum Pseudomonadota; class Alphaproteobacteria; order Caulobacterales; family Parvularculaceae; genus JBCBJX01. The sequence continues at coordinate 8,123 of JBCBJX010000086.1, forward strand.
CGCGCGGTCATTCAGACCCCTCTTCCGGAACTCCTCGGGCGAGACGCTAAGCGAGATGTGTTTTAATTTTCTCAAGGAACCCGGCGACGGAGATCGGCTTTGCGATGTAATCCTGACAGCCGCCGGCCCTGATTCGCTCTTCGTCGCTTTTCATGGCGAAGGCCGTCACCGCGATCACCGGGATGTGGGCGATGCGGTCGTCTTCCTTCATCCGCTGGGTGACCTCGAGGCCGGAGACCTTCGGCAGCTGGATGTCCATGAGGACGAGATCCGGCGTGTGTTCGCGGGCGAGGCTCAGCGCCGTGTCGCCGTCGCGCGCCTCCAGCGTCCGGTAGCCGTGGGCTTCCAGAAGATCGTTGAAGAGCTTCAGATTAAGCTCGTTGTCCTCAACGATCAGAACGGTTTTGGCTTGCTCGGTCAGGTCGATGGTCTCCGCAAGGGCCATTGGTGTTCGCCTTTTCGGCGCGTGCGCCGGTCGCTCCGTTTGGGTAAAATTTGAGCGATAGGTCTTAAAGGTTCCTTATCGTGCCTCCCGCCGGATCCGTCGACGGCGCCGAAACGATCTGCCACGATTGCGGCGCGGGTTTCGCAGCGCTTCAACCGCCCTGCCCGCGCTGCGGCGGGGCGCGGCTCGTCACGCACGTAGAACTCGCAAGCCTTTCGATCGGCCATGTCGATTGCGACGCATTTTACGCAAGCGTCGAAAAACGCGACCGGCCGGAGCTCGCCCATCGCCCGGTGATCGTCGGCGGCGGCCGGCGCGGTGTCGTGACCGCCGCCTGCTACCTTGCGCGGCGCTCCGGCGTGAGATCTGCGATGCCGATGTTCAAGGCGCGCGCCGCCTGTCCGGAGGCGGTCGTCGTGAAGCCCGACATGGCGAAATACGCAGCCGTCGGTCGGGAGGTCCGCGCGCTGATGCAGACCCTGACGCCGCTTGTCGAACCGATCTCCATCGACGAGGCGTTCCTCGATCTTTCGGGTACGGAAAAACTCCACGGCGGCCCGCCGGCAGCCACGCTGGCGCGCTTCGCGGCGCGGGTGGAGGCGGAAATCGGGATCACCGTCTCGATCGGGCTCTCCTGGAACAAGTACCTTGCAAAGATCGCCTCGGAGCTCGACAAACCGCGCGGCTTTGCGGTGATCGGCCGGGCCGACGCAATCCAGAAACTCGCGCCCCTCCCCCTCTCCGCCGTCTGGGGCGTCGGTCCGAAATTCGCCGCCCGCCTGCTGCGGGACGGTTTCGAGACTGTCGGAGACGTGCAGCGTGCGGAGGACGAAAGTCTCGCCCGGCGCTACGGCTCCTCCGGCGCGCGCCTCGCCCGCCTCGCCCGCGGCGAGGCCGCGCGGGACGTGACACCCGAGCGCACGGCCAAGAGCGTCTCCCATGAGACGACGTTTGCAGACGATATCGCGGACCCGGCCGTCCTCGCCGATCGCCTCTGGCCGCTGTGCGAAAAGACCGCCGCGCGCCTGCGCGAGAAAGCGATCGTGGGGCGCACCGTCACCCTCAAGCTGAAGACCGCGGACTTCGAGAGCCGCACTCGCAGCGTCACCCTGGAGCGCCCGACGGACCTCTCGGCGCGCCTCTTCGACGCCGCCCTCGGCCTCCTCTACGGCGCGGCCGACGGCGCCCGCTTCCGCCTCATCGGCGTCGGCGTCTCGGGCCTCGCAGACGCCGAAGCACCGCAGACGGACCTCTTCGGCACCCCCGACGCCAAAGCGAAAGCCCGCGAGGCCGCGATGGACGCCGTCCGCGCGCGGTTCGGCGCGGCGGCGATCGGGACAGGACGGGCTGCGGGGAGGCGGTAGGGGGCGGGCCGGTTCGGCCGGGTGCACGCGACATGGGCGTTACAGGATCGTGTTCCAGCCCGCCGGCGTGATCCTGACGACGTCTTTTTCGCCGATGGACCAGACCGCATCTCCGTGAGCGGCCAGCCGACGAAAGCTCTTCGGAATGAGCCGCCCGTCCGACGCCATGTCCGGGAAGGGAAACGGTTCGAGACCGTCGCCTGTCCACCGATACAGCACGTACGTCGAGGCGATCAGCAGACCGGCGGAGGAGTGCTCCAGATCCCAGAAATAGGGAATGTCCTGGTCGGCGTGGAGCACCTCCCACTGATCATGACGACCTCTGATCAGCAGGCCGGCCTGGCCGCAGATGTAGACGTAACCGTCGCCGGCGCAGCGAAGGCCCATCAGCCTGAGATTGGTCGGAGAGCTGACGGATCGCCAGGTCGCTCCATCGTAGCGCCAGATCTCGCCGCTCTTTCCGGCGGCGTAGACCTCGTCGGAGGAAAAACCGTCGATCGCCTCCAGCGCCGCCACTTCGACCTTCCCCGACTGGCGGCCGGGCGTCCCGTGGTCGAACGGCCGGAACGGCCCGGCGCCGGTCTTTCGATACACTTGGCGCCCAAATCCGGCCAGGAAGACGGAGTCCGCGATCGTCCGGGCGCACAGGATCGCGCCGCCCCGATCCTCGCGATCGCGGATCGGCAGCATGCCGATTTCGGTGAGCTCGCCGCCCTTCCATGACGCCGTCTCACCTTCCAGTCCTGCGAGAATGACCTCGTCTCCAGAGGCGGATCGCGCGATCGCACGACAACTCCAGTCGAGATTCGCCGCCTTCCGCTTTTCGCCCTCAATGTGGAGCAGCACCGTGTGAGGAACATCGATCTGGTCGTCGAACATGCCGATGAGCAACACTTCGCTGTCGCCGAGCGGAACGCCCCCCGCAAAGCTCACCAGTTTCTTCACATCGACGGTCATCGCCAATCCTTAGGACGCCTTCACGTCGAGAGCGCGTCGGCGCGCTGCTCCCGCGCGAGCTTCAGAATTTCTCGATCCCTCTCGGACATCGTCGATCCGGACGGGTTCTGATCGATTGGGTCGGTCCGCTGAACGCCCATCTCTTCGTGACCACGAATGATCTGTTCCTTTATGCAGGTCTTGTTGCACTGCTGGTTTTGCTCGCAATGCCCCGCGGCGCCCAGCTCCGCTCCGTCCTCAACAGTCCAGTCTTTGCCCGGATTTTCGTTGCGCCATTCCTGCATGTACTCTTTTCGATCGAGACTCAGCACGCCATGCTCGCCGATATGATAGCTCGGGCCCTCCGTAAACGACGTCGGCGCGTTTCCCATTCGATAGTCAGGATGACTGGCCGCATCGAAGCTCGATTTCTCGATCAGATGCTCGCCCGTCTGCTTCGGACACTTGACGCCTTCCATGTCGTCATACGGCATCAGCACGCACTTCATGGCTTTGCGGCAGGGGTTCTTGTTGATCTCGTGCGTATACTCCATATAACGCTCTCGAACCGCGAGCTGGGCCTGCGCGCGAGCGGTCGAGCCTGTAGGAAGGGCGTCACGCGCCGCCTCCGCCTTTTCGACGTTGGCGACAGCATCCTCGGGACATGCGCTTTTCTCTTCCCACGGATTACACTCACGGGCGACCGCCAGCATGTTCTCCATACACTCGGACGTTTTCGCCGCCGCCATCAAGGCCGCATTGAGCTGCGGCGGAGCGTTGCAAATGGGAGAACCGTGGTTGTGCGTGGTGAAGTCCAGATGTCGGGCGACATTCTCGCCTTCGAACTTCACATCCATCGACCACGACGTGAAGTATGCTTTTCCTTTAATTTTGCTTGTAACAACGCCTTTTTTTGGCGCGCTTCCCGCCTCGTCTCCATAACTGGTCTTGTAGTGTGATTTATTCTTGAGTATGACTTCCTTGCCGACGATCTTGGTGGTCTTGCTACCCGCCGTCGTGTCCGACGCCATCGCGGTGTTCGGGTAAGGAATAGGAACGCCGGGAGGCGTCGCCGGCGTCAGAGGCGGCGTGAAGCATACGTCAGGGAAGGAGGCGATCGACTTCCCCATGCTGGACTTCGCCGAGATTTCCCGACCGTTCGCGAAGACGTTGTTCGACATGACATGTCTCCGTTTTTGGCGGCGACGCCGGCTTGGGAAAACGCGGTCGATCCCTCACCGCAAAAATGTCCGCCGATGAACTGTAATTCTATTGCACCGACGACAGCAATCTCGTCGGTCTGGTATTCTCCGCCCCTGATGGCGGCCCAAACGGCGCGGCGCCGCGAAATTCAGACGGACGACAGTCGTCGCGCCCGGAGCTTGCAGCACGCAGCGGAAACGACGAGCCTTCGAGCGTAGCAGGAGAACCCGGAATGCCCCGAATCGACACCCGCCTTGAGCAGCTGGGGATCGCCCTGCCCGAGCCGGCCGCGCCCGTCGCCTCGTACGTTCCCTACGTCGAACACGCCGGCATGCTGACCGTGTCCGGACAGATTTCCTTCGGGGCCGACGGGCTGGTGACGGGGCGGCTCGGGGACGAGCTGTCGCTTGAGGACGGGATCGCGGCGGCGCGGCTCTGCGGGCTGATGCTGCTCGCCCAGGCGAGAGCCGCCCTCGGCGATCTCGACCGGGTGGAGCGGGTCGTCCGGCTCGGCGGGTTCGTCGCCTCCGCGCCCCATTTCACGGACCAGCCGAAGGTGGTGAACGGCGCGTCGGACCTCATGCTGGACGTCTTCGGCGAAGCCGGCCGCCACGCCCGGGCGGCGGTGGGGGCGGCCGCCCTCCCCCTCGGCGCGTCGGTGGAGGTCGAGGGGCTGTTCGCCGTCCGCTCCTGACTTACCTCTAGATCGTCGGACGGACGGAGGCATTATGGACGGCGACCGCATGCTCGCGGCGCGGACGATCGCCGGGATGGACGAGGTGGACGCCGAAGCGTGGGACGCGATCGCGAACCCGCCGGGCGCCGCCTACGACCCCTTCGTCAGCCACGCATTCCTGCAGATCCTTGAAGAGTCCGGCTCGGCCCGCGCTGAGGCCGGCTGGCGGCCCATGCATCTCCTGCTGGAGGACGATGCGGCGCCCGAGGGCGCGCGCCTGCGAGCCGCCGCGCCGATGTATCTGAAAGGCCATTCTTACGGGGAGTATGTGTTCGACCACGCCTGGGCCCACGCCTTCGAGGCGGCGGGCGGGCGGTATTACCCGAAGCTGCAGACCTGCATCCCCTTCACGCCGGCGCCCGGCCGGCGGCTGCTGGCGGCGGACCGCGCGATGATCACGCCCCTCGGCGCGGCGGCGGCGCAGGTGGCGGAGCGCGCGGGCGTCTCGTCCTTTCATGCAACGTTCATGACGCAAGCCGAATGGTCCGCCCTCGGTGAAATCGGCTTCCTGCAACGCCTCGACCAGCAGTTTCACTGGGAGAATGACGGGTACGCGACGTTTGATGACTTCCTCGCCGCCCTCGCCTCTCGCAAGCGAAAGACCCTGAAGAAGGAGCGCGCCGCGGCGCTTGAAGACCGGATCGAGATCGACTGGATCACCGGGTCCGACCTCGAAGAGCGCCACTGGGACGCCTTCTGGCGATTTTATATGGATACGGGCTCGCGCAAATGGGGAACGCCGTATCTTACACGCACCTTCTTCTCCCTCATCGGCGAGCGGATGGCCGAGGACGTCTTGCTCGTCTTCGCGCGTCGGGGCGATCGCTATATCGCAGGGGCCCTCAATTTCATCGGATCAGAAGCGCTTTACGGTCGGAACTGGGGCTGTACGGAGCACGTCCCGTTCCTCCATTTCGAGGTCTGCTACTATCAGGCGATCGAGTTCGCGATCGCGCGCGGCCTGAAACGCGTTGAAGCCGGCGCGCAGGGCGAGCACAAACTCGCCCGCGGCTATGCTCCGAAGGCGACATACTCCGCCCACTACATTCCCAATCCGAGCTTCCGCGACGCCGTCGCCCGCTACCTAGAAGCCGAGCGCCGGGAGGTTGAGGGGCACATCGATGTTCTTGAGACGTACACGCCCTTCAAGAAGGGATGACTCGCGGCCGCCCTTCGCGACGCCGCCCGACGGCGGTTCCTCAATACGAAGAGCGGGCGTTGCGAAGGACGGCGTCGCGAGCAAGACCGCGAACGTCTCACTCCACCTCCAGCGAGAACAGCTCCTCCACGGCGCAATGGAAGACGGCGGCGAGCTTCAATGCGAGAACCGTGGAGGGGACGAACCGTCCGCGCTCCACGGTGTTGATCGTTTTGCGGCTGACGCCGAC
>JBCBJX010000087.1:0-13813 GCA_038522735.1 Pseudomonadota bacterium
GACGGCGCCGATCCAGACCGGCGGCTCGGTCGCCGGCGCGAGATAGGCGAGCGCGCCGAAGCCGAAGGCGGGCGCGCACCAGAGGAAAAGACGTCCGCTTTCGGCTTCGGACCAGCGGGCGAGAGCGCCCCGCGCTTCAGCGATCCGCGGCGCGGCGGCCGAGAGGGCGCGGCGCGCCCGGGTGACGGCGGCGGCGAGAGCGTGATATCGCCCCGCCTCGCTCATCCCGCCGGCCGCCCTGAGAGGACCCGCCCCCCATGTCCGACGCGCCCCCCGTCACCCGCTTCGCGCCCTCGCCGACGGGCTATCTCCATATCGGCGGCGCGCGGACGGCGCTCTTCAACTGGGTCTACGCCCGCGGACGCGGCGGCAGGTTCCTCTTGCGCATCGAGGACACGGACAGGGCCCGGCACAATGAGGCGGCGGTGCAGGCGATTACCGACGGCCTCGCCTGGCTCGGCCTCGACTGGGACGGGGGGCCCGTCTCGCAGTACGCCCGCGCGGACCGGCACCGGGAGGCCGCGGAGGAGCTTCTGACGTCGGGAGCCGCCTTCAAATGCTTCATGACGCCCGAGGAGACCGAAGCGGAGCGCGAGCGCGCCCGCGCGGAGAACCGGCGCTTCACGAGCCCCTGGCGCGACCGAGACCCGGCCGAGGCGCCCGCGGGCGAGCCCTACGTGGTCCGCCTCCGTGCGCCCCTCGACGGGGAGACGTTGATCGACGACGCGGTGCAGGGGCGGGTCGCCTTCCCGAACGCCGCCTTCGACGACGTCGTGCTCCTCCGATCCGACGGCTCGCCGACCTATATGCTCGCCGTGGTCGTAGACGACCGCGATATGGGGATCACCCACGTCATCCGCGGCGACGACCACCTGAACAATGCGGGACGTCAGGCGCTGATCTATGACGGCTTCGGCTGGCAGCGGCCGGTCTTCGCCCATATCCCCCTCATTCACGGCCCCGACGGCGCGAAGCTCTCCAAACGCCACGGCGCTCTCGGCGTCGAAGCCTATCGCGATCAAGGCGTTCTGCCCGAGGCCTTGCGGAACTACCTTCTACGCCTCGGATGGTCCCATGGCGACGCCGAGGTGTTTTCCGACGACGAGGCGCGGGCCTGGTTTGATCTGACGGGCGTCAACAAAGCCCCGGCCCGGCTCGATCCCGACAAACTCGCGGCGTTGAACGCTCACCATGTCGGGCTCCTCTCCGACGCGGCGTTCGTGAGCGCCGCGCGGCCGTTTCTGGAAGCGGCCGGCGCGTGGTCCGATACTCTGGAGGCGCGGCTCGAGATCGCGGCGAGCGCAGTGAAAGAGCGGGTGAAACTTCTCTCAGAAGCACCTGAGGCCGCGAAGTTTTTGACGCAGGAACGCCCACTGACCCTCGCAGGGAAGTCGGCGAAGCCGCTCCGCAAGGCCGGCGCCGCCGATCGGCTCGCGGCGCTTTCCGGGCGCCTCGACCAGCTTGAGGATTGGACCGAAGCAGCGCTCGATGCGGCGGTGAAAGCGGAGGTCGAGGCGCAGGGCGTCGGCTTCGGCGAAGTCGGCGGGCCGGCGCGGGCCGCCCTCACCGCCGGCGCGCCCGCCCCCGGTCTCGGTCTCGTGATAGCGGCTCTCGGAAAAGCGGAGAGCCTCGCGCGGCTTGGGGATGCGATAACGCTCGCGCGCGATGGACAAGCGGGCGACGCCGGCTAGGGTGCGCCGCAACAAACCGGCTTCGACGCGCCGACGGTCTTCGGCGCGGATTTGAAAGGACGCTTCATCATGGAAAGCAAAATGCAGAACGCCGGAACGGCGACCTTCGCGATCGACGGCAAGACCGTCGAACTGCCGGTCTATAAAGGTGCGGAGGGACCGAACGTCGTCGATATCCGCACGCTGTATAAAAACGCCGACGTCTTCACCTTCGATCCGGGCTTCACCTCGACCGGCAGCACTGAAAGCCAGATCACCTTCATCGACGGCGACGAGGGCGTTCTCCTCTATCGCGGCTATCCGATCGACGAGCTCGCGGACCATTCCGACTTTATCGAGGTCGCGTACCTGATGCTGCACGGCGAGCTGCCGACGGAAGATCAGTATCTCGACTATGAGAACTCGATCACCATGCACACCATGGTCCACGAACAGTTCAAGAACTTCTTCTCGGGCTTCCGCCGCGACGCGCACCCGATGGCGATCATGGTCGGCGCCGTCGGCGCGCTTTCGGCATTTTATCACGACTCAACGGACATCAACGATCCGCGCCAGCGCGTCATCGCCTCCCACCGGATGATCGCAAAGATGCCGACCATCGCTGCGATGGCCTACAAATACTCGATCGGACAGCCGTTCGTGTACCCGCGCAACGACCTCGACTACACCGCGAACTTCATGAACATGTGCTTCTGCGTGCCTGCGGAGCAGTACGAGGTGAACGAGACGCTCGTCTCCGCCCTCGACAAGATCTTTATCCTGCACATGGACCACGAGCAGAACGCCTCGACCTCCACCGTGCGGCTCGCCGGGTCCTCGGGCGCGAACCCGTTCGCGTGCATCGCGGCGGGCATCGCCTCCCTCTGGGGCCCCGCCCATGGCGGCGCCAACGAGGCGGCCCTCAAGATGCTTGAAGAGATCGGCGACGTTTCGCGCATCCCCGAATACGTCGCCCGCGCGAAGGACAAGGACGATCCTTTCCGCCTGATGGGCTTCGGCCACCGGGTCTATAAGAACTACGATCCGCGGGCGAAGGTGATGCGCGAGGCCTGTCACGAGGTGCTCGACGCCCTCGACATCCGCAACGATCCCCTTCTGAAAGTCGCGATGGAGCTCGAAAAAATCGCCCTCGAAGACGAGTACTTCGTCGAGAAAAAGCTCTATCCGAACATCGATTTCTATTCCGGGATCACGCTGAAAGCCCTCGGCTTCCCGACGGACATGTTCACCGTCCTCTTCGCCCTCGCCCGCACCGTCGGCTGGATCGCCCAGTGGACGGAGATGATCGAAGACCCGAACCAGAAGATCGGCCGTCCGCGGCAGATCTATACAGGCGCCCCGCGGCGCGGGTTCGTGGCGCGGAACGCGCGGTAACCCCGCAGCCGGGCCTCGGCGACGGCAAAAAACTGTCGCAGTCGGCGTTTAAAGGCGTCGGTCTTCCAAGCGTGGAGACCGGACTGTGGACAACTCTGAAAATCAGACCTCGAACCCGCGCGTGCGCGCCGGCGCGCGGACCATCGCGGAGATCGTCGACAGCCGGCTCAGCCGACGGGGATTTGTCGGCGGTCTTGCAGCGACGAGCGGACTTCTGCTCGCTGCGTGCGAGAAAACCGGCGGCGCCGGCGCCGATGCGAAGACCCGCGGCGGCCCGGCGCCGGTCTTTGACTTCGATGAGATTACGCGGGGGGTTGATGAAACCCACCACCTCCCGAACGGCTACGTCGCCGATATCGTGATCCGATGGGGCGACCCGCTGTTTGCAGACAGCCCCCTCTTCGACCCCGACGCGCAGAGCGAGACGGCGCAGCTCCGCCAGTTCGGATACAATAACGATTATCTCGGTTTCATCCCGTTGCCGGCGGGCGCCGAAGGCGCGGCGCGCGGCCTTCTCTGCGTCAACCACGAATACGCCTCCACCCTGTTGATGCTGCCGGGCGTTGCGGCGACCTATCCGCGGTCCATGACGCGGGAGCGGTGCCTCACGGAGATGGCGGCCCATGGCGGCAGCATCGTGGAGGTGGTGCGGACGGCGGCGGGTTGGGCGGCCGTCGTCGACGGCGCCTACAACCGCCGCATCACCGCGCATGCGACGCCCATGGAACTGACCGGGCCGGCCGCCGGTTCGCCCCGTCTTCAGACGACGGAAGACCCGTCCGGCCGCACCGTCGCCGGGACGATGAACAACTGCGCCGGCGGCATCACCCCCTGGGGCACGTGGCTGACGGCCGAGGAGAATTTTAACGGCAATTTCCTCGGCGAGTCGCCGACGGACCATCCGGAGGCCGCCAATCATGAGCGCTACGGCGTCCCCGGCGGCTGGTACCAGTGGGGCCGGCATTTCGACCGCTTCGATGTCGCGAAGGAGCCGAACGAACCGAACCGCTTCGGCTGGATTGTCGAAATCGACCCCATGGATCCGACATCCACGCCGAAGAAACGCACCGCCCTCGGGCGTTTCAAGCATGAGGGCGCAGAAAGCGTCGTCGCGCCGGACGGCCGGGTCGTCCTTTATATGGGCGACGATCAGCGCTTTGATTATGTCTACAAGTTCGTCACGGCGGAGCGCTTCGACGCCGAAAACCCGGCCGTCAATCGCGACCTGCTTGATGATGGAACCCTCTATGTCGCCCGGTTCGACGAAGACGGCTCCGTCGCCTGGCTCGCCCTCAACCACGGCGACGGCCCGCTGACGTCGGAGAACGGCTTTCGGTCTCAGGCGGACGTTCTGATCGAAACGCGCCGGGCCGCCGACCTTCTGGGCGCGACGCCCATGGACCGGCCGGAAGATGTCGAGCCGGACCCCCGGACGGGCAAGGTCTGGGTGATGCTGACGAACAACTCCCGCCGCACGGAGGACCAGATCGACGCGGCGAACCCCCGGGCGGAGAACCGGTTCGGCCATATCATTGAGATCACGGAACCTGACGGCGACTTCACCGCGACCCATTCGCGCTGGGAGATCCTGGTGCGCTGCGGCGATCCGTCGGTCGCCGAGGTCCGCGCGACCTGGAACCCGCTGACGAGCGACGATGGCTGGTACGGCAGCCCCCACAACTGCGCGCTCGACCCGGCGGGCCGCCTCTGGGTGGCGACCGACGGCAATCAGGCGACCGGCGCCGCCGACGGCGTCTGGGCGATGGAGACGACCGGCGCGCGCCGCGGAACCAGCACGGCCTTTTTCCGCGCCCCCGTCGGCGCGGAGGTCTGCGGGCCGCGCTTCACCGATGACGGAGAAACCCTCTTCGTCGCCGTCCAGCATCCCGGAGACGGCGACGGCGCCTCCTTCGAGGCTCCGACCACCCGTTGGCCGGACTTTGAAGACGGCGTCCCGCCCCGTCCAAGCGTCCTCGCAATTCGTAAATCCGACGGCGGCCCGATCGGCTCCTAGCGGGCTCGCCCTCTGAGGAACGCCAGCATCGCCGCAGCCGCCCTTTCGCCGCCGGGGGCGGAGTTGAGGTCGAGGCGGGCCGTCTGTCGGCGGATCGCTGCAAGTTGCTCGGCGCGCGCGTTCTCGTCCGTCAGCAGGCGTTCGACTTCCGGCGTCAGTTCGTCCGGCGTGCAGCGTTCGGCGATCCGTTCCGGGATGAGTTCGGCGTCGGCCATGACGTTGAGGATGGTCGCGTATTTCGTTGTGACGACCCGTTTCGCCCACCAGGTGGTGAGCCACCCTGCTTTGTAGGCGACGACCATGGGCGTTCCCTGGAGGGCGAGCTCCGTGGTGACGGTGCCGGACGCGGCGAGCGCAGCGCGGGCGGCGGCGAAGGCGTCCCGGCGCGCCCCAGTCCCGCGGACGAGGACCGGCCCGCCCGGCCAGTCGGCGACGGCCGCCTCCACCCGGTCGGCGACGTTCGGCGCGAGGGGGATGACGATCCGGAGGCCCTCGACGCGCGTCGTCAGCTGTCGGACGACGTCTTCGAAGACCGGAAGGAGATAGCGGATTTCATTGCCGCGGCTGCCCGGCAGGACGCAGAGGAGCGGCGCGTCGCCGAGGCCGTGCTCGGCGCGGAACCCCGCCCCGTCCCCGGGCGCGGCGGCCGCCTCGAAATTCGGGTTGCCGACATAATAGGCGGGAAGATCGACGGCCTCGAACCAGGGCGGCTCGAAGGGGAGGAGCGTCAGCACGCAATCGACCTCCCGCTTCAGGGTGTGGACCCGTTGCGGCCGGGAGGCCCAGACCTGCGGCGCGACGTACTTCACGACGGGCAGCTGCGGCGCGCGCTTTCTGAGCCGGGTCGCGACCTGATGGTTGAAGCCCCAGCTGTCGATGAGGACGGCGACATCGGCTTCAGCCTCGACAGCGTGGCGCGCGAGTTCGCCGGCGCGGCGGAAGACCTCCGGGATCGCGGGGAGAACGTCCGCGAGCCCCATGACCGAAAGCCGGTCCGTCGGGAACAGCGTCTCGAACCCTTCCGCCGCCATGGCCGCCCCGCCGCAGCCGGTGAAGGAGACGGCGGGCGTCGCGGCTCTGAGACCCCGCATGAGGGCCGCGCCCAGCTGGTCGCCGGACGGCTCCGCCGCGACCAGCATCACTCTCAGGGGTCTCGCCGGAAGGCTCACGCCTCGGCCTCGACATCCTCCGCAGGCGGCGCCAGCTCCTCCGGGGTGAAGCCGTAGACAAACAGACCGGCGGCGTCGGCGGCCGCGACAACCGCCTTGCGGTTCACGACGAGGGCCTCGCCCGCCAACACGAAGACGCCGGCGAGACCCGCCGCAGACGCGCGGTTGACCGTCGGAACGCCGATGGTCGGCAGATCGACCCGGCGCTCCTGCTCCGGTTTCGGAAGCTTCGCAAGGACGCCGCGGCGGGCGACGGAGGACCCGCGCACTTCCGAGGGGAGGCCTGCGCAGCGCGACAGCATGGCGTCCGTCCCCTCCTGCGCCTCGACGGCGAGAACGAGACCGTCGCAGACGACGGCCCCCTGCCCCACATCGAACGGCCCGAGGGCGTCGACGACGCCGGCGGCGAGGCGGAGATCGGCGAAATGCTCCGGCAGCGGAGAGACGGCGCCGACGGGGCCGGCCGGGGCGCGCAGATCGCCCGCCGCCTCCTCCGCCCCGAGCACGGCGAAGCCTTCTTCCTCGAAGACCTGAACGAGGGTCCCGAGGAGCGCGTCGTCGCCCCTGCGCGCCGATGCGACGATCCGGGGCAGGAGTTTCGCGCCTTTCAGATCCGGCCGCAGGGCGGAAAAGTTCGGCCGCCGGACGACGCCCGCGAGGGTGACCGCGTCGCAGCCGGCGGTCTTGAGGGCGCCGAGGAGCTTGCCGACCTCGGATATGCGAACCTCCACCCCCTCGAAGGCGTTGAAATCGGCGTCGGCGATCCCCGAGAGACGTGCGACGAAGACGGAGCGGCCTTCGGCGACGACGCCCGATGCGATCCGGGCCGGGAGCTCGCCCGCGCCTGCAATCACGCCCAGTTTCTTGAAGTCCGCCGTCACCGGCGCGTCCCCCGGCTCAGTCGTTCGGCAGGCAGAGCGGGCGGCTCGCCTCGGCGCGGATGAAATCGATGATGCGCATGACCTCGGGGCTTTCGCCGAACCGTACGGCCACGTCCTCAATGCGCTCCTGGAAGGTGCCTTCCTGAGCGAAGAGAAGGCGGTAGGCGGCGCGGATGTCGTTGATCGCGGCCCGCTCCATCTTCCGGCGCCGCATGCCGACGATGTTGAGGCCCGCAAGATGGGCGTGGTTGCCGATCACCGACCCGTACGGAATGACGTCCGACGGCACCGCCGCGCAGCCGCCGACGAACGAATAGGACCCGATGCGGCAGTGCTGGTGCACGGCGCAGAGCCCGCCCATGAAGACGAAGTCCTCGACCGTCACATGCCCGCCGAGGGTTGCGTTGTTCGCGAAGACGACGTTGTCGCCGACGATGCAGTCATGGGCGACATGCGAGCCCGTCATGAAGAGACCGCGCGAGCCGACGCGGGTTTCGGAGCGCCCGGTCACCGTGCCCGGGTTCATGGTCACGTGCTCGCGGATGATGTTGTCCTCGCCGAGGAGGAGGCGCGTGTCCTCGCCTTTATAGCCGAGGTGCTGGGGCGGCGCGCCGAGGACGGCGAACGGGAAGACCTGCGTGCGGTCGCCGATCGTCGTGTTCCCGGACACAACCACGTGAGAGATGAGGCGGACCTCAGCCCCCAGATGAACATTCGGACCGACGGAGCAGTAAGGGCCGACGACCGCGCTCGGGTCGATTTCAGCGCCGTCTTCGATAATGGCGGTCGGATGGATGCTCATGCGTCCTTCGCGTCGATCAGCATGGCGGCGTACTGGGCGTCCGCGGCGACGGCGCCGTCGACGACGACGCGGCCGGCGAACTTCCAGACCGGCGGGCGGGCCTGGGCGATGGAGACCTCGATGCGAAGCTGATCGCCCGGAACGACCGGCCGGCGGAAACGCGCCTTGTCGATCGACATGAAAAGGACGATGTGCCCGTCCCGCGGCAGGTTCTCGGTCTTGGAGACGAAAGCCGCCGCCGTCTGCGCCATCGATTCAATGAGAAGGACGCCCGGCATCACCGGCTTCTCGGGGAAATGGCCCGGAAAAAACGGCTCGTTGATGGTGACGTTCTTGATGCCGACGGCGCTGACGCCCGGCTTGATCTCGACGAGCCGGTCCACCATCAGCATCGGATAGCGATGGGGCAGGATGTCCATCAGCTCGTTGATGTCGATCGCGCCGTCGATCGGCTCCATGTCTTGCGCCGCGCTCATCTTCGGGCCCCGTCCTCGTCCTGTTCGTTCGTCCGTCGCGCGCGTCAGCGCCTGCGTTTGGCGAGCCGGGAGAGCGCGACCGTCTCGCGCATCCACGATTTCGCCGTCCGCGCCGGCACGCCGCCCCAAGTCTCCCCGGCGGGAATGTCGTGCATCAGGCCGGCGCCCGCCGCAAGCCTCGCCCCGGCGTGCAGGGTGATGTGGTCCGCGACGCCCGCCTGGCCGCCGAGCATGACCCCGTCTTCCAGGACGACGCTGCCTGAAACGCCGGAAAGACCCGCGAGAATGCAGAACCGGCCGATCCGGCAGTTGTGGCCGACCTGGACGAGATTATCGATCTTCGTTCCGTAGCCGATCGTCGTGTCGCCGAGAGCGCCGCGGTCTATGCAGGCGTTCGCGCCGACCTCGACCCAGTCGTCGAGCACCACGCGGCCGATCTGGGGGATGCGCATGAGACCCTCAGGGGTCGGCGCGAAACCGAACCCCGCCTCGCCGAGATGCGCGCCGGAAAGAAGCGTGCAGTTCTCGCCGAGGATCGCGCAGTAAAGCGTGGCGTTCGCGCCGATTTTCGAGCCGCGGCCGATCTTCACGCCCCGCCCGATGACGGCCCCGGGGCCGATCTCGACATCCGCCCCGATCTCAGCGCCGTCGGCGACTTTTGCGCCGGCGTGGAGGACGGCGCCGTCGTCGATCTCCGCGCCCGGATGGACGCCGTCTCCGAACTCTGAGGGACGCTCACGATGCAGGCGGTTTGTGACCTTGGCGAACGCGACCTTCGGATCGTCCGCCAGTATGGCCGAACAGCTCGCCTCACGGGCCGCGTCCGCCAGAGCCGGCGGCGCGATGATCGCGGCGGGCGATTTTCCGGCCAGCGCCTCGAAGCCCGCTTTGGCGTCAACGTAGACGACGGCGCCGGCGAGATCGTCGGCATCGTACGGCGCGACCCGTTCGACCGCCGCGTCCTCGCCCGCCGGTTCGCCGCCGCACAAACGAGCGAGCTCGCTTGCGCGAACCGGCCCGAGGGCGTCGTAAAACCGGGGATCCGTCACGGCGGACGCTGTCCTTTGTGTTACTGGCCGCCCTCGCCCGCCTGTGCGTTCGCAGCCGTCTCCTGCGCGGCGCGCAGTTCTTCGGCGAGCTGGTCGAGATCGACGCGCTCCACGGCGACCGTCGCGAGGTTTTCGTTCAGCTTTGTGAGGACCTCGGCCGTGATGTCAGTCTCCTGGACCGCGAACATCACCTGCGCGCGGTCGAGCATGATGGTCGCGCCGCGCGTGTTGACGATCTCTTCAAGGATCGGGCGCATCGCCTCGCCGATCTTGCCGAGGGCCTGCTGCTCGGCGATCTGAAGTTCGCGCAGCTTTTTCTCGCGCAGCTGGGCGAGGCCCTGCTGTCTCACCTGAAAGGCGCGGACCTGCTCGGCGAAGGCGTCCTCGGCGAGGAGTTCGCGCTGCTGCTGCAGGCGTTCGCCTTCGGCGCGGATTTTTTCCGCTTCGGCGGTCAGTTCAGCTTGGACCGTTTCGCCGAGCTTTTCGATCTGGGCGGCGACGGACTGGCCGGCCTTTGACTGGGTGAGCACCGCCTGCTGGTTGACGACGACAATGACCGGCGACTGGGCGGCAGGCTCCTGAAATGCGGAGGCCTGCGGTGCGGCGACGGCGAGGCCGAAGGCGGCGAGCCCGGCTGCGATGGTGGCTTTCATGACTGTTCCTCTCTCAATACAGAACGGGCCGGCGCTCCACGAACGACGCCGATCCGGCCGTTTTGCGGCGGTCCTATCAGAAACTCGTGCCGGCGCTAAACCGGAAACCTTCCGTCCGGTCGTAAAGCTCGCGCTTGAACACCTCGGCGAAGTCGAACCGGATCGGGCCGAAGGGGCTGTCCCAGGAGACGGTGAAACCGGCTGAATATCGAAAGGACAGATCGTCCTGGACCGGCCCTTCGAGGATGAGATCGCCGTTCACGTCGACGAAGAACTGGTCGCGGAACTGCTCGTCGTTCAGCTCTTTGTCTTCATCGTCGAGGAGGCCGACGGTCCCGAAGTCTGTGAACACGGTGGCGCGCAGACCGTATTCGGGGCCGACCGGGAGCGGCAGGCGCACCTCCGCCGTCCCAACGGCGTAAAGTTTCGCGCCGATCGCCTGGGTGCCTGTAATGATGCTGGGCGTTCTGGTGTTGAGATCCGGGTCTTCATTGAACGTGCCGAGAGCCGAAATGAAGCGCGGGCCGACGCCTGCGACCTCGAAGCCGCGGAACCTGGAGGCGCCGATATAGAAGCGGTCGTTCGTGAGAAGACGGTCGCCGCCGAGCCCCTCGACATAACCGGAGCGAAGCGCGAGCTGACCGATGAAACCTCGGTAAAGGCGCTTGTAGTACGCCCCGGAAAGCTCGGTCCGGATATTGTTCCGGTCCCCTCCGACGCCCGCGAAGTTCTGGCTGAGGGAGAACCGCCAGCCGTTCGTCGGCAGGATCGGGTCGTTCCGGCGGTCGAAGGAGACCGTGTAGCCGACGGTGCTCGCGAGCCTGTCGCCCGCGGACGCGCATGTTGGGTTGAGGAAGGCGAGGACCGTGTCCTGACCGTTCCCATCGATACAACCGAGCGCGCGCGCAAGGCCGTCGTCCAGAGTGACGTCGTCCTGACGGATCGTATAGCGAAGGCCGACCCGTCCGTACTCAGAGAGCGCGAAGCCGGTGTTGACGCCCGCGCCGATGGTGAGGGATTCAAAGCCGGACTCCCTAAAATCTGTCAGCACGTTAAACAGCTCGAAACCTCCGGAAAGGTTTCGACCGAAAAGGTAGGGCTCGCGGAAGGACAGATCGATGGTCCGCTGGCGGCTGGACGCCGCGACACGGAACCGGGCGAACTGACCCCGCCCGAGCCAGTTCTGCTCAACGATAGAAAAGTCCGTCGTGAAATTATCCGTCGAGGAGACGCCGACGCCGACGGTGAACGAGCCCGTCGAGCGCTCTTGCACCTGCACGTCGAGCACCGTCCGATCCGGCGCGGACCCCGGCAACTCCTCAATGCTCACCTCGCCGAAATAGCCGAGGCCGCGAATGCGAACGCGGGAGCGGTCGACGAGAACACGGTTGAAGGCGTCGCCCTCGGCGATCCGCATTTCGCGCCGGATGACCTCGTCGATCGTCCGCGTGTTGCCGCCGATCTGGACGCGTTCGACATAAACGCGCGGGCCTTCATTGACCTCGAAGGTGACGTCGACGACGCCCTCCTCCGGACGGGTCTGAATGCGCGGATAGACGTCGACGAAGGCGTAGCCCTGAACGCCGGTCGCGAACTGAATCGACTCCGACGCGCTGTCGATCCGGTCGGCGTTGTACTGCTGACCCGGCTGGATACGGACGATCCGTTCGAGAACGCGGCTGTCGAGCTTGTCGAGCGTTGTCTCGACATTGATTTCACCGAAATTGTATTTGCGCCCTTCCTCGACCGTGAACGTCACGAAGAAGTTCTTCCGGTCGGGCGTCAGCTCCGCGATCGCCGAGACCACCTGAAAATCGGCGTACCCGTTCTTGGCGTAGAACTGGCGAAGGAGATCGCGCTCGTATTCGATCCGGTCCGGGTCGTAATTGTTCTGGGACGCGAAGATCTTCCACCAGCGGCCTTCCGTAGTGAGAATCTGCTTCTTCAACTCCGCGTCCGTATAGACTTCGTTGCCGACGAAATTGACTTTCACGATCCCGGTCTTCGGTCCCTCGTCGATCTCGAAGATGACGTCGACGCGGTTCTGAGGGAGCTGGCGGACCTTCGGCGTGATCTGGGCGCCGAACCGACCGGAACGGCGGTAAACCTCCAGCATCCGCGCGACGTCCGACTGCACCTTCGCCCGCGTGTAGACGATGCGGGGCGCAAGCTGGATTTCCTCAGTAAACTTATCTTCCTTGGTGCGTTTGTTCCCCTCGAAGATCACCCGGTTGACGATCGGGTTCTCCTGCACCTCGACTGTCATCAGCCCGTCGTCGATGGTGATCGCCGCGTCCGCGAAGAGGCCGGTGCGGAAGAGCGTCTTCAAGGAAAGGTCGATCAGGCGCTGGTCGGCGACGTCGCCCGCGCCGAGCACGAGATAAGAGGCGACGGTGCCCGCCTCGATCCGCTCGTTGCCGACGATCCGCACCGACTGGATAAGCTGACGGTCCTGCGCCTCGACGGCGCCGAGGACGGACCCGAATATGGCGGCGATGACGACGATTAAGGAACGCAAACGGATCATCGTACGTCTTTTCTTTGCCGTCCGGGGCGGGCGCTGGACGGGGCTGCGGTCGCGAAGGGCGAGAACAGCCCTAAGCAAGAATTGGGCGAAGCGAGCGTTAACGCGCTGCGACGCCGGCGAAAAGGTCGGTGAGGTCGTTGAAGGTGACGAACACGAAGAACGCCGCCAGCACCACCATCCCGAGCCGGAAACCGAAGGCCTGGGTCTTCGGTCCGAGCGGCGCCCCAGCCGCTTCAAAGGCGTAGAACAGGAGATGGCCGCCGTCCAGAACCGGGATCGGGAGGAGGTTCAGGAGACCGACGCTGACCGAGAGAAAACCCGCCAGATTGATGAGATTTATGATCGCGGCGCGCAGGCCGGAGCCGGGGTTCTCCCCCCCCTCATAGCTCTGCTCGGCGACCTGTCCAGAGTATTTGAGGATGCGGACGGGACCGCCGAGCTGGCTCGCATCCTCCTTCCCGACGATGAGACGCTTCAGATAGCGGTAGGTCGTCCCGACGACGTCGCCGATCTGCGCCGCCGCCCCGCCGAGCGCATCGACGAAGCCGTACTTCACCTCGCGATTGACCCGCGGATCGCTCGTGAAGCCGAGGAACCCCGCTTTCACCGTGTTGCCGAGGCCGTCCGTCACCTCCCGGCGGTCGGGCGTCGCCGGCAAGTCGATGACGTCGTCGCCGCGCTTCACGGTCAGAATGAGTTCGTCCCCCGATGAGAGATAGACAATCATCCGGACGTCGTTGAAGGTGGAGACCGCCCGGCCGTCGACGGCGATGATCTCGTCCCCCGGCAGGAGCCCCGCCCGCTCCGCGGCGCTCTCCTCCTGCACCGTCTGAACGATCGGCAGGATCTCGCGCTTGCCGAAGCTCATCAGCACGGCGGTGAAGATGATCATGGCGAGGACGAAGTTCGCGATCGGCCCCGCGGCCACGATCAGGGCCCGGATCCAGACCGGCTTATGGTGGAAGGCTCGCCGGCGCTCCTCCGGGCTCAATACATCGTCGGTGGTCGGATGCGGGAACTGGGTTCCGACGCCGCCGCCCTCGTCGTCGTCGTCCGGCTCGTCCGCCTCGTCCTTCGGCATGGAAGCGGCGTTCGCGTCGCCCCAGAACTTCACATAGCCGCCGAGCGGGATCGCCGAGAGCCGCCATTCGACGCCCCAGGGGTCGCGGAAACTCGC
>JBCBJX010000088.1:0-13056 GCA_038522735.1 Pseudomonadota bacterium
ACCGCATCCTGCTCGACGACGATCTGGACGACTAGCCCTTTTGGGTTCAGCGGCCCTCAAAGGGCGCCGACAGTCTTCTCCTGCCCCGCGATCGGCGACTCGCCGCGGAAGACGTCGGCGTAAGCGCGCCAGGTCGCGCAGCCGAGCACCGGAAACGCGAGCGCGAGACCGACGCCGAAAGCGGCCGCCCCGAGCGCGATCACGCCGACGACGATCCCCGCCCAAAGCAGCATCGCACGGGGATTGTTCTGGAAGACGCGAACGTTCGCCCGCACGGCTGTCACGGCGTCGACGGGCTTGTCCATCAGCATCGGGATTGTGAGCGCCGTCAGAAGAAAGATGCCGAAAGCGATCACGCCGCCAATGGCGGCGCCGACCGCCAGCATGGTGAGGCCGCCCTGGGTGCCGAGCGCGAACTGGACGAAGTCGCCGCCCTGCAGGTTTTCGCCCGCGGCGAACAGAGCGAAGAGCAGCATCGCCAGCCGAGACCACGCCAGAAAGGCGATGAGGACAATGACGCCGATAAACGCGATCTGCGACGGCGACTCCGTTTTCACGAAAATAACATCGCCCCAGTTGATCGTCTCGCCCGCCCGCAGCCGCCGGCTGATTTCATAGAGCCCCACCGCCATCAACGGCCCGATCAGCATGAACGCCGCCACCGCCGCCGGGGCCGCCTGAGCGTATCCGACCTGCGCCAGCCCAAATGTCAGGAGCGCGCCGGCGCCGGCGAAAATGATACCGTAGCCGAGCGCGATGGTCGGCTCCTTCATGGTGTCGGACAGCCCCGCGCCCAGCCAACGCCAGGGCGCGCCGGCATCGACACGAACGGATCGGGCGGTTTCAAGGACGTCGGCCATTCCGGTCTCCCTCTGGAAGCGGCGGTGGGCCCATGGTGCGTCAAACCGCTCCCAGGTCCTTGATCCCGCGCAAGCTTCTTGCACGGCGAAAGAGGCATCGACTACGCCTACATCATGCTGACTCAAGAGCTTCCGCCCAAGATGCTAGGCTCTCTGATCGAGACGACCGTCGACGGCGTCATGGCCATCGACAGCGCGGGAACGCTTTTCGTATTCAACCCGGCTTGCGAGCGGATTTTCGGGCGCGACAAGGCGGACGTCATCGGCAGAAACGTTTCTTTACTGATGACCCATGAACATGCCGCGCGCCATGACGGCTATATCGACCATCATCTGACGACCGGCGAGAAACGGATCATTGGCGTCGGACGACGCGTCGAGGGGCGCCGTAAAGACGGCTCTTCCGTGCCGCTCGACCTATCCGTCGGACGCTTCGAGCATGAAGGCGCGCCGATGTTCGTCGGGATCGTGCGTGATCTTACAGCCGTCGTTGAAGACGAGCGTCAAATCTCAAGTCTTCAATCCCAATTGCACCATATGGGGCGGGTGGGGGCGGTCGCGGAAATGGGCTCGGCACTCGCCCATGAGTTGAACCAGCCGCTGACGGCCATCGCGCTTTACCTCGCCACCGCGGACCGAGCCCTCAACACGGACGGCGAGAAAGCCAGGGCTCTTTTCCAACGTGCTCGTGACGAGGCCCTGAAGGCTGGCGACATCGTTCGACGCATCCGGCAGATGGTCGAACAAGGCGAGTATGACCCGCAAACCTTCGGTCTTTCCGCAGCGATCGAGGCGGCCGCAGCGCTCTGCCGGATCGCGGAAGGCGGGCGCGACGCGGATATCCGTATCGAACATCAGGCGCCGGACGATGCTTATGGCGATGCGACGCAGGTGCAGCAGGTGTTGTTCAATCTGATAAAAAACGGCGTCGACGCTGCGGCTCCCTTAAGGCGCCCGGTCGTCCGCATCTCAACAAACGTGACCGACGCGCTTGAAATCCACGTCGAGGACAACGGCCCCGGCGTTTCGACGGAAATCGCCGGACGGCTGTTCAGCGCTTTCGCCACGACCAAAGAAAAAGGCCTCGGCATCGGCCTGTCGATCTGCCGAAACATCGCCGAACTCCATCGCGGTTCGCTTGAACTGCTCGACCGCTCGCCGCATCCGACGCCGCTCGGCGGCGCCGTATTCCGGCTTCGCTTACCGACAGCGGAACTGGGAGACGTATCGTGAGCACTCTTCTGATCGCGGTCGTCGACGACGACCCAGCCGTGCGGGACAGCCTGGCGGCGTTCCTTGAAGGACCAGGCCGCGAGATCGCGACTTACGAGACGGGCGATGCGTTCCTCGACGCGATTGAGCGAAGCCCTCCGGGTTTGGTCTTCCTTGATCTGAAGATGCCCGGCCGCTCGGGGCTGGACGTCCTGAAGCACCTCAGCCCGCCCCCAATGCCGGTCATCATGGTGACCGCGCATGGGGACGTGCCGGCCGCCGTCGAAGCGCTCAAGCTCGGGGCCGCGGACTTCATGGAGAAACCGTTCGCACCCGAAGCGGTCGAGGAAGCCGTCGACGGCGCGATGCGGTCGCGAGCGGAAGGTAACCCGGAAGCGCTTGAACCTTTAACGCCGCGCGAGCGGGAGATCGCCGCCTCGCTCGCGGAGGGTCGCTCGAACAAGGAAGTCGCGCGCGCTCTCGATATCAGCCATCGCACGGTCGAAGCGCACCGTGCACGGATCTTCGAAAAACTCGGCGTCCGCAACGTCGCAGGCCTTGTCCGCCTGTTCGCCGACGAGCGTCTGCTTTGAGCGCTTGATCCAACGCAAAGACGCCGCACCAACAACGCCTAAATTTCTCTCCGGTGCGATTCGCGCGCCGGAGCACGCCATGGCCGTTCACGTGATAGAGGACGACGCGGCCGTCCGGGACGCCATTGAGGAGCTCGCCCGAAGCGACGGCCACGACGTTGTGGGCTACATGGCCGCCGAAGCGTTCCTCGCCGGGCCTTCGCCGCCGCCGACCGATGTTGTCGTCCTCGACGCCGGGCTTCCTGGAATGAGCGGCGCGGCGACCGCCGAGGCGCTGCGCGCCCGCGGTCCGGCCCCGCCGATCCTGATGGTCTCGGGCCTTCGCGGCGCGGCTTATGATCGGGCGAAGCGCAAAATGGATCCGAACGCGGACATGCGGAAACCGCTCGACGCTTCCGCCTTTCTAGATTTGCTCGGCCGCCTCGCCGGCCGTCGGTAGTTTCCCGTACGTAGCGGACCGAATGGCGAGCGCCCGAACGCAGTGCGAGGCTTCCCTTGAAACTCGGGAGGTCGCAATGGGCGTGCACGCTGTCAAAACCGCAGGCAAGGGAACCGCGCTCTACAGCGCCGGCGAACCCGTCGGCAAGCTCTACAAGCTCTGCTCCGGCGCCGTCATGCTTTTCGATCTTGGCGCGGACGGCCGACGTTGCGTGATTGATTTCATCGCGCCCGGCGAGCTTCTGCATTTCGATCTAAACGGCGTATTCGACCATTACGCCGAGGCGTTGACGACAATCGAATACATTGAGATCGGCGTCGCCGATGCATTCGGGGACCCCGACTTCTCCGCATTCCTGTTCGAACAAATGCAGGATCGCCTCCGGCGCGAACGCGCGCACGCCCTGCTTCTTGGACGGAATTCGGCCGCCGAACGCCTCGCTGAGTTTCTCATTCAGGCGTCCGCGCGGTTGACCGGCCCGATGGGCGAACTGGAGCTGCCGATGACGCGGCAGCAGATTGCGGACTATACCGGCCTCACGATTGAAACCGTCTCGCGGCTTTTCGCTAAATGGAAACGCGACCGGAAACTGCAGCAGGTCGGACGATACAGCTACGTCGTTGATCAAGAGGCGCTGGCGGCGTAGCAGCGTTCAACACGTCGTTGGAAGAGAAAAGACGCGGTCAAGCAGTTAGTGTCCGCTTGCGAAAACCAACCGCCCAGCACATCCCCATCAGCGCTGATCGCCTACTCTCTTCATAGCGCGTCATCGCGGAAACGCCGCTGCAGCGCGTCTCTTCCAGCCTCAGGCCCTGCATCCATCTGAGCGAGAAGGCGCTCGCGGTCGATGGATCGAAACTGGGCGACATAGTCTTCGATCGTCTCCTGCGCGAAGCCGAGGCGCGATAGGGTTTCGCGCGCGACCAGGAGGCTTGATTCCAGCGTTTCGCGGACGATGAAGTCGGGCTCCAGCGGCTGAAGCGCGATCTCGTGCAGCCGGTCGTGGGCGACGACGAGCAGCGGCAGGCTCGGAAAACGCGCTTTCAGCGCCGAGACGGCATGGTTCGTCGCCTCCTGATCGTCAATGCAGAAAATGATCGCCCTCGCATCAGAGGCGCCGGCGGCGAGAAGCGTGTCGAGGCGGGCGCCGTCGCCGAAATAGACTTCGTAGCCGAAGCGCTGGGCGTTTCGGATATGCTCCGGGTTGCGATCAAGAGCCGTCACGCCGACGCCGGAGGCCTTCAGGACCTGCGAGATGATCTGGCCCATGCGCCCGAAACCGACGATGAGCACGTGGCCGGCCTCGCCGCGCGCGTCGGTATCGCCGGCGGCGTCCTCACCGCGGCTTCGATCTCGCAGCACGGCGTTGACGAGAAGAAGAGCGAGGGGCGTCGCGACCATCGAAAGCGTCACCATGGCGTTCAACACGCTCACCTCGGCTGTTGAAAACAGGGCGGACTGGAGGCCGAGAGTGAAAGCGACGAATGCGAATTCTCCGCCTTGGGACAGAAGAAGCCCCGTACGGACGGCCTCCTTGTTCGACGCGCCGAAAGCGCGCGCGAGGGCGGCTATCAATCCGGCCTTGGCTAAAATCAGGGCGATCGCGCCTCCGAGCACCACGGGCAAGGCAGCGACCACCACATCGAGATCGAGCCTGAGGCCGATCGAGATAAAGAAGAGGCCGAGGAGAAGGCCGCGGAACGGCTCGATATCGGCCGCGATCTGATGGCGATAGGTGGACTCCGCCAGCATCACGCCCGCAAGGAACGCCCCGAGCGCCATGGAAAGCCCCGCCCATGAGACCGCCGTCGCCGTCGCTGCGACGATGAAAAGCGCCGTCGCTGCGAACGCCTCACGGGACCCGGAGATGGCGACGATCCGGAACAGACGGTCGAGCCCGTAGCGGCCGACGAGAATGACGGCGCCGAGGGCGACGATCGCTTTGGCGACCCCTGTCCCTCCGCCGCCGCCGACAGCGCCCGCGGCGAGCGGGATTGCTGCGAGCAGAGGCACGACGGCAATGTCCTGGAAGAGCAGAACGGCGAAGGCGCGGCGTCCGTACCCGGTGTTGAGTTCGCCTCGCTCCCTTAAAAGCTGCAGAACGAACGCTGTGGAGGAGAAAGCGAGCGCGACCCCGCCGATCGCCGCCGCCGCCAGGCTCATCTCCGTAAGAAAGAACAGGACGCCGGTGATCAGCGCGCCGGTCGCCGCCACCTGGGTGAAGCCGAGCCCGATGATCTGGGTACGCATGGACCACAGGCGGCTGAGGGAGAGCTCCAAGCCGATCACGAAGAGAAAAAGGACGACGCCGAACTCGGCGATCTCGAAGACCCCCTCCCCCGGCTGCAGCAAGCCGAGCGCGTCCGGGCCGATGATGACGCCGGCCGCAACGAAGCCAAGGATCGATCCGAGCTTCAGCCGGTTGAAGACGGAAACGACCCCGGCGGCCGCGCCCAGATAGGTCAGCGTCTCAAGCAAAAACTCCGAATTCGCCGGCGAGGCCATTTCGCGGTTCTCCGCTCCTTTCAATTCCGTCGGCACGTGGCTAATCGGCGCCGCAGAGAAAAGAAAGGTCGCGCCCTAAGTCGCGCGCCGCGCCCGAACAAAAACGAAAATCCCCGCAAGGGTGGTCAGAGACGCGATCGCAAGGCGCGCCGTCAGCGCCTCGCCGAGGAGAAGAACGCCGCCGAGGGCGGCGAGCGCCGGGACGGAAAGCTGGATAATCGCGGCGTGCGACGCCGCAAGCGCGCGCAGGGCGGCGTACCAGATTGCGTATCCGACGCCCGAAGCGAGCGCCCCGGACGCGATGGCGAGCGCAAGCCCGGGGCCGGAAACCTCCGTCTGCGGTGCGAAGATAAGCCAGAGAAGCACCACGGCGGGCGCGACGGCGAGAAAGCTCCCTCCCGTCGCCGCGAGCGGATCGGCCCGCCCCCGCCCGGCGAGGGTGAACGCGCCCCAGGCGATCCCGGCCGCAGCCATCGAAACCGCCCCGAGCAGGTCGTGGGCGGCCTCAGCCCCCGGCGCGACGAGGACGAAAAGTCCGGCGATGGCGAGCGCGAGCCCGCCGAGCGCCGCCGCCCCGAAACGTTCGCCGCCCTGAACGGCGACCGCAAACATGGTGATCTGCACGCAGCCGAAGAGAACGAGCGCCCCGACCCCGGCGTCGAGCGTGACATAGGCGAAGGAGAAACCCGCCATATAGATGAAGAGCGCCGTCGCGCCGCCCAGATCAGGCGTTCGCCAGACGAAGCGCCGATCCCGGACGACCAGCAGGATGGCGAGCATCGCTGCGCCGCTCAGAATGCGGATGGCTGTAAACGATGCTGGATCGATCAGGCCCGCCCCGAGAGCGAGGCGGCAGAGGATGGAATTCGCCGCAAAGGCGACCATCGCGAGCGCAGCAAGCACTGCAGTCTTCACGCTAATCCGCCTTTCAACGGCCCGACACGACACAGCCAAGCCTTGCCGGACGATGCACGGGCTTGGAGCATCGCCAAAACAACGCTTTCGTGAGGCGGCGCGGGACCGTGTCACGCGAGCGTGAGGGCGGACCGGCGCGACGACCCGGCTTCGACGCGGCCAAGCGTGGCGGACTGCGCCCCGGGCTTCAGACGCGCAGCCGCCCGCGATAGCGTCGCCCCAGTTTGACGCCATCCAGCGGAGCGCACCCATGATCGAAAACCTCTTCTCCCTCAAAGGCCGCGTCGCCCTCATCACCGGCGGGTCGCGCGGCATCGGCAAGATGATCGCCCGCGGCTATCTGGAGAGCGGCGCGAAGGTCTACATCTCGTCGCGGAAGGCCGATGTCTGCGAGGCGACGGCGACGGAGCTTTCCGCGTTCGGCGAGTGCCATGCGATCCCGCGGGACGTCTCGACGGTGGACGGATGCCGCGATCTCATCGCCCAGCTCGCCGAGCGCGAGACAAAGCTCGACATCCTCGTCAACAACGCGGGCGCCGCCTGGGGCGCGCCGTTCGAGGAGTTCCCGGAAAACGGCTGGGACAAGGTGATGAACCTGAACGTCAAGTCGCCCTTCTTCCTCACCCAGGCCGCCCACGGACTTCTGAAAGCCGCCGCCTCCGCCGATCAGCCGGCGAAGGTGATCAATATCTGCTCCATCGACGGCATCCGGCTCAATCCGTGGGAGACCTATTCTTACGCGGCGTCGAAATCGGGCCTCATCTTCCTCACCCGTCGGATGGCGGCGCGCCTGGTGAAAGACCACATCAACGTCACGGGCGTCGCGCCGGGCGCCTTCTCAAGCGAGATGAACTTCGCCGCCCGCGACATGCCGGAGGAGACGGCGAAGCACATCCCCTCCAAACGCATCGGCCATGACGAAGACATGGCTGGGATCGCCATCTATCTCGCGAGCCGCGCCGGAGACTATGTGGTCGGCGACACGGTGGCGGTCGACGGCGGCGTCGCTTACGCGACCACCGGCGGGCAGTGGGACGAGGACTGAGCGTCCTGTACGTCGGCGTCCTTCGTGACGCCCGCTCTTCATCCTGAGGAGCCGCCGCGAGGCGGCGTCTCGAAGGAGCGGGCTCCTCAGGACGAAGGTCAGTGCTAACTTCGTCCTGAGGAGCGGCGTAGCCGCGTCGCGAAGGACGGCGACGAGAAAGCGGGCGACACTATGACCATCCGCCTCGACGGCCTCCGCGCGCTCATCATGCAAGCGGACGACTTCATGGGCCCCGCCGCGGCGGAAGGCTTCCGCCGCGCAGGCGCCGACGTCGTGGCGGACGCACGCGATCTTACGGAGCCTGGCTCCTGCAAGGCGCTGGTCGCGGAGGCGGGGCGCCTCGACATCCTCGTCGCCAATCTCGCCGGCCCCAATTTCTCCGGAACGCCCGCCACTGATCTCACCGACGATCAGTGGGCGACGTGCTTCGAGACGATGGTCCACCCGCTGCACAGGCTCTGCCGCGCCGTCCTCCCGCAGATGCTGGAGCGCGGCCGCGGCAAGATCATCGTTTTCGGCTCCGCGACGGCGCTGAAGGGCGTCAGAAACGTTTCCGCCTATTCCGCGGCGCGATCAGCGCAGGCGGGCTATGTTCGGGCGCTCGGCGTCGAAGTCGCGCGGGCGGGCGTCAACGTGAACCTCATCGCCCAGAACTGGGTGGAGAACCCCGCCTATTACCCGCCGGAGCTTCAGACGACGGAGAAGTTCCAGAAGGCCCTGAAGGCGCAGGTGCCGATCGGCCGCCTCGCCAAGCCTAAGGAGGACGTCGCCCTCGCCCTATTCCTCGCCTCGGACCAGTCCGATTTCCTTGTCGGGCAGATTCTGCCCTTCGACGGCGGATGGACTGCCTGAAGTCCCTGGCTTCGCCGGGACAGGCGGGTGAGGTTAAGAGGGCCGTCAAAGGAGACCGCCATGATCCGCCCAAGCCTCGCCCTCGCCGCCCTCTCCCTCGCCGCCTGCGCGAACGCTGCGCCACGGCCTGTCGGCGCCGAAGCCAGGCGCGAGGATGAAGCCGCCGTCCTGGCTGTGGTCGAGCGGTTCTTGTCCGTCATTGAGACCCGCGACGCCGCGGTCTGGGAGGATCTGCTGCTGCCGGGCTCCGGCGCGACCATCCAGATCGAGCAGCCGGACGGCGCCTGGAGGTTTCTCTCCATCACGCGGGCCGACACGATCGACTTCATGAAAAGACAGCCACCGGGCGATGAAAGCGAACCCATCTGGGCGCCGACGGTTCTCGTCCGTGGTCCGACGGCCGTCGCCTGGACGCCCTATGAGTTCCTCCGCGAGGGCGAACGGAGTCACTGCGGCGTCGATGTTTTCATCCTGCAGAAGGTCGAAGGCGTGTGGAAAATCGCGTCGTCGGCGTGGACCCAGGAGAAAACCCGCTGCGCCGATCTCGACGCCGCACGCCCAGCCGAGTAGCGCCTACCCCGCCGCCCCCGGAACATAAGAACCGAAGCTCCATTCATAACCTTCCGGGTCGAGAACGCGATACCGCCGCGTCCCGAATTCGGTGTCGTGGGGCTCCCAGACGACCGTCGCGCCAGCCGCTTTCGCGCGCTAGAAATGGGCGTCCACGTCCTCGACGGCGAGATAGACGCCCCGCTCCGCTGGCGGCAGATCGCCTTCGCGGCGCTGCTTGTCGCCGCCGGTTCCGAGCATGAGGAAAGCGTCGCCCGACTTCATCTCGGCGTGCACCACCTGACCTTCATGCTCGTAGGCGACCAGCGTCTCGAAGCCGAACGCTTGCTCCAGAAATGAAATCGTAGCTTTCGCGTCGCGATAGCCGAAATAGGGCGTGAAACCCGCCATGGCGTCCTCCCTCGTTCAACGCACCATACCAGTCGCGGCGGCGGCCGCCATCACGGCGGCGTGAAACGCGTCGGCCTTTTTTGCGGCGCCGCAGCCTCTATGTCCGCCGGGCTCGCCGCCATGGAAGGAGAGACCCGATGGCCGACCCCGTTCCCGCACCGAAAGACGCCGCCCTGCAGCCGCTCTTCGAACCGCTCAGCCTCGACGACCTTGAAACCCCGCACCGCGTCTTCATGGCGCCCCTGACCCGCAACCGGGCGCACCCGGACGGAACGCCCGCCGAATTGGCGATCGAATATTATCGCCAGCGCGCGTCGGCCGGCCTCATCATCACCGAAGCGACGCAGATCACGCCCATGGGCAAGGGCTACCTCAACACGCCGGGCCTCTATGACGCCGATCACGTTGCCGCGTGGAAAAAGATTACCGACGCCGTGCATGCCGAGGGTGGGCGGATCGCGATCCAGCTCTGGCATGTCGGCCGCATATCGCATTCGTCGCTCCTGCCGGAGGGCGCGCAGCCCGTCGCGCCTTCGGCGATCCGCGCCGCCACCCAGACCTTCACAGAGAACGGCTTCGAGGACGTCTCCGAACCGCGCGCTCTGGAGACGGATGAAATCAGGGCGCTGGTGAAGGAGTACGCAGCCGCCGCACGCCGGTCGATGGACGCGGGCTTCGATCTCGTCGAAATCCACGCCGCCAACGGCTACCTCATCAACCAGTTCCTCAGCGACAAGACGAACACCCGCGAGGACGACTACGGCGGCTCCGCGGAGAACCGGGCGCGGTTTCTCTTAGAGGTGCTCGGGGCGGTCGCAGACGAAATCGGCGCGGGCCGCACCGGCGTCCGCCTCTCCCCCACCGGCAAGTTCAACGATATGGGCGGCGCCGAGGTCGAGGAGACTTACGGCCTCGTCTATAAGTGCCTCAGCGAGATGGGCCTCGCCTATCTCCACGTCGTCGAGAAGTTCCCGGGGATCGAGGTCGCCGACGCGGAAGTGCGCCTGCTCGACCGCCTGCGCGGGCTCTACAAGGGCGCCTACATCGCCAACGGCGACTTCGATGCGAAGCAGGCGGCCGAGTGGATCGACGCCGGGCGGGCCGACGCCGTCGCCTTCGGCCGGCCCTTCCTCGCGAACCCGGACCTGCCGACCCGTTACGCCCTCGGCGCGGCGCTGAACGAGCCGGACGGCGACACCTTTTACGGCGGCGACCACCGCGGCTATACC
The DNA here is from genome assembly GCA_038522735.1 of Pseudomonadota bacterium. Taxonomy (GTDB): domain Bacteria; phylum Pseudomonadota; class Alphaproteobacteria; order Caulobacterales; family Parvularculaceae; genus JBCBJX01. The sequence goes on from JBCBJX010000088.1 coordinate 10,611, forward strand.
GATTACCCGTTCCTTGAAGGGGCCGCGTAGGGGACTTGCGCCGCGGCCTCCGGCAACCGGAGACCGCGGCATGTTCGGCCTCGTAAAGCGCCTTCTTCTCATTCTATTGACCGTCATCGGCGTCGCCGGCGGGGCGGCGCTGACGCTCTTCGGCTTCTATTCGGCCGACGCTCACTGCCCTGGCGGCGACTTCACCGGCTGGTATCTCGTCGCCCTCAGCGGCGCCGGGGTCTTCGTCGCCCTCGGCGCGCTCCTCGCGCTCATTTCGGTGATCGGCGGCAAGGGCGAGGCGGTGCTGCGCTCGGTCTACACCCCGATCCTGCTCGCCGCGGCCGTCGCCGGCGCGCCTTACATTCTGAAGATCAAGGCCGTCGCGCTCGCCCTCGGCGGCTTTTCCGTGTGCGCCGGCTGATGACCCACCCGATCCGCACCCTGCTCATCGCCAATCGCGGCGAGATCGCCGTCCGCGTCGCCCGCACCGCGAAAGCCATGGGAATGCGCGTCGTCGCCGTCTATTCCGACGCCGACGCCGGCGCGCCCCATGTCCGCGCAGCCGACACCGCCGTCCGCCTCGGCCCGCCGCCGGCGGCCGAAAGCTACCTGCGCTCCGATCTAATTCTGGACGCGGCGAAGAAGACGGGCGCCGACGCGATCCACCCGGGCTACGGCTTCCTCTCCGAGAACGCCGACTTCTCCGAAGCCTGCGCCGCGGCGGGGATCGTCTTCGTCGGCCCGAAGGCGGAGACGATCCGCGCCATGGGCTCCAAATCGGCGGCGAAGGACCTGATGGAGCAGGCGGGCGTGCCGACCCTCACCGGCTATCAGGGCGAGGATCAGTCGGTCGACCGGTTCCTGACCGAAGCCGGGCGCATCGGCTACCCCGTACTCCTGAAAGCGACCGCCGGCGGCGGCGGCAAGGGTATGCGCCTCGTCGAACGCCCCGACGACCTCGCAGACGCCCTCGCCTCGGCCCAGCGGGAGGCGAAGTCCGCCTTCGGCGACGACCGCTTTCTGGTGGAGAAGTATCTCGGCCGGCCGCGCCATCTGGAGGTGCAGGTCTTCGGCGATACGCACGGAAACGTCGTCCATCTCCATGAGCGCGACTGCTCCGTCCAGAGACGGCACCAGAAGGTCATTGAGGAGGCGCCCGCCCCGAACCTGCCGGACGACGTGCGGCGCAAGCTGCACGCGGCGGGCGTGGAAGCTGCGCGCGCCGTCGATTATGTGGGCGCCGGCACCGTCGAGTTCCTCTATGACGGCGAGGCGGGCGTCTATTTCATGGAGATGAACACCCGCCTCCAGGTGGAGCATCCGGTCACGGAATGCGTCACCGGCCTCGACCTCGTCGAATGGCAGCTCCGCGTCGCGGAAGGCGAGCCCCTGCCCCTGAAGCAGGACGACGTCGGTTGCCAGGGGTGGGCCTTCGAAAGCCGTCTTTATGCGGAGGAGCCGAACCGCGAGTTCGCGCCCTCCATCGGGACGCTGACGACGCTCGCCCTGCCGAGGGAACGCGAGGGCGTGCGCGTTGATTCCGGCGTCGTCGAGGGCCGGGAGATCACCCCCTATTACGACCCGATGATCGCGAAGATCATCACCTCAGGCCCGACGCGCGCCATCGCCCTCGGCCGCATGCGCGCCGCTCTCTCCGAGACGCGGGTGACGGGCCTCGAGACCAACGCGCGCTTCCTCGACCGGCTCTGCGCAGCGGACGGTTTCGCCGCCGGCGACGTCTCCACGCGCTTCATCGAAGAGAACCGGGACTCGCTTTTCGCCGAGGCGAAGCGGCCCCTCGCCGCCCTCGCCGCCGCGCTCCTCGCACTGCGCGAAGAAGGCGACCGGCGAGAGCCATGGGAGGCACTCTCCGGCTTCCGCCTCAACGGTCCGTCCGAGGAGCTTTACTGGCTGACCCTCGACGACGCTCCCGCCCTCGCCGTCCTCGCCGAGACGGCCGAGGGTTTCGAGGCGCGTCTCGAGCACGGGACCTCCGCCGCCGAGCGGCGCAAAGGCGATGTGGAGATGACGAGCGAGACGTTTGTCTTCTCTGGCGCGCTCGAAAACGGCCGGGCGCGGATCGTGACGGACGGCGTGGAAACCCTCGTCGACGTCGCGGCCCATGCGGGCGGCCTGCGGGTCCATATCGATGCGGAGCATTGGGACGTCGGCCTCGCCGACCCGCTCTCCGGCGCCGCCGACGGCCACTCCACCGCCGGCTCCCTCGTCGCGGCCATGCCGGGCGTCGTCACCGGCCTCGCCGTGGAGCCCGGCGCGAGCGTCGCCGCGGGAGCGACGCTGATGGTCATGGAGGCGATGAAAATGGAGCACGCCGTCAAAGCCCCCGCCGACGGCGTGGTGAAAGCGTTCCGGTTCTCGCCGGGCGATCAGGTGAAGGACGGGGACCTGTTGGTGGAGTTCGAGGGGGCGTGATCGCGGCCGTCCTTCGCGACGC
>JBCBJX010000089.1:0-13003 GCA_038522735.1 Pseudomonadota bacterium
CGACAAAATTCTTCAGTGTAATGTGAAAGCGAACATGCGCCTTGCGCATCTCGCGCGGCCGCAGATGGAGGCCGCAGGCGCCGGGTCGATCGTCATCATCTCATCGATCGGCGGCATGATCGGCTCCTCGACCCTCGGCGGCTACGCCATCTCGAAGGCCGCCGACATGCAGATCGCCCGCAACCTCGCCGTCGAGTTCGGCCCGTCCGGTATTCGCGTCAACTGCATCGCTCCGAGCGTCGTGAAGACCTATTTCGCCGAAGCTCTCTGGAAGGACCCGAAGATCGAAAAGGCGATGACGGAGAAGTTGCCGCTCCGGCGCTTCGGAGAGCCCGACGATATCGCCGGCGCCGCCGTTTTCCTCGCCGCCCCGTCGGGCGCATGGATGACAGGCCAGACGATGGTGATCGACGGCGGCACGCTCGCCTCCGGCGGTTTCGGCTGAGCGCCGGCTTGTTCACGCCTTGAGCGCCGGGTTCGGCCTCACCATGTCTTAAAAAGAAGGGAAGCGGAGGCGCGTCGCCGAATTGGGACGCGTGCTTTGCGAGGACGCTCAAGACGAGGTCGAAACCGATGAACTTGGATAAGTACACCGACCGCGCGCGCGGTCTCATTCAGGCAGCCCAGACGATCGCCCTGCGCGAAGGGCATCAGAAATTCACGCCCGAGCACATCTTGAAGGCGCTGATCGACGATGATCAGGGCCTCGCCTCCAATCTCATATCGAACGCCGGCGGAGACTATAAAGCTGTCCGGGCCGCGACGGAGGCGGCTGTCGGCGCCCTTCCAAAAGTTGAGGGGGGCGGCGGGCAGATCTATCTCGCCCCAGCGACCGCGAAGGTGTTCGCGGCGGCCGAGGAGGCGGCGAAGAAATCAGGCGACAGCTTCGTCGCCGCGGAAACGCTGCTCCTCGCGCTGATGATCGAGCCCGGCACGGAGGCGCACAAGGCGCTGAAAGCGGGCGGCTTGACGCCGCAATCTCTGAACGTCGCGATCTCAGCCCTCCGCCAGGGCCGGACCGCCGATACGTCGTCGGCTGAGGAAGGCTATGAGGCGCTGAAGAAGTACGCCTCGGACCTCACCCAGTTGGCGCGCGACGGGAAGCTCGACCCAGTCATCGGCCGCGACGAGGAGATCCGACGCGCAATGCAGGTGCTTTCGCGCCGCACCAAGAACAATCCGGTGCTGATCGGCGAACCCGGCGTCGGCAAAACGGCGATCGTCGAGGGGCTCGCCCTGCGCATCGTCAACGGCGACGTGCCGGAGAGCCTGCGCGACAAAAAACTCCTCGCCCTCGATATGGGCGCGCTCCTTGCCGGCGCGAAGTATCGCGGCGAGTTCGAGGAGCGCCTGAAAGCCGTCCTTAACGAGGTGACGGCGGCCGAAGGCGGGATCGTCCTCTTCATAGACGAGATGCACACCCTCGTCGGCGCCGGAAAGACCGACGGCGCCATGGACGCGTCGAACCTCCTGAAGCCGGCGCTCGCGCGGGGCGAACTCCACTGCGTCGGCGCTACGACGCTCGACGAATACCGCAAGCACGTTGAGAAAGATCCGGCGTTGGCCCGACGTTTTCAGGCGGTGTTCGTGGACGAACCGACAGTGGCGGATACGATCTCTATCCTCCGGGGACTGAAGGAAAAATACGAGCTGCATCACGGCGTGCGCATTTCGGACGCCGCGACGGTCGCGGCTGCGACGCTGTCGAACCGCTACATCACCGACCGCTTCCTGCCGGACAAGGCCATCGACCTTGTCGACGAGGCCGCTTCACGGCTGCGGATGGAGGTGGATTCCAAGCCCGAAGAACTCGATGAGCTCGACAGGCGCATCATCCAGATCAAGATCGAGCGCGAGGCGTTGCGCAAGGAAGACGACGCCGCGTCGGTCGACCGCCTCGCCAGACTCGATGATGAACTCGACGGACTGGAACGCCGCTCGGCCGATCTCACCGCCCAATGGCGGGCCGAGAAGGAGAGCCTCGCCGGCGCGACGAAGCTGAAAGAAGAGCTCGACCGCAAACGGAACGAGCTTGTCGCGGCCGAGCGTTCAGGCGATCTCGGCCGGGCCTCTGAGCTGAAATACGGCATCATTCCGGACCTCGAGACCCGCCTCGCCGACGCCGAGGGCGCGGGCGACAAAGGCGCGCTCGTTCACGAGGTGGTGGATGCGGAGCATATCGCCTCCGTCGTCTCCCGCTGGACCGGCGTTCCCGTCGACAAGATGCTGGAGGGCGAACGCGAGAAGCTTCTCCATATGGAGGAGGCGGTCGCAAAACGCGTCGTCGGCCAGTCCGAGGCGGTCTCGGCCGTCAGCCACGCCGTCCGCCGGGCGCGCGCCGGCCTTCAGGACCCGAACCGTCCGATCGGGTCGTTCCTCTTCCTCGGTCCGACCGGCGTCGGCAAAACGGAGCTGACGAAGGCGCTTGCGGAGTTCCTGTTCGACGACGACACGGCGATCGTGCGTCTCGACATGTCGGAATACATGGAGAAGCACTCGGTCGCCCGGCTGATCGGCGCCCCGCCGGGTTATGTCGGTTATGAGGAGGGCGGCGCGCTTACCGAAGCGGTCCGCAGACGGCCTTATCAGGTTGTTCTCTTCGACGAGATCGAAAAGGCGCACCCGGACGTCTTCAACGTCCTCCTGCAGGTGCTCGACGACGGACGGCTGACGGACGGGCAGGGGCGCACCGTCGATTTCAAGAACACACTCATCATCCTCACCTCCAACCTGGGGTCGGAGCATCTGACGGCTTTGAAAGACGGCGAGGACGCGGACGCTGCGCGGCCGCTGGTGATGGACGCGGTCCGCGCCCGTTTCCGGCCGGAATTCCTCAACCGTCTCGACGAGATCATCCTCTTTCACCGCCTCGGCCGGGAGATCATGGACCGGATCGTCGACATCCAGATCGCGCGGCTGCAAAAGCTGCTCGACGAGCGCAAGATTGTGCTGGAACTCGATGACGCCGCCCGCGGATGGTTCGCCGACAAGGGCTATGACCCGGTCTTCGGCGCTCGGCCGCTGAAGCGGGTCGTGCAGAAGACGTTGCAGGACGCCCTCGCCGAGCGCCTGCTTGCAGGCGATATCTCGGACGGATCCACCGTGCGCGTGTCTGCCGCCGGCGGCGACCTTTCTGTCGATGGCCGGAAAATCGAGGCGCGGCTTGCATCACCCCTCGGCGCGACGCCGAACGTCGTGGCCGGGGGGCCGCCGAGCGACGACGCAACGATCCACTAGGAGACGCTGATGCGTGAGCTGAACGATCAGGAAAAGGCCGTCCTGCGCCGCGCGCTTTCGGAGCTGTTGAAGGCTGGCTCCGGCGTTCGGCCGGCGGACCTGCCGCGCGCCCTGCGGATGCGGCTGGGGGAGGCGGTCGCCGGAGACACGGACCTCCAGTCCTATATCGACGAAGTGCGCCGGGAGACTGAGCGCAAAACGCGATAGGCGTTTCGATAAGTCACAGACTTTGAACGAAAACGGGGCCGCCGCGTTGGTGACGGCGCCGTTAGTATTGCGACGGCCTCAGCCCTCAGAACCGCACGCCGATGGCGCCGCCATAGCGTAGCGGTTCCTGGATGAACTGGTTGATGTAGGAGCCCTGCGCCTGGGAGCCGGTGAACTGGCCTTGGACGTTCTCGCTGTCGAAAACGTTCTGCGCGAAGAGGCGGATGTACCAGGGGCCGTCTTCCGGCTGGAGCGTCGCCTGTAGATTGAGGTTGCCGTAGGCCTCGACCACGTCTGCTTCGCGGTTGAACTGGCTGCCGAAGAACTCGCCCTGATAGTAGTAGTCGGCGCGCGGCGTGAAGATCATCGAGCCGTCAGCGAAGCGGAAGTCGTGCTCGCCGCCGATGGCGATCGAATAGTTCGGCGCCTGGGGCAGTTCGTTGCCGGAGAGATCCTGCGGGATGCCGCTGTCGAAGAACTCGTACTGCGGCGCGCCGACGGGCAGCGTGGCGTTCACGCCGTCCACGATGTCCGACAGCGTGGAGCACAGCGGCACGAACGGCGTTAGCGTGCCGAGGCCGGGCACTGTCGAACCGATCAGCGACGGAAGGCCGTTGTTATCGACGACGCAGGCGCTGCCGAGGACGACGTCGCGGTAAACGTCGGCGTCCGTGAACGCGGCCGGGTTCGCCGTGTCGACGGTCGAAAAGTCCTTAATCTCGGTCTCGAGATAGGAGAGCGTGAGATTGATCCGCGTATTGTCCGTCGGCAGGAAGAGGAATTCGCCTTCCAGGCCGAAGATATCGAGGTCCGCATTGTCGTTGACGGCGGTGATGCCGATGATGTTCGGCAGCTGGAACCCGGTATAGTCGTAATAGAACGCCGCGAGGTTCGCCCGAAGGGCTCCGGAGAGACCGACGAGTTTCGCGCCGATTTCGTAAGCGAGGACCGTTTCATCGTCGAACGTGTCCGCGCCGCCCGCCTGGCCGCCGGTCGAGGGGTTCACGCCGCCGGGGCGGAAGCCGCGCGAAAACGAAACATAGTAATTGGCGTTGTCGGTGGCGGCCCAGTTGAGGACCGCGCGGCCGGTGACCGCGTCGAAGTCGAGATCGAAATCCGTGAACGGCGCGGCCGTGTCGAGGAGCGCGATCAGGTCGGCCTGGGACGTTGGAACGGGCACGACGGCTGGGACCGGCGTCACCGGAGCGCCTGCTGACAGGGCGAGGAAGTTGTTGAAGCTCGCAGCGAACGCGTTGCGTTCCTGCGTGCTTACCGTGTCCTGATTATAGCGAACGCCGCCTGTGAAGCTCAACGTGTCGGTGATGTCCCAATAGACCTCGCCGAAGACGGACAGCGACTCCAGTTTGGAGTCGCGCGCGTCGTTGTTGAAGGTCGGCGTGTAGAACGAGAAGGGGCTCGTTGCGAAAATCGCGGCCGGGTCGGGCGCGCCCGGCTGCAGCTGGCCGAGGGTGCCGAGGGTCTGGGCGAGCAGCGTGCCGCCGACGACGCTGAAGTAGTCGAATGCGTTGAGCGAAACGTTGAAGTCCGCTCCTTCTTCGGATTCGTCGACGATGTAGTTGACGCCCGCGAGGAAGTTCACCGGGCCGTCGAAGTCCGTCGAGACGATGCCTTCGATCGAATAATAGGTGCTTTCGCCAATCGACTGTTCAACGCCGAAGAGCGTGTCGCCGGTCGTGATGATGTCTCCGGAGAGAAGACCCGATTCCGAAAGATTGGATGTCGGGACGCCGCCGCTGAAGAAGTTGGCGAGGCCTAGCTGTGTTCCGACAGGAACGCTTCCGGCGGGAAGAATGCCGTAGGCTTCATAGATCGACAGGACGTTCGGCAGCGCTCCGAAGTCCGGGAGCGTGACCTGGACGCCGGCGCCGGCGTCCGTGTCCCGGATCGAGTCGACGGTGGTCTCGCCGTAGCCGAGGTTCAGTTTGAAGGAGAGGTTATCGAGATCGTGGGCGAGGTTCAGGCTGATGAAGAGTTCGTCTGCGAAGTATTGCGGGTCGAAATCTTCAGCGACTTGCCGCAGATCGGTCGGTTGGGAAAGCCCCTGAACGCTTGCGAGATCGACGCCCGTCGGAAGCAGCGCCAGCGCGCCCCAGGCCTGTATGAGGTCGTTGGAAAACGCCGCGGCGTCGCCTGGAGCCAGCTGACCGCCTGTGATGAGGCTCGGAACCAGTGATTCTGCAATCAGGCCGCCAAGCGCGCCGAAGGTCGCCGTCGATGCGATCGAGTTGATCGTGCCGGACGTCGCGACGTCGTCGAAGCCGAGTTCGGAATCAAAGCCCGGCTGGCCGATGAGGCCCGTCGCGCAGCCGAGGACGACATCGGCGTTGCAGCGGCGTTTCTGGAAGCTGGTGCGGTTGTCGTCTTCCTCGAAGTAGCTGGCGGTCAGGTCGATCGTCGTGCGGTCCGACGCATACCAACGAAGGGAGCCGCGAATGCTGAAGAGATCGCGGTTGTCGATATCGTTCCCGGTCGTGATGTTTTCGGTGTAACCGTCGCGCTGGATCGCCGTGCCGGCGAGGCGGAAGGCGAGAGAATCGCCGAGCGGCACGTTCACCATGCCCGTGATGCGTGAGGAGTCGAAATTGCCGTACTCGCCCTCAAGGAACGCTTCGACTTCCTCAACGGAAGCCTTGTTGGTGATGACGTTGACGACGCCGCCCGTCGCGTTGCGGCCGAACAGCGTGCCTTGCGGCCCGCGCAGCACCTCGACGCGCTCCACATCGTAGAACTCCGTCTCGAAGAGACGCGATGCAAGCTGGGGAATGTCGTTTTGGTGGATCGACACGTTGGCGGAGGAGGTGGACGCGACCGCGAGGTTCGTCACGCCGCGGATCGCGAGCGTCGAGGCGGTGAACTGGGATTTCGAGAAGCTGACGTTCGGCGTGTAGAGCTGAATGTCCGTGAAGCCCTCGATCTGCTTCGCGCGCAGATCGTCGCCGGTCAGGGCCGTCACCGCGATCGGCACGTCCTGCAGGCTTTCCGACTGGCGCTGGGAGGTGACGACGATTTCATCGACGGCCTGCGCCCATGCGGCGTCCGCGGCGATGAGAGCAAGCGATGTTGCACTGCAAAATGCTGCGATGCGGAGCTTTTTGGTCGTGGTGTGCACAGAAGTCCTCCCTAGCGCGGTCAGTACGCGATTTTATTGTCGCAATACCGTACCCGCATCTCGGCGACGGCGTCTATTGACGGGACGCCTGCGGGCGAACGTGGAGAATCGCCTGTGGCGCCTTCATCACAATTTTGAGACATTTCGTACGCCTGCAGTGGTAAACATGGAGTTCGCACCGGCCGAGGGAGAACCGGAGGCGGGCGGGATGGTTGACGCGGCGCCGGGGCGTCGGAAACGCGTTATGGGCTGATGCGGAGGTTCGTGATCGTCTCGCTGCGGCGCCGCAGAACGACCCGTATCGGCGCGGCGACACGAACCGCACGGAGACCGGGTTCGTCGAACACGGCGCTGACCTATGCGGCCGGCGTTAGGCGCGATCGCTGCATGCGTGGAAGTACGCCCGGTGAAATTCGTAGGACACGAAGGCCGGCGGTTCGCCGAGCGTGAAGACGGGGAAGGTGTCTCCGCACCGGCAAAGGCTTACCGGCGCCTCCCGCCGTCAGCGCGCAGACGCTTCACATGAGTCGCGGGCGGCGACGGCGCTCGCCCGCAAGTGGGCTTCGGCCGTCGGAGCGAGACGGCGGATGAGCGCAACGCCGCGCGGTTTGTCGACAAGCACCCGACCCGGCGTCGGCGCGTCGCGACCGGCGAGCCCGATTTCCATCGTATAGGGACCGCCATCGTCTCCGCTGAGCGATACTACAGCGACGTTGTCCGTACGAGCATCATAGATCGAGAGCGATGCATAGTCCGGCCAAAGATCGGCCGCGATCATCGCCGGGCTGTCGGAAATGTCGAAGAGGCAGATGGAATAGGCGAGATCGGGCGACGGGCGGACGACGGTCTGCGTCTGCGGCGTCATGCGGGGCGCAACCGTGAAACCGTTCGCCGGAGCGCCGCTCGCCTCCAGCCGCTGCATCGCCCGCGTCATGATCAGACCGGGGAGCGCATGCAGAACCGCGAAATGCGCCGCCAGCGCAGCGGCTGCAAATGCGGCGGCGGGAGCAAGGAGCCGGATCACGCGGACGTCTCCTCGCAGCCGAGTCGCGTAACGCGCGGCGGGCTGAGGTGCGCTGCCGGCGCGTCGAGCACGGCTCCGGACGGTTTGTAGAGGCGGAGCGTCAGGTCGAAACGCCCGGCTGCGCGGCTTGAAATCCAGTTGGCGTCGTCGTCGGGCGGCCGCGCGCTGATGATCGCGGACCAGCTCTGCACGTCGCCGACGCGGGTCTGGTCGACGGAAAGCGCTTCGTCCGTATTCATTGGAAGCCGGCTCTCCCCGTCATAGAGCGTCACCGACCACCAGACCGCATCCTGCCGGCCGCCGGAGATTCTGTAGTCGCAGGACTCCACGAGCGGCCGGCCCGCATTGTCGCGCGACCGTGTGAAGTAAACGGCTTCGGTTTTTCGCAGGGCCAGGAGACCGTGGCGCGCGATCCGGGCGCGAACATAAAGGTTCGCCGCGCGGTCGCCGATCGACCAATCCGACCGCCAGCCGTCGACGTCCACCTCGAAATCAGACGCGCCGCCCCCCATGGGGAGAAGGCCGGCCATCGCGACCGCCGAGAGCGCGCCTGCGCCGGCGCCGGCGATAAGGGCGACGACCGTGAATACAGCGGTTCTCATCGTTTGTTCCGTTAGCGCGGCGGTCCCCACACTTCCAGACAATCTCGCCGTTCGACGCGCCGGGCTGTGCGCAGGGTCAGCATCTCAGAGAGGCCGGTGTCGGCGAGCAGCGACTCCACGGCGCTTGCGCAGTCCGGCGCCGACCCGTCGGCGAAATCTTGCAGCCGCTGCAGCAGCCAGAAGCGATAAGGCATGACCGCGGTCTCGATCTCGACCCCGCGCCAGGTGAATGCGGCGGCCCCGATCGCCCGGGCGCCGGGCTTCGGAAGTCCGTTCGTCCCGGCTACAAGCTCCGGCCGTTCGGCGAGCCATGCGTTGGCGAAGGCGATGTGAGCGCGAAGTTCCGGCAGGTGGTCTTCGGCGACGAACCGCAGGAGCGCGCGCAGCGTTTCAGGGATATCGTCAGCAAACATCCCCTCCGACGCCGGATGTTCCGGCGTTGAATCCTCCGGCGCGTTCATGCGCTCCGTCCACCGATAGACGCGCGGCGCGACGCGTTTCATCAGCGCCGCCGGGTGCGGATCGCGCCCGAGATGCGCGAAAAGGGGGCCGAACAACGCGTAGTCGCCGACGCTTGGAAGGCCGCCGACGAGATAGGGCCGGTCGGCTAGGTGCGTGTCCAACAGCGCAAGGAATTCGTGGTAGGATGTTTCTACATGCAGCGCGCTGTCTTCCGTTACGCCGAAGCTGCGGGCGGCCTTCCGCATCCGTTCGCTCGCAAACGCGAAAACCGCCTCGGCGTCTTCCAGGCTCGCGCCCGGAGCGAGCCCGGCGCAGAAGTCGTTCTTGATGAAAGCGAGATTGTCTGCGTCAAAATTCCAGCGATAGTGCATCGCCGGGCGCAGCAGCCCCTCTCCGCCGAAGAGCTCAAAGACATGGGCCGCTGCGCGCGCCGCCGGCGTTTCGGGAAGCGTCGGGAACCGGCCGAGCCCCCGAGCCTCGAGCGCGTCGATGATGTCCGTGCCGTCCTGCAGGACCGCACCGTCGGGCGCGACGAGCACCGGCATTATCCAGCGACCGGTTTTCGGAACGACTTCTTCACGAAAGATCGGCTCGCCGGCGGCCCGTTCGACGAACGGGATGCGGTGCTTGCGCAGGTAGGCGCGGACCTTGGCGGTGTAGAGAGAACCGGAGGTCCCCCAAAGAGTGTACACGTCCGTCATCACGCGGTTCCTCCGAAATGTGAGCCCGTCAGCGAAAACGGCGGCGTCATCGGCGACGGGACGCGGTTGGCGACTTAGCCGGTGTCAATTCGATAGGCGCGTGGCGGGTGTACATCGCCATGCAGTCACGACATGCCGCCTTAGCACGCCATGCTGATGACCGAGCGCTATCCGAGGCGCACGAGTGTTGAATTCACGCCGACGCCGGACGGAACCGGCTGCGTCATTCGAGCTTGCTCTGGAGATCAAACGCCTTCTGCAAGCGTCGACCACGCGCCATGGCCGCCTTTTGGCGCGACAGTTTCAATGTTCAGCTGTCCTGCAAGACCGGCCGTCCGATGGACTGCGGCGGCCCGCCATTCCTCCGACATCGCCATGTTGATGACAGCGGCGCGATCAGGGTACGTAGCGATCGCGACCTCGTCCCAAAGTTCTTCCACATGGCCGAGCATAAGAAAGGTGACGTCGGCGGCGAAGAGCGCCTGGCCGCCGAACTTCGGCAACAGGTCCGTCGCGGTCTTGGCGTAGATCATGTAGGCCTCCCGGCCTGAGAGGTTCGTGGCCCGACCGTCTTCATATTCCGCCTTCTGTTTGAATTTCAACAGGTTGACCATGAAGATCGGACCTTCCGGTCCGGGCTTCATCATTTCTTCCATCTGTTCTGGGTCGGACGGCGTAACCTCATTTACAACGTGCACGGCTTATATCCCTTTCGTTGATTACGCCTTGCATGATGGCGGACGATGCTCAAACCGGCTCAGGCGCAAATCGGATTTCTATCCACGTCGTTCCAACGGGAACGGATGGAAGACCCCCGAAGCAACCTGGCTTTGGCTGCACGCGCTCGTTAGCCGAGCACATGGCGTTCGCCGCACCAATACTCAATACCAGCGGCCCTATTGGTGGGGTTGGAGCGGTTCAGTAAGTCGCGTCAGGTTCGACGGGGTCCGCTTTTGCAAGCGGCGTCGGCGCGCTTGTGCGCATTGCGTCGATTTCCTCGCGGCGGGCGCGGAACGCCTCTTTCTCGGCGCCCGAGAGGGAGCGCCCTGTCGCAACGTCGAGGTTCATCGGGTTCACCTGGGAGCCGTGGCGGTGCACCTCATAGTGAAGGTGCGGCCCCGTCGAGGCGCCCGTCGAGCCGACATAACCGATGATGTCGCCCTGGCGGACCCGGCGGCCCTTGCGCGCCGATCTGGAGAAGCCCTTCAGGTGCGCGTACGCCGTTTCATAGCCGTTGGCGTGGCGGATCTTCACGTAATTGCCGAAGGAGCCGAACCGGTCGGCGCGGAGGATGACGCCGTCCCCGGCGGCCTTGATGGGGGTGCCGGGGCGTGCAGCGAAGTCGACGCCCTTGTGTTTGCGCGTGTACCCCGAAATCGGGTGGCGGCGGACGCCGAAGCCGGAGGAGACCCGAGCCCCGTCGATCGGCGTCTTCATGAGGAGGCGTTTGGCGCTTTCTCCGGATGCGTCGAAATAGTCTTCCAGGCCGTCCGGCGGATTGAAGAGGTAGTACCCCTTCTCCTTTCGGCGGCCGCGCCAGTTGAGGCGGGCGAACAGGAGGTCGCTCACGCCGACGACCTGACCCCGATCATTCAGGATCTGTTCGTAGACCGCCTCGAAGTCGTCGCCCGGCCGGATGTCGCGCTGGAAATCAACATCGTAGGCGAACACGTTCGCCAGCTGGTAGATCGCGGTCGGATGGAGGCCGGCGTCCGCGGCGCTCTGATAGAGCGAGCCGTCGATGGCGCCGGACATGCTCACTGTGCGACGGGTGAGGGCGATGTCGGTCCGCTCGGCGTCGAAGCCGCCGCCGATGCGGGTGATGCGGATTTCCTTCGCGACGTCGGGCCGGAAGACGACCTGTTCGAGGGCGAGGGCCCCGCCATCGTCGCCGGCGGCGATCTGGGCGACGGTCAGAGGCGGCCGCGAGAGGGTGAGCGAGACCGGCTGACCGGCGCGCAGATCCCGGGCGTCGTAAACGCCGCGCAGTGCGGCGGCGGCCGCGGCGGCCTCCCGCGGCTCGACGCCGTGTCGCTGCATGTAGGCGGCGAGGTAGTCGCCGGTCTTGAGCTGCTCGGTCACGGAAATCGGATCGAACTGGGCGAAGGCGGCGTCGAGGGGTTCAGCCGCTTCGCCGCGCAGCATCCGGGCGCGGCGGTCCATAGCGGCGAACGCCGCTTGCTGGAGGCGGATTTCCTCGCGGACGCTGTCGGAGAGCCAGGCCGTTCGCATGCGCGCGCGGGCGGCGCTGCGCACGGCTTCGGTCGCGTTCGCGACGCCGGCCCGCGCCTCAAGCGCCAGCGTGCGCACCGGCGCGGAGGCCGACAGCGCGACGGCGACCGCCACGGCGCAGGTCGCGGCGAGGACGGCGATGCTGGCGGCGACAGCCGGGCCGGGCTCGAACCGGTCGTCTTCACTCACGCGACTTCATCCTCAATCCAACCGGTTCCCGTATGGACGACGCCATGCAAGCGCCGCGCCCGAATCGAATCGCGCCCGGGGGCCCAAGTCAATGGAGATCGGCGCGCGAGGCCCGCGTCCGGCCCCGGAATCGCGCCATAAGCGCTTCAAAGAAAGGCCGAACCATGACCGCTCCCTTCGACATCGATCCCGTCCGCCTCTCCGCGCTCCTCGCGAGCCGCGTCTGCCACGATCTCATCAATCCCGCCGGCGCCCTCGCGGCGGGCATCGAGGTATTAGATGATGAGGGCGACCCCGGCATGCGGGAGGAAGCGATGCGCCTCATCCGCGTTTCGGCGGCCAAGGCCGTCGATCAGCTCACCTTCGCGCGGATCGCCTTCGGCGCGGGCGGCGCGTTCGGCGATCAGCTCGAGCTTTCCGAGGCCCGTATCGCGGCGCAGGGGTGGTTCAAGCACATCAAGCCCGATCTCGACTGGCGCCTCGCCGACGGCATGGCCTCGAAGGGCTTCTGCAAAATCACCCTGTGCGCGCTGCTCGCCGCCGCCGACTGCGTGCCGCGGGGCGGGACGGTCATGGTCGAAGGCGGGGGATCGACAGTGCGGATCGTCGCCTCGGGCGACCGGGCCCGGCTGCCGGACACCGTGAGCCAGGCGCTATCGGGCGATGTCGACGGCCTCGAAGCGAAGCAGACGCCGCTCTTCATCGCCGCGATGCTGGCGCGCGAAGCAGGCGGCGCGCTGACGGCGGAGCTGCACGGCGAGGAGGTCGTCCTGACGTTCAGCGCCGGATAACGGAGAAACCGGCTGATTGCGTTTACCGGATCGTGAGGGTTGCAGGGCAGGGTTAACGGCGACCCTCGCCGACATCCAATGAGGACGGTCCCGATGACCCGCTGCCTGCTGATTGAAGATTCCGACGCCATGCGCGCCGTCGCGCGTCGGATCCTTGAAGACCTGAACATCAAGGTGACCGAGGAGACGAATGTCGAGGCGGCCGTCGCGGAGTGCGCGGGTGAAGCCCCGCCGGATCTTGTTCTCCTCGACTGGGACCTGCCGGATCTCGGCGGGCCGCATTTCATCCGTGCGCTTCGCAAAGAAGGCGAGTTCCGCACGACGGTCGTCCTCTGCGCGTTGGAGAACAACCCCGAGCAGTTCAAGATCGCCCGCGCGGCCGGCGTCGCGGCGGAGATTCTGAAGCCCCTCGACCGCCAGATCGTCGC
>JBCBJX010000090.1:0-12915 GCA_038522735.1 Pseudomonadota bacterium
CGGTCGGCGGTCGCGGGCGGCGAGGGCGTTCGTTTCGCCTATGGCGCGCAGATCTGCGACGAGGCGGACCGCGCTGGAGTATTCGATCTCCACACGATCGACGTCGGCGACCGGGAGGGCGAAGCCTGCGCGCTGGAGGAGGCCGCCGAGGGCGCGGACGTCCGCAAACGGAAAGACCCGCGGGCTCGCGCCGCCGCTCGCCGCGGCTTCGGCTTCGATGAGGGC
Source organism: Pseudomonadota bacterium (assembly GCA_038522735.1). GTDB lineage: Bacteria > Pseudomonadota > Alphaproteobacteria > Caulobacterales > Parvularculaceae > JBCBJX01. Next base: position 226 of record JBCBJX010000090.1, read on the forward strand.
GCGCCTGATCCCGCCGAGCGTCTCGCCGCCGAAGAGGACGCCGATGAAGAGCCCGTCGGGCCTGAGGCTGCGGCGGATCTGGGCGAGAGCGCCCGGCAGGTCGTCGACGCCGTGGAGCGTCAGGATCGAGATGGAGAGATCGAACGCCTCCGGCGCGAAGGGGAGGGCGTCTTCGGAGAAGATCGCGCGCCGGCCGACGGCGCGGCGAGCGGCGAAGCGCTCCGAGATGTCGCCGCGGACGATCCGTTCCGCGCCTTTTTGAAGGAGCGCGTCGTCTGAGAGCAGCCCCGCGTCGCCCGTAACGGTGACTGACCCGAACGATTTGTTGACGGATGACAGCCGATCGAGGACGTCCTCAACCGCGCGCTCGTGGAGGAACGCCGCGTCCTCGAAGCGGGCGGCGGCCCGGTCCCTGCGCAGCCGGCGGGCGCGGGCGTCGAAGATGCGAGGCGGCGTTTTCGGCTCCATAGGGCTCAGTCCTCGCCCGACCGAGCGGGGGCGATCAAGCGCGCTGGCGTCGCGCGGACCGGCGTGGTCGAGTGGTTTGCAAGGAGTGCGGGCGATGGCGAACGGTCGGGCCGAGGCGGTCAGGTGGCTGCGGCGCGGGCTCGCGCTGAGGGGCGCGGCCGAGCGCGCCGGCCTCGTCGCACTTGACGCGATGTTCCCGCCGCAATGCCCGATCACCGGACGCCCCGTCGATCAGGCGGGGGCGATCGCGCCCGAAGCCTGGCGCGAGGTCCGGTTCCTCGAGCCGCCCTGGTGCGAAACCTGCGGCGCCCCGTTCCTGAAGACGCCGGCCGCCGGGATCGTCTGCGGCGCCTGCGCGGCGGGGGATTTCCGCTTCGACGTCGCCCGGGCCGCCTTCGCCTACGACCCGGCGAGCGCCAGGCTGGTGACGGCCTTGAAGCACGGCGACCGGACGGAACTGGCGGCGCCGCTGGCGCGGTTCGTCGCCCGCGCCGGGCGTGATCTCTGGGCCGATGTCGATCTTGTCGCCCCGGCGCCGCTGCACCCGGTTCGCCAGTGGAGGCGGAAGTTCAACCAGGCCCACGAGATCGGCCGCCGCGTCGCTGAAATCATTGAAAAACCCTATGAGCCGACGCTCCTGAAACGGGTGAAGGCGACGCCGCCCCAGCAATCTCTCAGCCGCGCCCAGCGCCTGCGGAACGTGACCGGCGCCTTTCGCGTGGCGAGCCCTCTCATGGTCAAAGGCGCGCGGGTCGCCGTCATCGACGACGTCCTGACGACGGGCGCGACGGCGAACGCCATGGCGAAGGCCCTGAAGCGCGCCGGCGCCCGATCCGTCGCGATCGTGACGGCGGCCCGGGTTGTGAAGGGCGGCGACGCAGCCATATAGCGGCGGCTGAACAGAGGAGGATCGCCCCATGGCCGGCGTCACGCTCTACACCAAACCCATGTGCCCTTACTGCGTCCGCGCGGTGGGCCTTTTGCGCGAGAAAGGCGTCGAGTTCGAGGAGATCTCCGCTGCTTACGACGCGCAAAAGCGCGAGGAGATGCTGCAGCGCTCGAACGGCGCGCGCACCTATCCGCAGATCTTCATCGGCGACGCCCATGTCGGCGGGTCGGATGAACTGATGGCGCTCGAACGCGCCGGGAAGCTCGACCCGATGCTCGCCGCCCTCTGAGGAGGCGATGCGCGTCGCCCTCATCCAGATGCGCTCCGGCGTCGATCGCGCCGCCAATGTGGGGGCGGCGGAAAAGGCCGTCCGGAAAGCCGCGAAAGGCGGGGCGACCTTCATCTTCACGCCGGAGATGACGAACGTCCTCGACCGGGACCCAAAGCGCCTGCTGGCCGATCTCCCGCGCGAGGAAGGGCTCTCTGAGATCGCCCGGTTCGCAGCGCTTGCGGGCGAGCTCGGCGTCCATCTCTTCATCGGCTCTATGGCCCTGAAGCTTTATCAGGGCGCCGCCGCCAACCGCGCCTACGTCTTCGGGCCGCAAGGCCGCGTTCTGGCGAGCTACGACAAGCTGCACATGTTCGACGTCGATCTGCCGACCGGCGAGAGCTGGCGCGAAAGCCGGCTCTACAAGCCGGGCGGCCGCGCGGTTCTGGTTGAGACGCCGGATGCGAAAATTGGCCTCAGCGTCTGTTACGACATCCGCTTTCCGCATTTGTATCGGGCGCTCGCCAAGGCGGGGGCCGAGATCCTCACCGTCCCCGCCGCCTTCACCGCCCCGACGGGCGAGGCGCACTGGGAGACGCTCTTGCGCGCCCGGGCGATTGAAACGGGCGCCTATGTCGTCGCCGCGGCCCAGGGCGGCGAACATGAAGACGGCCGACGCACCTGGGGCCGTTCGACGGTGGTCGATCCCTGGGGCGCCGTCGCCGCGACCCTCGATCATGACAGGCCGGGCGTCCTCTACGCCGATCTCGACCTTGAGAAGGTCGCCGAGGCCCGTCGCCGTATTCCAAGTCTTGCAAACGACCGCGATTTCGCTGTGGAGACGCGCCGTTAGCGCTCCGCGGCGTTGCGCCGGTTGAACGGGGGGCGGAACGCGTCATCTTTCTTTCATGATCAAATACGCCCTCCGCTGCGAGCACGGCCACGGGTTCGAAGGCTGGTTCCGCAATTCCGGCGACTATGACGCTCAGGCCGAGGGGGGTCTCCTCTCATGCCCCGTCTGCGGTTCGTCGGAGGTGGAGAAGCAGGTGATGGCGCCCGCCGTCGCCCGCTCCGGCGCGCTTTCGAAGAGCGCTTCCAAAGCCGAGCGTCTCGACGCCTTCAAGCGCGATTTCAACGACGCCGCCCGCAAGGCGCGCGATTACGTCCGCAAAAACTTTGACAATGTCGGCCAGCGTTTCCCGGAGGAGGCGCGGCGCATCCACTACGGCGAAACGGCCGACCGCCCGATCTACGGCGAGGCGACCGCCGTCGAGGCGAAGGAGCTTGCGGACGAGGGCGTGACCGTCGCCCCGGTCCCGCAACCGCTCGACGAAGCGCCTGTTCCGAAGAAGAAGCTCAGCTGAGGGACGGCGCCGGCTTCGGCGTCGCCAGCAGGTAGTTCACCGACACATCGTCCGACAGCCGCCAGGCGTCTAGAAGCGGGGCGTACGTCATGCCGACGGGGCGCTCGGGCGCGAGGCCCGCCCGGCGCGCGGCGGCGGCGAGTTCGTCCGGCTTTACGAACTTGCGCGGATCGTGGGCGCCCATCGGCACCCAGCGCAGAATGTACTCGGCCCCTATCTTGGCGAGGGCGAGAGCCTTCAGCGTGCGGTTGATCGTTGAAAAGACGACGAGACCGCCCGGTTTCGCCATCGCCGCGCAGGCCGCCATGAACGCTTCGACGTCCGGGACGTGCTCGACGATTTCGAGGGCGAGGACGATGTCGCGCTGGGGCTCTCCCGCGGCGACGAGGTCTTCCAGAAGCCCCTCCCGATAATCGATCGAAAGTCCGCCCTCCGCGGCGTGGGCGCGAGCCGCAGCGAGGTTTTTCGGTTCGGCGTCGAGGCCCGTCACCGTCGCGCCGAGGCGGGCCATCGGTTCGGAGACGAGGCCGCCGCCGCATCCGACATCGAGGAGCGTCAGGCCCTCCAGCGGGCGCTTCTGATAGCGGTCGCGCTGGAAGTGCGCGCACGCTTCGTCGCGGATCGCGCCGAGGCGCGTCGGGTTCAGCTTGTGAAGGGGACCGAACTTCCCGAACGGATCCCACCAGGCGTCCGCGACGTCGGCGAATTTTTTCAGCTCCGCGGGATCGACATTGCCGCGGGCGGCGGTTTCAGCGGCCATCAGCTCAGCGCTTTCGAATTTTCCAGACTACGGCGCGCTGGACACGGCGCGCGCCTTCCTCCTATCGGTAGGCGCTTGATCGGCGACCGGCAACGCGGCTTCAGGGCGCGGCGGCGGCGACGCCGGTGAACGGCGAAGGAGACGGCTCCGCCATGAGCACGCCGCGCGTGGTGATGAAATTCGGCGGAACGTCCGTCGCGGACCTGGAGCGGATCTCGCGGGTCGCCGACGCTGTGGAAGCGGAGGTTGCGACCGGCGCCGGGGTCGCGGTCGTCGTGTCCGCCATGGCGGGTGAAACCAATCGCCTTGTCGCTCTCTGCGAAGAAGTCGGCCGCCCCGCGGCGACCCTCGACGCGGAAGGCCTCGAGTACGATGCGGTCGTCTCCTCCGGCGAGCAGGTGTCGAGCGGGCTGCTCGCTCTTGCGCTGCAGCGACGGGGGTTCCGCGCCCGGTCCTGGCAGGGCTGGCAGATCCCGCTCGCGACCGATCGCGCCCACGGGCGGGCCCGTATTCTGGACATGGACGGCGAGCGTCTGGGGAGCGCGATCGACGGCGGCGAGATTGCCGTGATCGCCGGTTTTCAGGGGATCGCGGACGACGGGCGCATCGCCACCCTCGGCCGGGGCGGCTCCGATACAAGCGCCGTCGCCGCCGCCGCGGCCCTCAAAGCCGAGCGCTGCGACATCTACACCGACGTCGACGGCGTCTATACAACCGATCCGCGGATCGAAAAAAGCGCCCGCCGGCTCGCGAAAATCTCCTATGAAGAGATGCTGGAGCTCGCCTCAATGGGCGCGAAGGTGCTGCAGACGCGGTCGGTCGAGCTCGCCATGGCGCACAGCGTGCGTCTTCGCGTGCTCTCGAGCTTCATCGCGCCGGACGGGTATAATCCCGGGACGGTGATCTGCGACGAGGACGAAATCGTGGAGAAACAAATCGTATCCGGCGTGGCCGTCTCGCGGAACGAGGCGCGCATCAGCCTCCTCGGCGTGCCCGACGAACCTGGGCGCGCGGCGCGGATGTTCCAGCTGCTCGCGGAAGCCGGCTTCAATATCGACATGATCGTTCAGAGCCCGTCGCGGGACGAGGCGGCCGCGAACATGTCGTTCACCTTGCCGGAGGACGATCTCGACCGGGCGAACGATCTCCTCTCGCTCAATAAGGACGAGCTTGGATTTTACGGGGTGAAAGCCGAGCGCAACGTCGCAAAGGTGTCGGTGGTCGGCGTCGGGATGAAAAGCCATGCGGGCGTCGCCTCGACCATGTTCACCGCCCTCGCCGAGCGCGGCATCAACATCCACAACATCTCGACGTCCGAGATAAAGATCAGCGTACTGATTGATAGCGACTACGCCGAACTCGCCGTGCGCGCGCTCCACGACGCTTACGGTCTCGGATCGCCCGCGGCCGCATGAGCTTTCGCGACAAGCCGCCGAGCGCGGGCGCCGAGCCCGCCGGACCGCGCTTTCTTCTAAAGCGCCTGCGCGAGATCATGGCGGCGACCGCCGATCCGCAGGTGCGTCTCGACCATCTGGTGACGGCCATCGCCGCCAACATGGTCGCGGACGTCTGCTCGATTTATCTGCGCCGGCGCGGCGACGTCCTGGAACTCTTCGCGACGGAAGGCCTCAACCCCGAGGCGGTCCACGAGACGCGCCTCAGCTGGGGCGAGGGCGTTGTGGGCGTCGTCGCCGCCCGCGGTCAGCCGATGAACCTCGCCGAAGCGCCGTTGCATCCGGCCTTCGTTTATCGGCCGGAGACAGGGGAGGACCCGCTGCGCGCCTTCCTCGGCGTTCCGGTCGTGCGCAACGGGCAGGTGCTCGGGGTTCTGACGGTCCAGAACCGGGCCGTGCGGGTCTATACGGAGGAAGAAACCGAAGCTCTGCAGACGGTCGCGACCGTTCTCGCCGAAGTCGCCTCATCGGGAGAACTGCTGGAGCCCGAAACGACGATCGAGGTCGACGAGGTCCTCCACAAGCCGCTGCAGCTGCAGGGGCAGGGCGTCGTCGCCGGCGTCGCCTTCGGCGTCGCGGCCCTGCACGAGCCGCACCTGCCGAAACATAAAATCTTCGCCGCCAATGTCGGCGAGGAAGCCGAGCGCCTGGAGGCGGCCCTCGACGCGCTCCGAAAGTCGATCGACGATCTCGTCGCCCGGCACTCCGGGCTCGCCGGCGCGCCCCTCGACGTGCTCGAGGTCTTCCGCCTCTTCGCTTACGACAAGGGCTGGAAGGAGCGGCTGCGCGAGGCGGTCTATTCCGGGCTCACCGCCGAGGCGGCGGTCGAAAGGGTGCTTGCGGACAATCGTCGGCGTCTCGAAGGCGCCCGCGATCCTTACATGCGCGACCGGCTGCACGATCTGGAGGATCTCTCCCGGCGGATGCTGCGGCACCTCGCCGGCGACGCGGTCGCCGCGCGGGGAGAGACGCCCGAGAACGCGATCCTCTTTGCCCGGACGATGGGTCCTGCTGATCTCCTCGAATACGAGCGCGACCGGCTGAGCGGCGTCGCCCTCGCCGAAGGCGCCGCAGCCTCCCACGTCGCGATCGTCGCTCGCGCCCTCGAAATCCCTCTGGTCGCGGGCCTCGGCGAGGCGATCGACGGGGTCGAGGAGGGAGACCCGGTCGTTATCGACGGCGACGCCGGGGAAATTCACGTCCGACCGTCCGGCGAGCTTTCGGCGAGCTATGAAAGCGCCGTCGCGCTCCAGTCGGCGCGGGAGGCCGCCTTCGCCGCGCTCGCGGGAGAGGCGGCGCGCACGACTGACGGGGTCGAGATCGTTCTCGACATGAACGCCGGCCTTCTCGTCGATCTTCCGCACCTGGAGGAAACAGGCGCCCGCGGCGTCGGCCTCTTCCGCACCGAGCTGCAGTTTCTTGTCTCCGAAGCCCTGCCGAAGGTCTCCGCGCAGACACGGCTCTATAAATCCGTGTTCGATGCGGTCAGCGACCGCCCAGTCGTCTTCAGGACCGCCGATATCGGCGGCGACAAGATGCTTCCTTACATGGCGACCGGTCGCGAGCCGAACCCGGCCATGGGATGGCGCGGCGTGCGCATGGCTTTGGACCGGCCCGGCCTCATGCGCGGCCAGATGCGGGCGCTCATCGCCGCTGCGGCGGGGCGGGACCTCAAAATCCTGGTTCCGCTCATCACTCTGCCGGAGGAGATGGATGCGGCGCGCGCTATGCTCGAGAAAGAATGGACGCGAGCGGAGAAATTCGGTCACCCGATGCCGAAGTCCGTCGCAATGGGGGCGATGATCGAGACGCCGGCCGCCGCGTGGTCCGTCGCAGAGATCGCGGGCTGCGCAGATTTCCTCTCTGTCGGCGGCAACGACCTCGCCCAGTTCTTTTTCGCCTGCGACCGGGAAACAACGCAGCTCGCTGGGCGCTTCGACATCCTGCGGCCGTCCTTCCTTGGTTTCCTGAAGCGGCTGGTCGGCGAAGCGGCGCGTGCGGCGACGCCCATTTCTTTCTGCGGCGAAGCCGCGAACGACCCGGCCGTCGCCCTCGGGCTCATCGGCGTCGGGTTCCGCTCCTTCTCACTGCCGGCGACCGCGATCGGCCCGGTGAAGGAGGCGCTTCGCGCCGTCGCGGCCGCTGCGTGCGAAAAAGCCGCGCTGTCGACCGATCCGAGGGGCGAACTCGACGCCCTCGCAGCCGAAGGCGTTCGGCGGCGCTGACGAATCGCGGCCCAGTCATAGCTGCGCATTAACGGATCGCGAACGATGCCCTATGATGAAGAACGCGGCGGGGGCGAGCGGGTCGCGGAGAAGCAGGTGACGCAAACCGCCGATATCGTCAGCATGGACGCCGAAATCAAAAAGCGTCAGCCGCGCCCCGTGCCGGAGGACGCGCCGAGCGTCGGCGTCGCGCTGAAGGATGCGCGCGAGGACAAAGGCGTCTCCATCGCCGACGCGGCGCGTGAGCTTAAAATCCGCGAAACGCATCTGGAATCTATTGAGGCGGGCGACTACGCAGCCCTGCCGGGCCGCGCGTTCGCGATCGGCTTCATCAAGGCGTATGCGAAGCACCTCGGCTTCGAGCCTGAAGCTGCAGTGAAGCGCGTGCGCGGCGAGGCCGGCTGGGACGCCATGGAGGCGGCGGCGGCGAAGCCGATCGAGGCGGAGCCGCTCGCCGAGAACCGCGACGCCCGCTCCATGTGGCCCATCGTCGTCGTTCTGGTTTTCGTCCTCTGGTGCGGCTGGCAGATCACCAAGCCGAACGGCGAGCCCGGGACCGTCGATCTTGCAGGGTTCCCCGAACCCGCTGCGCGTCCGCCAGAGCCCGAGGCGCCGGCCGATGACGGGCTGCGGCCGGAAATCATCGAGGCGCGCTCGACGGAAGTGAGCGTCGTCCGCGGCGGGGCGTCCGAAAGCGTCGCCCGGACCCGCCGTTCGGACGATGCAGCCGGCGATCTTGTTCAAGAACCCGATCAGCTCCGCGCCGAGCCGGCCGTCGAGGCGGCGGCTGACGCGCCTGAAGCCGCCGGAGACCCGCCGCCCGCGAGCGCTGCGACGCCGTCCTCCGAGCCGGTTATCGAACGGGCGGCGCTTCCGGACGTTCGGGACGAGCCGACGCCTGAGCGGCCTGCTCAGCGCGTCGAAGAGCGCCCGACGGCGGACCTGGACGCTGGTCGGCGCAATGAGCCGGAGCCCGCCGCGCGCCCTGAGGACGACGACCCGCTGTCCGATCTTATCGAGGAGCGGGCGCGAGCCGAAGAGCGGGAACCGGTCGCCGCGACGCCGGCGAACCGCCGTCTCGGCGCGCCGCCGCCCTTGCCGAACGGGCGTAACCTCGGCGCGCCGCCCTCGACCTCGCGGGTCGTGGTGCGCGCCATTATCCCCGGCTTCCTGCGGATCGAGGACGCCGCGGGCCGGGTCGTCTTCGCCGAACAGGTCCAGACCGGCGACCGCTATCACCTCCCCGCGGGCTCCGATTACCGGTTGACGGCGCTCAATGGCGGCGGGTTCGATCTCGTCGTCGACGGCGGCTACGCCGGCGCCGCCGGCGCGCCGGGGCAGGTCGTGCGCGGCAAGCGGCTTGAGCCGTCGGCGATCGGAAACTGATCACAGGCCAGCGTCGCAGGCCTGTGATCAACGGCCCGCGCGCCCTATGTTGACAAAGGATGATGAGGCGGGCGATCCCCGCCTTAAACGCACTGCTGCAGGTGCGAAGGAGTAGGTGATGAGCGTCAGGCCTTGGCGAGACATCGAACGGCGCAAAAGCCGTCAGATCATGGTCGGCGACGTGCCCGTCGGCGGGGACGCGCCGATCGCCGTCCAGTCGATGACCAACACGCTCACCTCGGACCCCGAGGCGACCCTGCGGCAGATCGAGGAGATCGCGGAAGCGGGCGCCGACATCGTCCGCGTCTCGTGCCCGGATGTTGAATCGACCGCCGCCATGCCGGAGATCTGCAAGTACTCGCCGATCCCGGTCGTTGCGGACATTCACTTCCACTACAAGCGCGGCATCGAGGCCGCCCAGGCGGGCGCCGCCTGCCTCCGGATCAACCCCGGCAATATCGGCTCGGAAGATCGCGTCCGCGAAGTCATCAACGCCGCGAAGGATCACGGCGCCGCCATGCGGATCGGCGTGAACGGCGGGTCGCTCGAAAAGGATCTCTTGGAGAAGTACGGCGAGCCCTGCCCGGAGGCGATGGTCGAGAGCGCCCTCGACCATGCGAAAATTCTTCAGGACAACGACTTTCACGAGTTCAAGATCTCGGTGAAGGCCTCGGACGTGTTCCTGACCGTCGCCGCCTACCACGCCCTCGCTGAAGCGATCGATTGTCCGCTCCATCTCGGCGTGACTGAAGCCGGCGGCATGCGGATCGGCTCGGTGAAGTCCGCGATCGGCCTCGGCTCGCTCCTCTGGGCCGGGATCGGCGATACGATCCGCGTCTCGCTTTCCGCCGACCCCGCCGAGGAAGTGCGCGTCGGCTTCGATATTCTAAAATCGCTCAATCTTCGCCACCGCGGCGTCAACGTCATTTCCTGCCCGTCCTGCGCCCGTCAGGGCTTCGACGTCATCAAGACGGTCGAGGTGCTGGAGGAGCGGCTCGCCCACATCACGACGCCGATGTCGCTCTCGGTCATCGGATGCGTCGTGAACGGACCGGGCGAAGCGCGCGAGACCGATATCGGCTTCACCGGCGGCGGCGCGGAATCGGGCATGGTTTATCTGGCCGGCCTGCCGGACCACAAAATGTCCAACGACAAGATGGTGGACCATCTCGTCGAACTGGTGGAGCAAAAGGCGGTCGAGATCGAAGCGGCGCGTTCCGCCGCTGCGGCGGCTGCAGAGTAGCGCGCCTTGGAAAAAGGCGCGCCCGCCTGCCGGCGAGCGCTCAACACTGACGAAACGCCGTGTCCATACCGCAAGAAAAACTCGATCGCCTGATCGCCCGCTTTGAGGACGTCGAGGCGCAGATGTCGTGCGCCACCGACGGCGATCAGATCGTGCGCCTCGCGAAAGAACACGCCGAGCTGAAAGAGGTCGTCGCGATCTCCCGCGAACTTCAGTCCGCACGCGAACAGCTGCCTGAGCTCGACGTCCTCGCGGCCGGCGACGACAAGGAGATGGCGGAGCTTGCGCGCACCGAGCGCGAGGAGATCGGCGACCGCATTCCGGCCCTGGAGCACGAACTTCAAGTCCTCCTTCTGCCGAAGGACAAAGCCGATGACTCCAGCGTCATCCTGGAGGTGCGCGCCGGAACCGGCGGCGATGAGGCGGCGCTCTTCGCGGGCGATCTCTTCCGGATGTACCAGCGCTATGCGTCCGATCAGGGCTGGCGCGTGGAGATGATCAGCGCTTCGGAGTCCGGCGTCGGCGGCTATAAAGAAATCACCGCGAACGTGTCAGGCGACGGCGTCTTCGGCAAGCTGAAATACGAAAGCGGCGTTCACCGGGTGCAGCGCGTTCCGGAGACGGAGACGCAGGGGCGTATCCACACGTCCGCCGCCACGGTGGCCGTTCTTCCGGAGCCAGAGGAAGTCGATGTCGAGGTGAGCGAGGCCGACCTTAGGATCGACGTTTTCCGCGCCTCCGGGCCGGGCGGTCAGTCGGTGAATACGACGGACAGCGCCGTGCGCATCACCCACCTGCCGACAGGCATCGTCGTCTCCCAGCAGGACGAGAAGTCCCAGCACAAGAACCGGGCGAAAGCTCTGAAAGTGCTCCGGGCCCGTCTTTACGAGGCGGAGCGCGCGCGCGCTGAAGCGGAGCGGGCGGAGACGCGCAAAGGCATGGTCGGGTCGGGCGACCGGTCCGAACGCATCCGGACGTATAATTTTCCCCAGAGCCGCGTGACGGATCACAGGATCAATCTGACGCTCTACAAACTCGCCCAGATCGTTTCCGGCGAGGCGCTAGACGAGTTGATCACGCCGCTGACGAACCAGGACCAGGCCGACCGGCTGGCCGCTCTCGCGGAAGAGAGCGTTTGACGCGCGTGGTCGAGGCGCGGGCGGCCGCCGTCGGGAGGCTGGCGAAGACGAGCGACACGCCTGATCTCGACGTCCGGGTTCTGATGAAACACGCCCTCGGGCTCGACGACGCCGGTCTCATCGCCGCCAGCGATCGCCTTCTGAATGATGATGAACGCCGCCGTTTCGAGGCGCTGATCGACCGTCGCACGCGGTGTGAGCCGGTCGCCTACATCATCGGTCGCGCCGAATTCTGGAGCCTTCCTGTTTCCGTCGGGCCCGAAACGCTCATTCCGCGCCCGGAAACCGAGCGGCTTGTCGAGCTCGCCCTCGCGGCGCGCCCCGAACCGAACGCCCAGGTGATCGATTTTGGGACAGGGTCCGGCGCGATCCTGTGCGCGCTTCTGAGCCAACGACCTGGCTGGCGCGGCCTCGGCGTCGACCGGTCGGAACCCGCCGCCCGCCGGGCTCGCGCCAACCTCTCCGCTCTCGGACTGTCCAATCGCGCCTCCATCGTTGTCGGGTCCTGGGGCGATGCGGTGACGGCGGAGTTCGATCTCATCGTCGCGAACCCTCCCTATGTCCGGGCGGCGGCGGCGCTGCCGGCGAGCGTCTCCGCGTTCGAGCCGCCCGAGGCGCTCTTCGCCGGGCCGGACGGTCTCGACGATCTCCGCGCGATCCTAGCCGATCTCGATCGCATCGTCGCGCCGGGCGGGTGCGCCCTCTTTGAAATTGGCGCTGACCAGGGGGCCGCGGCGTCAGAACTCGCAGAGCAGATGACCGGCGCGCCCGATGTCGCCGTCCTGACGGATCTCGCCGGCCTCGACCGGGTCCTGCGGCTGAGCGGACTGCCTGGGAAGGTCGGCCGACCGAACGCCAAATAAGGTATTGATCCAACTGGCGGCGTCGCTACTATACTTATCGAAGCGGGTGCAGGTGAGTGCTGCGACCGCATCGAAATCTCGCATCGCTTTCGTTTCCGTCCTCTCGGGCCTCAGGCGCTCGCAGCGGGCGGCGGAACATAAGAGCAGCGATCGAGGGGCCGCCAGGACCAGGCCGGGAACGGGATCGATCCGCCGTGCGACGGCCGGACAGCGCCGGATGCGGGCGGAGCGCCCGCGAGCGACTTAAGAGGACATCGCCAGCCAATATGCGACAGGGGCAGAATGTGAAACGCGGCCGCAACCAGCGCCGCCGCCAGGGCGGCAACGTAAACCGGGCGCTGGATTCAAACGGACCCGATGTGAAGATCCGCGGCACCGCCGCCCAGATCTTCGAGAAGTATCAGGCGCTCGCCCGGGACGCCCAGTCCGCCGGCGACCGCGTGAAAGCGGAAAACTATCTGCAGCACGCCGAGCATTATTTCCGGGTGCTGCAGGCGCTGCAGCCGCCTCAGCAGCAGCCGAACCGCGACGAAGACTACGACCAGCAGGGCCAGAACCAGCGCGGTGATAATGAGAGCGACGCGGGCGAGGGCGACCAGCCCGACATTCTCGGCTCGAACGAAAACAACGC
>JBCBJX010000091.1:0-12871 GCA_038522735.1 Pseudomonadota bacterium
GCCGAGGCGGTCCGGCGTCTCGCGCCCATGCAGCTGCAACTCATCGACGCCCGCCCCCACGGCGGCTTGCGCCTCGTCGTCGGGCGGATCGACCATCAGTCCGACGACCCGCACGTCCGGTGCGAAACGCCGGATGTCGGCGACGACGGCGCCGGCACCCTCAAACGCGAGATGACGCGGGCTCTTCTCGAAAAATACGAGACCCAGCCGGTCGGCGCCGGCCTCGACCGCAACGCGCGCGGTTTCGGCGTCGCGGACGCCGCAGATCTTGATGGTGAAGCCCATGAGCGCCGGACAGTATCGGGCGGGCGCCCGAATTCGAAGCGGCGCCTCAGCGCACCGCCGGCAGGGTCTCCCGCCCGACGGCGGCGGCCGCCTGGGTCGCCTGACGGACCTCCTTCTGGAGGTCCTTCACCGCCCGCTTGCGCTGGCGCGAGCGGGTGCGCACGCCCCGGCCCGTCGCCCACATGCCCGCCGCGCCGAAGAAGAAGCCCGCGAACATGGAGAGGAGGATCACCATCCAGAGCTGCAGGGGCGGCGCGGTGAAGGACGGGCTCTCGGCGGAGAAGGGATCGAAGCTCAGCACCACGACCTGCCGGTTCGCGGTGAAGAACGCGACGATGAGGACGAGCGCGGCGAGCCAGAGCGCCTGGGAGACGAGCTTGAGCATGGGCTGAAGGTAGTGGGATTCAGGCGGCGAGGCCAAGCGCCGAGCGATAGTCCGCAAAGCTCGGGGAGACCCGGTGGGCGCCCGCCTCCAGAAGCCGGTCGCCGTGGCCGTCGAAGCAGTGGCCGCCGCCCGTAAAGCCCCAGACGGTCATGCCGGCGGCGAGGCCGGCGGTCACGCCGTTGACGCTGTCTTCAAGGACGAGGCAACGGGCGGGGTCCGCGTCCAGCTTTTCCGCCGCGTAGAGGAAGACGTCCGGCGCCGGTTTGCCGTGATCGACCAGCTCGGCGGAATAGACGTGCGGATCGAAGAGGCCCCAAAGCTCCGTGCGCTTCAGCTTTTTCTCAAGCACCGCGGCGCGGGAGGACGACGCGACGGCCCTCGCGACGGGCGTCGCCTCGATCGCTTCGCGCGCGCCGGCGACGGTTTCAAGCAGATGGGCGAGGGAGCGGCGGGCGTTGACGAGCCCCTGAAAGAAATCAGTATCCGGATCGGCGCCGTTCGCCTCCCGGTAGGCCGCGATCAGCTTCTGCGCGAACACATCGTCCCGCAGCCCCGTGAACCGACGCACGAGCTCGGCCGGCGGCCAGTCGAGGCCATGGCCCTTCAGATACTCGGCGGAGGCGTCGAGCCCGAGGGCCTCGGAATCAACGAGCACGCCGTCGCAGTCGAACAGAACGGCGTCGAAGGAGGTGCGGGACATCATGCTTATGAGATAGGCGGGTTCGGACGCCCGGAGTAGCGGCGCGTGATCAAAAGCCTTGGAAGACCATGTCGATGGCGGAGGTCACCGTGAACGCCTCGGACGCGAGGTTCGCAACGGGCGTTGCGAGAACGCCGTTCGGCACGGCGGCCATCGCTTGCGGGAAGAGGATCGCCTCAGCGCCCAGAATGCGAAAGCGCGGGTTCAGCCGCTTCGCGACGGCGGACGGCGCAGACCCCGCCGGGAGCAACGGAGCCACAACCGTCGTCTCCGCTACCTGAAGAAGATCCGACTGCAGACTGAGAAGATAGCCCCGCCCGTCCGGAGACGGATACACGTCATATTTCGCCACTAGAACATCCGGTACTTTTCGAGAGGCAGGCCGTTCTCTTCCACCCAGGCGTTCCAGGCCCGCAAAGCGGCGGCGTTCTCGCGCTTCCATTGCTCGCCGCGGGCTTTTTTCACCGCCGCGGCGAGGCCCTCCTCCGCGGCGCGGGAGATGTTCACCTCCAGCGCCTTCGCCTCCTCGAGGAGAGCGGCGTCCATCGAAAGGTTGGCGCGGCGGCGGGTTCGAGAAGCTGCATCAGACATACGCACAAGATATGTGTACGGCTTGGTCCTCGCAAGAAAAAGCCCCGGCGTTTCCGCCGGGGCTTCGTCGCTTGAAATCTTCGCTCCCGATCAGCCGCCGATGCCCGCGAGCACGGCGAGGAGGAGGAGCGCCACGATGTTGGTGATCTTGATCATCGGGTTCACCGCAGGGCCGGCCGTGTCCTTATAGGGGTCGCCGACCGTGTCGCCGGTCACGGCGGCCTTGTGGGCTTCGGAGCCTTTGCCGCCGTGGTGGCCGTCCTCGATGTATTTCTTCGCATTGTCCCACGCGCCGCCGCCGGCGGTCATGGAGAGGGCGAGGAAGAGGCCGGTGACGATGACGCCGAGAAGCATCGCGCCGACGGCGGAAAGCGCGGCCGACTTGCCGGCGACGAGGCCGACGCCGAAGAAGAGGACGATCGGCGTCAGCACCGGGATGAGCGACGGGATGATCATCTCCTTGATCGCGGCGCCGGTGAGGAGGTTCACGGCCTTGGCGTAGTCCGGCTTCTCCGTACCCTGCATGATGCCGGGCTTCTCGCGGAACTGCCGCCGCACTTCCTCCACGATGGCGCCCGCCGCGCGGCCGACGGCCATCATCGCCATGGAGCTGAAGAGGTAGGGCAGGAGCCCGCCGACGAAGAGGCCGACGACGACGTAAGGGTTCGAGAGCGAGAAGTTGACGACGACGTCGGCGAAGTACGGATAATCCGCCGGATGCGCCTTGAAGTAGGCAAGGTCCTCTGTATAGGCGGCGAAGAGGACGAGGGCGCCGAGACCCGCCGAGCCGATGGCGTAGCCCTTGGTGACCGCCTTCGTCGTGTTGCCCACAGCATCAAGGGCGTCTGTCGTGTCGCGCACGGAGGAATCAAGCTCCGCCATTTCCGCGATCCCGCCGGCGTTGTCCGTCACAGGGCCGAAGGCGTCGAGGGCGACGACCATGCCCGCGAGGGCGAGCATCGCGGTGACGGCGATACCGATGCCGTAAAGACCCGCGATCGAGTAAGTCGCGACGATCGCGACGACGATCACGAGAGCCGGCAGCGCCGTCGCCTCCATGGAGACCGCGAGGCCCTGGATGACGTTCGTACCGTGGCCGCTTTCAGAGGATTTCGCCACCGACTTCACCGGGCGGTAGTTCGTGCCCGTATAATATTCGGTGATCCAGACGATGAGCGCTGTAACGACAAGGCCGATGGCGGCGCAGGCGTAGAGGCCCGTTCCGGTGAAGGTCGTCAGGTTGTCGGCGGCGCCGTAGGCGTACTCGACGTTCCAGCCGATGGTGAGGCTCGTCGCCCCGCCGATCGCGCCGAGGGAGAGGAGGCCGGAGGCGATGAGGCCCTTATAGAGGGCGCCCATAATGTTGGTCGAACCCTGGCCGAGCTTTACGAAATAGGTGCCGATGATCGAGGTGACGATGCACGCGCCGCCGATGGCGAGCGGGTAGAGCATCAGCGCGCCCACGGTCTCGCCCTGCCCTGAGAACAGGATGCCAGCGAGCACCATCGTCGCTGCGAGAGTCACGACGTAGGTCTCAAAGAGGTCGGCCGCCATGCCGGCGCAGTCGCCGACATTATCGCCCACATTGTCCGCGATCGTCGCGGCGTTGCGGGGGTCGTCCTCGGGAATGCCGGCTTCGACCTTGCCGACGAGGTCGCCGCCGACGTCCGCGCCCTTGGTGAAGATGCCGCCGCCGAGACGGGCGAAGACCGAGATGAGCGATGCGCCGAGGGAGAGGGAGACGAGGCCCTCCACCACTTCGCGGCTTTCATAGGCGTCGCCGGTGTGGCTGAGGAGGAAGAGGTAGTATCCGGCGAGGCCGATGAGGGCGAGACCCGCGACCAGCATCCCCGTCACGGCGCCCGATTTGAACGCGACGTCGAGCCCCTGCTGCAGGCCGTTCCGCGCGGCTTCCGTCGTGCGCACGTTCGCCCGCACCGAGACGAGCATGCCGATATAGCCGGCGGCGCCGGAGAGCACAGCGCCGATCAGGAAGCCGACCGGCGCGATGAAGCTCTGGAAAGCGACGAGGAGCAGCATGAATACCGCCGCGCCGACGATGGCGATGGTCGTGTACTGCTTATTGAGATAGGCCTGCGCGCCTTCCTGAATGGCGGCGGCGATCTCCTTCATCCGGTCGTTCCCGACCGGGAGCGCCATGACGCTCTGGGTCGTCACGACCCCGTAGCCGACGGCGACAAGCCCCGCGGCGATAATGATCAGCAACTCGGTCATCAAAACCCCCTGATCGCGGCGGACGCCTCAGCGCGCCGGCGCGACGATGTTGTGGTTGATTGCAGGCGAGAACCCCGACGGCCCGCCTTTCGGGAAGACGGCGCACGTTTGCCCATGTTGTTGAACGAAATCAACAAACGCCTGCGGTCGGCCGCTCAGGCGGTGCGAAGCGCGCTCGCGGTCGAGCGCGACAGGGCCGACCAGCCGGCCGCCGCGCCGCCGGCGGCGCTCGCGACGGATGCGGCGGCGAGCATGGCGGCGAGCTCCGCCCACGGAAACCGCCAGTCGAGCTCCAGCCCGAAGGTCACCACGAGATAGCCGCCGAGAGCGCCGAGGCCGGCGCCGATGAGCCCTGACGCCGCGCCGACGAGGGCGAATTCCGCGGCGTAAAGCCCGAGGACGCCGCCGCGGGTCGCGCCGTAGGTCTTGAGAAGGGCGGCTTCGACCCGGCGCTTGCGGGCGATGAGGGAGAAAGCGCCGAAGAGGACAAGGAGCCCCGCCGCCATCACCACGCCCGCGGCGGCGGTGACGGCGAGCGAAATGTTGGCGACAATGCGCCGGAAGGTCGCGATCGCGCCGCGCGTCTGGAAGACGACCGCCTCCGGCACGGCGGCGCCTAGGGCGGCGATGATGGCGGTCTCCGCCTCGGGCGGAACGCGGGCGATGGCGAAATGCCGCGGGTTCGCCGCCTCCAGCGTTCCCGGCGAGAACAGGAACGTGACGTTGGCGCCGAAGCCCCGCCAGTCGACGTCGCGGAAAGACGCGACGCGCGCGGTCAGCTCGCGACCGAGGACGCTGATCCCGATCTCGTCGCCGACGGAAAGCTCAAGCTGTCTCGCCGTATCGTCCTCAACGGAGACGAGAAGCGGACCTGAATAGTCCGCAGGCCACCATTTCCCCTCCGTGATCGCTAATTCCGGCGGCTGCTCGGCGAGATAGGAGAAGGCGAGCTCTCCGTCCGCGATCCATTCGGCGTCGTCGGGCAGGGTCTCGCGACGCAGCGGCTCACCCTTCAGGGCGGAGATACGGCCGAGCACCACCGGCGCGCGCTGGTAGACGTCCGGATCGTCGATGGCGACGTTCTGGCCCCGCATTGTCGCATCGAAGACGTCCGTTTCAGCGCTCGGGATCTGGCTGATGAAAAGAGAAGGCGCGTCTTCGGGCGTGCGCTCGGCGAGCTGCGTCAGGAGGTTGGCCTGTACCGCCGCGATGAGGGCGAGCATGGCGAGGCCGAGGCCGAAGGCGGGCGTCACCGTCGGCGCGAGGGAGCCGGGGCCGGCGAGGTTCGACAGGGCGAGCCGGTTGAGGCCCTCCGCCCGCCGCGCCGCAAGACCGGCGAGCCGGCGCACGCCCCAGGCGAGCGCCCGAAGCGCGCCGTAGACGACGGCGGCGCCGATGAGAAGCGCGAGGGTCATCAGGGGACGGACGCTAGAGAGCGTCGCGACGAGAACGAGAAGCGCCGCCGCCCCGGCCGCGGCGAGGCTCTCAGGCCGTCGCCACGCGCCGGACGACTCTGTTGCCTCACGTATACGGAACAAAGCGGCCGGCGGCGTCGCCCGGGCGCGGCCGAGGGCGGGACCCGCAAAGACCGCGGCCGTCAGGATGGTGAGGATGAGGGCGCGCGCAACCGGCCCGGGATAGAACGCGGCGAGTTGCGGCAGGGGAATGCGCTCCCCTGCAACCCAGACGAGGACGAAAGGCGCGAGCGCGCCGAGCGCTGCGCCCGCCGCGGCGCCCAGGAGCGCAAGGCCCGTCAGCTGGGCGCCGTAGATGAGGCCGATCTGCCGGGCGTCGGCGCCGAGGGACTTCATCGCTGCGATCGCGCCGATGCGCGTCTCGAAAAAGCCGCCTGCCGCCTGAGCGATCCCGACGCCGCCGGCGATGAGGGCGACGACGCCGACGGTCGCGAGGAAGTCGCCGAGCAGCCCCAGAAGCTCCTGCAGACCGTCCACCGCCTCTTCCGGCGGCCGATAAAGAGGCCCCGCCTCGCCCCAGGCGGCGCGGGCGTCGGCCTCCAGCGTCGCCAGCGCCGCCCGGTCGTCGGAGGTCAGAAGATATTCGGTGCGGAACAGCCGGCCTGTGGACAGGAGCCCCGCCTCCTCTAGCGCGGCGAGGCGGACGATAACCCGCGGCGCGAACACCCCGGGCTCGCCCAGCTCGTTCGGCTCTTTGACGAGCAACGCCGCGGCGCGGACCGCCACCGGGCCGAGATGGACGACGTCGCCGATCTCGACATCGAACGCCTCCAGAAACGAGGCGCTGACCGCGGCGCCCCAGCCGCCCTCGCCCTCGGCCAGCGCGGCGTCGAGATCCGGCGCGCCCTCCAGGACCGGCGCGCCGAGGAGCGGGAACGCAGCATCGACGCCGGCCACGTCCACCAGCCGGCGCGCTGCGGACGTTTCGCCCATGAGACGCACGGAGACGGTCTCTGAGACCCGTCCACGGCTCTCCATGAACGCGCGCTCGTCGGCGCTCGCCCGACGTTGGGAGAGCGCGAAGGCGGCGTCTCCGCCCAGAAGAACGCGGGCCTGCGCCGCAAGGCCGCGCTCGAAGCTCGCGGCGACGGAGCCCGCTGCGGCGATGGAGAACGCGCCGAGAGCGAGGCAGGCGAGATAAATCCGGAACCGACCGAGATTACCGGCGATCTCACGACCGGCGATGCGCAGGGCGGCGTTCACGCCTCGACGCGCCCGTCGCGCATGCGGACGGTCCGGTCGGCCCGGGCGGCGAGATCGAGATCGTGGGTGACGAGGACGAGCGCAGCGCCCCGCTCTTTCGTGATGTCGAAGAGAAGATCCGCGACGACGGCGCCCGCCGCGGCGTCCAGGCTGCCGGTCGGTTCGTCGGCGAAGACGATCTCCGGGTCGGAGGCGAGAGCCCGGGCGACGGCGACCCGCTGCTGTTCGCCCCCGGACATTTGCGTCGGATAGTGAGCCATGCGGTTCGACAGTCCGACGCGCTCCAGAATCGTCTGTGTACGGTCATCGATATGGTCGATCCCGGCGATCTCAAGCGGCGCGCGAACGTTGTCGAAGGCCGTCATGGTCGGGAGGAGATGGAAGGACTGAAAGACGAGGCCGACCCGACCGCGGCGGAGGCGGGCGAGAGCGTCCTCGCCGAGGCCGTCGATGGGCGTCCCGAGGAGCGTCACGGAGCCCGCGGTCGGGCGCTCCAGCCCGGCGGCGAGCGCGAGGAGCGAGGATTTTCCGGAGCCGGAGGGTCCGACGATCGCGGTCGCCTCGCCAGCGAGCGCGCGGAAGCTCGCGCCTTTGAGAACCTCCACGGGACCGCCGGCCGACGGAAACGTCAGAACCGCGCCTTCGACGGCGACGCGGACATCGCCGGGCGCGGCGGCGGTTTCAACCGCGACGGGCGCGTCAGCGGTTGCAAAGGCGGAGGGCATGGCGATCTTCATCCTGTGGCGCGACCCTTAGGTGTCCCGGAGGGAGGGCTTTGACCATGCCGAGCGACCAAATCTCACGCGTTTGTTGGGCGGCTCTCGCCGCGCTTTTCGCGGCGGCCTGCGGAAGCGAGGCGGAGCCGCCGCCTCCCGCGGCGACTTCGCCCGAAACGCGCGGCGCCCTGGAAACGCCGGACGCGGACCCGATCCGGATCGTCATGCTCGGCGACAGCCTGACGGCCGGTTTCGGTCTCCCGGCGGACGAGGCTCTGCCGGCGCGGCTGGAAGCGGCCCTCGGGGCGCGCGGTCTCGCGGTCGCTATCGTCAACGCCGGCGTCTCCGGCGACACCACCGGCGGCGGGCGCGACCGGTACGATTTCAGCGTCGCGGCGGCGGAGCCGGACTGGCTCATCCTCGCTCTCGGCGCGAACGACTATCTCGGCGGAAAGTCCGCGGACGCCGCCTACGACAACCTCGCTGCGATCATCGAACGCGCGCGGGCTGACGGCGTCTCGGTGATGCTCGCCGGCGTCGCCGCCGGCGGCGGGGTTCCGGGACGAGACGAGGATTTCGGCGCGATCTATCCGCGCCTCGCCGAGGCCTACGACCTGCCGCTCTATCCGGCGCTGCTCGACGGCGTGCGGGGGGAGCCGGGTCTCCTGATGGAAGACGGTCTCCACCCGACGGCCGCGGGCGTCGATGTCATCGCCGAGCGCATGGCGTCGGCCGTCGCCGAGGCGATCGCCGAATGAGCGTCAACGGCGCGGCAGCGGGAAACCGTAATAGAGCCGCAGCCAGCGGGGTTTCTGGAAAAAGAGAGCGCGCAGCGCCTCTCGCGCCGTAAGCGGATAGTATTCGCGGCGGGCGACGAGAGCGCGGAGATTGTCGACAAGGAGAACGTCGCGGCGATTGAGGACCACAGCCACGGCGTCGTTCCGCACCCGGTTGATGGCGGCGCGCAGGCGCCGGAGCGCGCGGCGACCGTTTTCATCATCTGTCGAAACCCGATCCGGGTCGAAACTCATCAGCCAGTCGCCGTCGCGAAGACCGCGACGGATGACGGACTGGCCCTCGGTGATGATCGCCGCGTCGTTTGAATCATAGCGCGGGCCGATCTTCTGGAAGATCGGACGCTGCAGCTGATCGAGCGTCCACTCGCGATCGTCCGTAATTGCCTCGATCACGTCGTTCACCGGCAGCACGTAGATCGGAATGCGACGGCGGTTCCGCACCGCCGCGAAGGCCTTGTAGATGCAGGTCTCCTCGCCGGCGGCGGGCTTGAACGGGTCGGGGAGGCCCTTCTCAACCGTCGACTGGTGGAAGCGCAGGTGCATGTCCGGCCCGTCGCGATCGGAAATCTGCGGCTCCGACGGCGCGGAGACCAGGGTGCGCACCACGGGCGCCGCCGCGTTCTGATAGCGCCGCTTCACTTCGGCGCCGAGTATGAAGAGGAGCCCGGCGACGACCATGTCGAACTGACGGAACCGTCTGCCCTCAAACGTTTCATAGAGCTGGCGCTGGTTCCACGGAAACGGAAAACGGAAGCTCGCTGTCGGCAATCCGCGGAGAATAATAAACGACGTTTCAGCGCGCTTCAGGGTCTCGATTTTCTGCAGCGACGGTTTCGGCAAGGCTTTCCGGACGAAGCGCGCGCCCACCTCGCCGAACTGGTAGGCGTAGTTCCAAAGCTCGCGCCTCCGCCAGATTGCGAAATAGCGCGCCATATCGAGCCGCACGCCCCATGCGGACAACCGCCGCGTCCGAGCGAGGCGGGCCGCATCCGGACGGCGCTCGCGCAGGAGGTCGGCGCGCTCCAGCGGCGGGGTGTCGCCGAAGGGCAGCGCGATCCGCGCGATCTCGCCGTCGTTCGCAGGCGCAGCAATTTCGGCGATCGAACGATAGGCGGAAACAGCATCGATCACCGCGGGCGGCGAGGCCGCAGGGCGCTTGTTCTCTCTTATTTTCAGGGCGGACATTGGAACTGATCCGAAACAATGGAGCGCGACGATCGCGCTGTTGCACTGCACAATCTAGGAGCGTTTTGTTTCAGATCAACGACATATTTCGCTAAAGGGCGGTGAAGCGCGCGCGTCGTGAGGCGGGCGGCGTCGTCAGCCGCTCTGCTCCGCCTTCACGCCCTCGAGGATCAGCTCGCAGGCTTTCTTGCGGTCGGCCCAGCCGACCACCTTCACCCACTTCTCTTTTTCCAAATCCTTGTAGTGTCCGAAGAAGTGCTCGATCCGCTCCAGAAAAATTCCTGGTAGATCCGTATGCTCTCGAACGTTGTCGTAGAACTTGGTCAGACGCGGCGACGGGACGGCGAGAATTTTCTCGTCCATGCCCGCCTCGTCCTCCATCAGGAGAACGCCGACCGGACGAACCGCAAGAACCGCCCCGGGCACCAGCGCCCTGTTTCCGACGCACATGACGTCCACGGCGTCCCCGTCCGCCGCAAGGGTGTGGGGGATGAAGCCGTAATTGCAGGGGTAGTGCATCGCCGTATAGAGAAACCGATCGACGACCATCGCGCCCGACGCCTTGTCGATTTCGTATTTGATCGGTTCGCCGCCGAGGGGCACCTCGATCACGACGTTCACGTCTTCGGGCGGGTTCTTGCCCGTGCTGATTTTCGAGAGGTCCATGGGCGTTGATCCTTCCTTAGGCGCTCGCGGCCGCTCTCGATACTGCGGCGCGGCTGAAAGAGATAGACGCCATTGCGCAGCGCGCCTGCGGCGGGCGGCTTGCCGGCGCGCCATATCCCCGTAAGCTCCTCATATCGAAGGCGAAAAGAGGGGCTCTTTCGTGCGCGTTCGGGGGTTTTTTGCGGCTGGTCTTCTCTGCGCGTGCGCGAGCGCGCCGGAGGATCCGTGCGCAGCGCTCGACGAGGCGCTCAGCCGGCGCGATCTTTCACCCTCGGAACTCGACGATCTCCGCGCCGAATGCGCGCCGACGCCCCTCGCGGGCGGCTCGCTCTACCGCGCCCAGGAGCGCTACCGGATCCTCGAAAAAGACGTCTTCGCGCTGGAGCGCCGGCAGGCGGAGCTGGAGGCGGAAATCCGCCGCCTGGAAAACGAACTCCTCGACAATCTTGAACTTAGCCGTCGCGCGCGTGGGCGCATTCTCTCCGATATCGACCGCACGAAGTCCGTGCTGCTCGCGGCGCGTAAGCGCGAGACGGTCCTCCGCAACCGGCTGGAGGACGCAGGCGAGGATCTCGCGCGGCTACGCGACGGGGGCTGAGGCCGCCGAGCGGCGCGCGCTCGCGCGCTCCTTGACGCTCTCCGACTTCAATTGTCCGCAGGCGGCGAGGATGTCCCGGCCACGCGGCGTGCGGATCGGGGAGGCGTAACCCGCCCGGTTCAAGATATCCGCAAAGCTCTCGATCCGCTCCCAGGACGAGCACTCGTACGGCGCCTCCGGCCACGGATTGAACGGAATGAGATTGATTTTCGCGGGCACGCCTTTGAGGAGCTTCAGGAGCGCCCGGGCCTCGGCGTCGGTGTCGTTGACGCCTTTCAGCATGACGTATTCGAAGGTGATGCGTTTGGCGTTCGAAAGCTGTGGATAGGCGCGGCAGGCGTTCATCAACTCCGCAATCGGGTACTTCTTGTTGATCGGCACCAGCTCGTTGCGAAGATCGTCATTGGTCGCATGCAGCGAAATCGCCAGCATAGCGCTCGTCCGGGCGCCCAGTTCAGCGATTTGTGGAACGACGCCGGCCGTCGAGACCGTTGTGCGGCGGCGCGAAATCGAAACGCCGTCGCCATCTGAGAGGATCTCCATCGCGGCCGCGACGTTGTCGAGATTATAGAGCGGCTCGCCCATCCCCATAAAGACGATATTGGAAAGAAGGCGGTCTTCCTTAGCCGACGGCCACTCCTCAAGATCGTCTTTTACGACAAGCACCTGCCCGACGATCTCCTCGCCCGTCAGATTGCGGACGAGGCGCTGGGTGCCCGTATGACAGAACGTGCAGTTGAGGGTGCAGCCGACCTGGCTCGACACGCAGAGGGCGCCCGCCCTGCCGACATCGGGAATGAACACGCATTCGGCCTCGACGCCCGGCCCGAAGCCGATGAGATACTTTCGCGTCCCGTCGACGGAGATCCGGCGCTCGACGATCCGCGGACGCGCGAGGTCGTAGCGCGCGGCCATATCGGCCCGCATCTCCTTGCCGATATCGCTCATCCCGGCGAAGTCGGTGACGCCGTAGTGATAGAGCCAGCGCCAGACTTGGCTCGCGCGCATCCGGGCCTTTTTGGCGTCGAGCCGGAAGTCCTCGCCGAGACGGTCAGCGAGGGCGCGGCGCGTCAAACCGATGAGCGGCGGCGCAGGCGCGGCGGCGGGCGAGGCTTTCGCCGAAGAAAGGTCAAGCGACACGG
This sequence comes from Pseudomonadota bacterium, assembly GCA_038522735.1. Taxonomy (GTDB): domain Bacteria; phylum Pseudomonadota; class Alphaproteobacteria; order Caulobacterales; family Parvularculaceae; genus JBCBJX01. Next base: position 11,979 of record JBCBJX010000091.1, read on the forward strand.
TCATGGCGTTCGATATCGCGTCCGGCGCCGAGCGAACAAGCCGTCGCGCAAAACAACCGGTTCGCCGCGGCGGATCTCGCGCTTTGCGGGCCGCGTTCCAAACTCAGGATCACGTCCCGGTCGGGGGGACGGGAGAGAGGGAGAGAACCTATGAAAGCCATCGTTATTGCAGCAACGCTCGGCGTCGCCGCCGCACCTGCGGCCGCAGCCGAATGGCGTTTTTTTGAAGAGGACGGCCGCAGCGTTCTTGCGGTCGATGGAGGAAACCTGGCGTTCCGGTGTCAGGGCGGGTCGGAGATGGTCGCGGCGATCGCCCTTGATGGCGATGTGCTGAGCGCCCTCAGTGTCGACACCCGCCGGGTGAAGGAGCTGAGTGCAGATGTCGTGGTGGGCGAGAACGCCTACGAGGAGCGACTAGCGTATCTGCCGAACGCGAAGCTCGTTTTCGCTACTCGCGGCATGGCGAAGAAGATGTTCAACGCCGCGATACGGGGCGACGCGATCAGCGTCGACGTCGGACGTCGAGGAGCCGCCGAGATCGCGCCGCCGGCCGCCGATGCGGCGAGCTTCAACGCCTTCAAGGACGCCTGCGTGAAGTAAGAGCACAGGAACCGACGGACTTGGAGGACGCGGCGGAACACGCTCCGATCGAAGCTCGTTGACAGCACGCTTTAAAATGACAATCGTGTAACGAGCGCTGGTTGACGGATCTGTTCTCCTCTCTCTCCAGGTCGTTCAAACGCGCGTCTCAACGGCCGATCCGTGGGATCGGCCGTTTTTTTATTGAGGGAGCCGCCCATGCTAAGCCTCAAGGGCGAACGACTCATCGTTGCGAGCCATAACACGGGCAAGGTCCGCGAAATCGGCGCGCTGCTTCGGCCCTTCGGGATCGA
>JBCBJX010000092.1:0-12770 GCA_038522735.1 Pseudomonadota bacterium
CCGTCCGATGGGCCATTCAGCGGGACCGGCGGGCTCCGCGAGAACATACGTCCGCCCCTCAGCTCTGATGGTCAAATCGCCAGGTCGGCGCTTGATGTCGAGGCCGATGTTCACGTGATCCCGATAGGTCAGAAAGACGACCGCGTCGCCGATCCCCGCCGCCCGCAGGAGGACGGCTGTAAGGACGCTCTTGCTGTCGCAGTCGCCGTAATTCCTGCGCAGCACCTCATGCGGCGGCAGAAACTGGTCGTCCGGAATGCGGTAAGGGATACGCTGCACGAAATTGACGATCCGTTCGGCGCGCTCGCGGTCGCTTCCCGTGAAGTTTCTGACTACAGACGAAAAGACGGCGTCGTCGTCCGTCTCGGCGACGATCCTCACGAGATCCAGAGAGCAGAAGCCGTTCTCGCAGGTCTGGAACAGGAGCGCCTCCAGACGACGTTCGACGAATTCCAGGGCGCGCTTCAGCTCCGCGTCCTCATAATACCCGCTGACGCGCCACGAGCCGTCGCGCTTGAACTGAAGACCGTAATCATCGCCGAAGGCGTTGATCAGGCTCCGTCTGATCTCCCGCTGCACCGCACGGTCGCCCGGGTCCGCTCCCAAAAATCGAAATTTGGGATCGACGCCGTTCGCAGCGGCGCTCGGCGCTGTCAAAGTGCAGAACAATGCTATGACGAGCGCGGCGATGGTGCGAAACTCGGTTGCAGCGCTCAGCCGGCGGAGTTGTCGTATCACCTTCATCCATCCGCTTCTTGTCGCGGTCCCTTTCAAATCACGGCCGTCGTTTGAGGAATGGTTGGAAAAACGCCTGAAATTTGTCGGAGCGCTTTACCGATTCTTAAGGACGCCCTCGGCGTTGAGGCGAAGCGCCCTATCTCGGCCGCCATGATGAGACCGCGCCCGCCGATCCCCGCCTCCGCCGCCGCCCTCGGCTATTCAGGCCTTCTTCCGTTTCTGGCGGGCGCCGCCGCGCTGTGGTCCGGCCCGCCCTGGGCGAGCCTCGCAGGGCAATGGCTCCTCGCTTACGCCGCGGTGATCCTCTCGTTCATGGCGGGGGTGCGCTGGGGGCTCGGCATGCGCGAGGACGACGCCGATGCAGGCGCGCTCGCCCTCTCGGTCGTCCCGTCGCTCATCGGCTGGGCGATGCTGGTTCCGGACGCGGTGCTGGCGCCCGTCTTCGGCGGCGCGCTTCCCCTTGCCGTCCGGCTTCTCGCCTGCGCCGCGGCTTTCATCCTCCTCTGGCGCTGGGACCTTCACGCCGTCCGCACGGGAGGCGCGCCCGGCTGGTACGGAGCGCTCCGCACCCGGCTGACTGTTGTGGTCGCGGCCGCCCTGATCGCCGGCGCAGCGAGCCCTTCCGCATAAAGCCGTCTCGTCGCTCGCCGCCGTCCTTCGCGACGCCGCCTCTCGGCGGCTCCTCAGGACGAAGATTGTGTTGGGTTCGCACAACAACGGAACTTCGTCCTGAGGAGCGGCGGAGCCGCGTCGCGAAGGACGGCGGCGAGCGCCTCAATCCGGCAGCATCTCGCGAGCCGGCGCGCGGTGGACTTTGCCGTTTCCGATCATCAGGGCCGCGACGTCCCGGGAGAAGAGCGGCGCGAAAGCCTCGTCGCGGAGGTTGAGGCCGCCGGCGTAGGCGCCGAAGGCGGGCATGACGAGCCGGCGGCCGTCGGTCGCAAAGCACCGGCGGCGGACGGACCGGCCCGGGCGGCGCACCTTCGCGACCGGGTGCAGGTGGCCGGCGACTTCCCCCGACGCCTGATCAGGCTCCTCATATTCGAGCGGGTCGTGGCGAAAGATCAGGCGGCCGAGCTGCAGATGCTCGCAGACCATGCCGCGGAAGCGTTTCGGCGGCGCCGGGTCGTGGTTTCCGGCGATCCACACCCAGTCGACGGCGCGGCAGAGGGCCTCGAGGCGCTCTGCGTCCTCCTCGCAGAAGCGCGCCTCCGCGCCGCGATCATGGAAGGCGTCGCCGAGGGAGACGACCGTCGCGGGGTTCAACCGCCCCACCGCCTCCTCCAGCCGGTCGAGGGTCGCGCGGGTGTCGTAGGGCGGCAGGAACAGTCCCTTGCGGGCGTAGGAGGTCCCCTTCTCGAAATGGAGGTCGGCGGCGACCAGCACCCGCCGCTCCGGCCACCAGAGGACGCCCGACGGGTCCGCCGACACCGCCTCCCCGTTCAACTCGAAAGGCAGCGCCCCAGCGCTCCCGGGACCCGCCGCCCAGCCGCCGCCCGCCCCGTCAGCGCGGGCGAAAGGCGGCGGAGGCGCTTTTGTTTCCGTTTTGTTCATAGGGGCGTTTTACGCGCAAAACCGCGGCCTGTCAGCGGGGAAGTTTCCACAGATCAGCGGGCCGACGCCGTCCCGTCATCGCGAAACACGACGTACGCCGTATTCTTCGGATAGATCACCTTCCGCCCGTCGAGCGTTCCCGGCTCGTAGCGCCAGCGGCGGACGGCGCTGACGGCGGCGCTTTCGAAGGGGGCGACGGCGGCGCCCGACGGAACCGCATAGAGAATGGCGGCGCGGGCCGTCGTGCCGTCCGGATCGACGTCGAAGGAGACGGTGATGCAGACGGAGGAATAACCGCGGAAAAGCCCCATGCTTGGCGGCAGAGCCTCGACGGGGCGCGATTGCGGGCGGGGATCGCGCAGGCGCGATCGGTCCCGGACGGTCACGGGCCCCGGCAGATAATCGGCGGCCGCCGGGCGGCAGGTCGCCTCAACTTTCTGGGTGCGCACGGGAAGCGGCGGTCTTTCGGCCGAGCGCGTCGGCGCGGACCCGAGGGACCCGGGCTCCGGCGAGATCGTAAAGGGCTCCTCAGGCGGGATCGCCGTGTCCGTGTTGATCGACGGCCCGTCGTCCGAGGCGCACGCCGCCGCGAAGACCGAAAGAAAGAGCGCCCGTTTCATCATGACCCGCTTATGCCTCACTCAACGTTTGAATTCATCCCGGCGGATGCGGCGAAACCGTGGCGTTGCTCGCAGGTCACGCCGTCGCCTCCGCGATGATCTCCTCGGAAATCTCCTCCAGGATCGCGTCCGAAGCGACGCCGAAGACCGCCTCGCGGCCGACCTCCAGCATCACGGGCACAGCGAGGGGCGAGACCCGGTCGAGGCGGATATGGCGGACGTTGCCCTGCACGCGCGCCAAGAGCGCCTGCAGCCGGGCGATGTCGAGAAAGCCGCCGGCGGCGGCGTTCCAGGCGGCCTCCAGGAGGATGTGATCGGGCTCGTGCTCGCGCAGGACGTTGTAGATGAGGTCCGAAGAGAAGGAGACCTGCCGTCCGGTCTTTTCCTGACCCGGATGGTTCCGCTCGATGAGGCCGGCGATGACGGCGCAATTGCGGAACGTGCGGCGCATCAGCTGGGCGTCGGCGAGCCAGAGGTCGAGGTCCTCCCCCAGCATGTCCTGATCGAAGAGATAGGCCATATCCGCTTCGCCGAGGTCCTTTCGGGCGTAGACGGAAAGGGCGTATTCGGTCGGGCAGAAGCCGAGGGGCTGCAGCCCCATTCGCTCTAACCGCCGGGTGAGCAGCATGCCCATGGACTGGTGGGCGAGGCGACCGTCGAACGGATAGCAGACGAGGAAATGCCGGTTGCGGCAGAAGAACGTCTCGACCAGCAGCTCCTCCGGCTTCGGAATGATCGATCGCGCCTCTTGCAGCTCCAGCCACTCGCGCACGGGGGCGGGGAGGCTCGGCCAGCTTTCCGGCTCGTTCACCATGCGGCGGACGCGGTTTGCGAGATACGTCGTGAGCGGAAATTTTCCGCCCTGCCAGGAGGGGATGCGCGGCGCCTCGGAGGATGAGCGCGTCACCAGCGCGTCGGTTCCGTCGACGCCCTGAAACTCGAGGATCTCACCGGCGAAATAAAACGTGTCGCCGGGACCCAACTGCTCGATGAACCACTCCTCGATCGTCCCGAGGATGCGCCCCGCCCGGCCGCCGCCCGCCTTCGCCTTCCCGTCCTTGCCCTTGCGCGACGTCGTCAGCCGAACGTTCAGCGCCGGGATCTCGACGATGGTGCCGATGTTCATGCGGTGCTGCTGGGCGGCGAGCTTGTTCCTGATCCGGAATTTTCCGTCCTGGGTTTTGACGAGCCGCTTGTGGCGGTCGTAGGCGCGCAGCGCGTAGCCGCCGGTGGCGCAGAAATCGACGACCCGCTCATAGGTCTCCCAAGGAAGATCCGCATAGGGCGACGCTGAGGTGATCTCCTCGTAAAACGCCACCGGGTCGAAGGGCGAGGAGCACGCGCGCCCCACCACGTGCTGGGCCAGGACGTCGAGGCCACCGGGCTTCGGCGGCTCCCCATCGAGCTCCTTCGCGGCGATGGCGTCCTTGGCGGCGCGGCACTCCAGCACCTCGAACCGGTTGCCGGGCACAAGGAGCGCGCGCGACGGCTCGTCCATCCGGTGATTGGCGCGTCCGACGCGCTGGATGAGGCGGCTCGACCCTTTCGGCGCGCCGATCTGCACGACGAGGTCCACCTCCCCCCAGTCGATGCCGAGATCGAGGGTCGAGGTGCAGACGACCGCGCGAAGGCCCCCCTTCCCCATCATCGCCTCCACTTTACGGCGGCGCTCCACATCGAGAGAGCCGTGATGGAGGGCGATGGGGAGGTTGTCGTCGTTCAGGCGCCACAGTTCAGAAAACGCGATCTCCGCCTGGCTCCGCGTGTTGACGAAGACGAGGGTCGTTTGGGCGCGTTTGATCTCCTCGTAGATCTCCTTGAAGGCGTGGCGCGCCGAATGACCCGACCACGGAATATGCTCTTCGGACGCGAGGACAGAAACGTCCGCATCCGCCCCGCCGGCGCCGCGAACGAGGTCCGCCATTTGCGGCTCCGGGGTCTGCGGGGCGAGATAGCGCTGCAGGGGCTCCGGGTCGCGGACGGTGGCGGAGAGGCCGACAGTTCTGACGGCCGGTGCGAGGGCGCGCAGGCGTGCGAGGCCGAGGGCGAGGAGATCGCCGCGCTTTGAGGCCGTGAGGGCGTGCAGCTCGTCGAGGATCACGCAATTCAGATAGCGGAAGAACTCCTGTGCATCCTCATGGCTGATGAGGAGGGCGAGCTGCTCCGGCGTCGTTAAGAGAATATCCGGCGGGTCGCGGCGCTGGCGCTGACGCTTTGCAGAAGGGGTGTCGCCCGTGCGGGTCTCGACGCGGATCGGCAGCCCCATCTCCGCGACCGGCTGCTCGAGATTGCGGGCGATATCGACGGCGAGCGCTTTCAACGGCGAGATATAGAGGGTGTGAAGCCCGCCCGCCTCGCCGGGCTTTCGCCCGCCCCGCTCGGCGAGATCGATGAGGCTCGGAAGGAACCCCGCAAGCGTCTTGCCGCCCCCCGTCGGCGCGATGAGGAGGGCCGAGCGCCCGGCGCGCCCCTTCTCGACCATTTCGAGCTGGTGCGGCCGCGGCGCCCATCCGCGCCCGGCGAACCAGTCGGAGAAGCGCTCGGGCAGAAGCGCAGGCGGCGGGGCGGCGTCGTCTCGCATCAGGCAGACTATAGACCGGAGTGGACGCCGGCGCCGCCGCCGACTACGCCGCGCCCATGGCCGCAGCAAAAAAGCCCCTCATCAAAAACCGCGAGCTTCGCCGTCTCGCCCACGAGGCGCGGATGCTGTTTACACGGCTCGATGAGCGAACGCTCGCCCGCCTGCGCCGCCGCCGGTTGGTGTTCACCCTGACCAACGGCCGCTCGGGCTCTATGGTCCTCTATTCGCTGTTCGACCTGATCGAAAACGTCGAGGCGGCCCACGAGCCGGACCCGCGGCTCGATTTCCACCGCCCCCGCGCCTCGCGGGACGCCGCCTACGCCCGGCGGGTGATCGACAGGCTGAAACTTCCGGCGATCTCCGAGGGCAATGCGCCGGTTTACGTCGAGACCAACAACCTGATCGTGAAGGCGTATGCGGACGCTCTCGAGGCGGCCGCAGACAAGTACGAGCTCGACCTCGCCTACATCGTTCTCACCCGTCCGGCCCGCGACATCGCCCGGTCGATGCTCCGCCTGAACACCATTCCCGGCCGCTCCCGGATCGCAAAGTACTTCTATAACGATCCGAGCGAGCCCTGCCTCCTGCAGCCGACCGACCCGGACGCGCTGACAGACTATCAGCTCTGCTATTGGCAGACGCTCGAAACCGAAGCGCGTCAGGCCGCGTGCGGGGTCCGCGCGGAGGCCGCCGGACGGCGGGTCGCGCGCGTCGCGCTCGCCGACCTCAACGCGCCCGGCGGCTTTGAAAACCTCATCGACGCACTGGACCTCCCGATGACCGATGAGGACCGAAGCCGCGTAGCCGCCTTCCGCGGGCGGACCGTCAATGAAAAATCCTGGGCGGGGCCGGCCGCGGCGAGGACAAGCGACGCAGAACTGGACGCCGCTGAGGCGGCGGTGCGTCGCGAAGTCGGCCTTGCCGCCTGAGCCGCTCCTGCGGTCTTGATCGAGGACGCATGGGAGCCGGCCGTCGCCCGTGCTAAGGTTTACGGAGTTTGGGGGGAGAGGATCGACGCATGATCGGTCGTTTGTTCAGCTTCGTCGTCGGCGGGCATCCGCTCGCGAAGCTCGGCCTGTTCGTCGTCGCGTCATTCGCGGCGGGGGCGCTTCTCACCCTCTTCAACATCAACCCGGTCGAGCTCTGGCGGGCTGTTCTGAGCCACGTCGCGCACGGCGGCGGCGCCTTCTTCGCGTTCGCGACGGAGGTGTTCGACCAGTCGAAGATGATCGGTCTCAACGCCCTTGAACGCGGGCTGCGCTATGTGGCGACCGGCGCGATCCTTATCGGGCCGGCGTGGCTCATCTACCGCATTCTCGGCGGGCTATTGTTCAGCGCGCGGCGCATCGGTCGGCACGGCTGAGCCGGACGGCCTATATCGGGCCCATGACACCTGACGCCCTCCTCCACCCGACGCCCGCCGGCCTCTACTGCCCGCCCGGGGACTTCTACATCGACCCCGTCCGTCCCGTCACCCGCGCGGTCGTCACCCACGGCCACGCCGACCACGCCCGGGCCGGTCACGGCGCGGTGCTCGCGACGCCGGAGACGATCGCCATCATGGCGGCGCGCTATGGCGAGGATTTCACGGCCTCCCGTCAGCGTGCGTCCTATGGTGAGCGGACGGCGATGGGCGGCGTCGATGTGCGTCTCGCCCCGGCCGGGCACGTCCTCGGCTCGGCCCAGGCGGTCGTCGAGCACAAGGGCCTCCGGATCGTCGTTTCAGGGGATTACAAACGCCGGCGCGACCCCACCTGCGCCGCGTTCGAGCCCGTGCCGGCGGACATCTTCGTGACCGAGGCGACGTTCGGGCTGCCGGTCTTTCGGCATCCGGACGATCGCGGCGAGGTCGCAAAACTCCTCGCCTCCGTCCGGGCGTTTCCGGAACGCGCCCACCTCGTCGGCGCCTACGCCCTCGGCAAAGCGCAACGCATCATCGCGCTCCTGCGCGAGGCCGGCTGGGACCGGCCGATCTACATCCACGGCGCGATGGAGGCGCTCTGCGCGCTTTATTCTGAGCACGGCGTTGGTCTCGGCGACCTGCGCCCCGCAACCGTCCGCGAGAACGGACGCAAAGGCGGCGACAAACGCGAGTTTGCGGGCGAGATCATCATCAGCCCGCCCTCCGCTTTTGCGGACAAATGGGCCCGGCGGTTTCCGGACCCGGTCGCATGCTTCGCCTCAGGCTGGATGCGGGTGCGCCAGCGCGCAAAGCAGCGGGGCGTCGAACTGCCTCTCATCCTCTCCGACCACGCCGACTGGGACGAACTGACCGATACGATCAAGGACGTCGGGCCTGAGGAAGTCTGGGTCACCCATGGCCGCGAGGAGGCGCTGGTGCGGTGGGCGGCGCTTGAAGGGATCGCCGCCCGGCCGCTTTCAATTGTCGGCTATGAGGACGAGAACGATTGAGCGGGCGCCGGTCTCGACGCCCACGCTGGTCGCGTCTCAGAGGGCGCGCTTGCGCGCCCAGCCGATGGCGGCGACGCCGACGACGAAGAGGGCGAGGCCACCCGGCGCCGGGATTTTGTTCGCCGACAATGCAGCGTCGAGAATAACCTCCTGGCCCGTCGTCGTCACATGCACATTGTCGATAAAGATGTACCCCTCGCAATTAGACGCGATCGCCGCCTGCCAGTCGGGATTGCCCGCCGGGTCGTTGCACGGCGTCACCGAGAGCGCCGGATCGAGGCCGAACGCGGCCGGGTCGGCGGCGACATCGGCGAACGGCTCGACGACGTCGAAGAAGAAGAGGTTTGCGTTCGGATTTTGTTGGGCGAGCGTCGCGAGAGAGCCGAAGAGCGCATCGTTCAAGGCGGTGGTCAGAATGTCGGTGAAGGCGAGGGACGCGCCGAGATCGCCGCCGAAAACGCTGTTGACGACGAAGGGCGTTCCGCCGACTTCGGGCGCGGACGAAATGAGGAAATCCGTGACGCCCGCATCGATCAGCGTCTGGATCTGGGCCGAGAACGCCGCCGCGAAGCCCGCTGCGTAACCCGTCACGTCCGTCAGCCCGCCGAAGATGAAGCCGAAGGCGTCGTTGCCGCCAAGGTTGACGGCGTGGAGCGCGCCCGTATCGACGCCGTCCGCGAGATAGGTCGCCACCTGATCGGAGAAATCCGGAACCCCGCCGGGGACGGTCTGCGCCTGCGCGCCCCCGAACGCATAGTTCGATCCGCCGAGGAAGTTGCCAGGCGCGCCGCCCGCGCCGCCGGTGATGAGGTTGCTCAACTGGTCGAAATAGTTCGGACCGTTGGTGAAGGCGCCGTTCACGTAGCCGCCGGCCGGCGGCGTGGCGCCGGCGAACAGGTTGGCGTTCCCTGAATCCGCCGTGCTGTCGCCGAACCCGACGAAGCTTGAGTAATCGGCGAGATTGATCGTGCCCGCCTCGGCGGTCGCGACCAGGGTGAACGCGGCGAGCGCAGCACCGGCGGCGCGGGCGACAAAGTTTCGTCCAGTCATGTGTTTCCAGCCCTTCGAGAATAACCAAAGCGTTCTTCGTACGACGCCTGCCGCCAGCGAGCCGTTTTCAGACGCCGCCGTCAATCATCTTCGGCGCCTGCGGAGGGGCCGCCTTGGGAATTCTCACGGCGACGTTACCTTCCCGCCGCATGAACCGGTTCGCCGCACTCCTTGAGCGACTTCTTCTCGCGCCGCAGCGCACGGCGAAGTTGCGTCATCTGACGGATTATTTCGCCGGGACGCCGGACCCCGATCGCGGGTGGGCCATCGCAGCGATCACCCGCGATCTCGACATCAGGAGCTTCAAGCCCGCCATGTTGCGGGAGTTGATCGCGGCGCGGATGGACCCGGTCCTGTTCGAGCTCTCCTACGATTATGTCGGCGACCTCGCAGAGACTGTCTCCCTCGCCTGGCCGGCGCGGCGGGGCGCGAACCGCATCCCGACGCTGACGGAAGTCGTCGAGACTTTGGACGAAGCGACCAGGGTCGAGACGCCGGCGATCGTCGAAGCCTGGCTCGACGCCCTCGACGCCACCGGCCGCTGGGCGCTCATCAAGCTGATCACCGGCGGCCTGCGGATCGGCGTCGCCGCGCGGCTCGTGAAGCTCGCCCTCGCCGACTACGGCGGGAAGGAGCCTCAAGAAATCGAGGAGCTGTGGCACGGCCTCGATGCACCGTATGAGGAGCTCTTCGAATGGCTTGAGGGACGCGGCGCGAAGCCGATCTCCGCCCGCGCCGCGCCCTTCCGCCCCGTCATGCTGGCGAACCCGGTCGAGGACGGGGACCTCGCCGCCCTCGACCCGAGAGATTTCGCCGCTGAATGGAAATGGGATGGGATCCGCGTTCAGGCCGCGGCCGAGACGGCTGATGACGGAACGCATGTCCGCCGGCTCTACTCGCGCACCGGCGACGATATCGGCGCGGCGTTTCCGGACATTCTAGCCGCGCTCGATTTCGAAGCGGCGATTGACGGCGAGCTTCTGATCTTCGAGCCGCAAAAGCCCTATCAGGTCCGTCCCTTCGGCGATCTGCAGCAGCGCCTCAACCGCAAGACCGTTTCGAAGAAGCTCCTGACGGAGAGCCCCGCCTTCATTCGCGCCTACGACCTCCTCGCCCTAGACGGTGAAGATCTCCGCCCTCTGCCCTTTTCCGAGCGCCGCGTAAGGCTCGAGCGCTGGATCACAGAGCGGGCGCCTGCGCGCCTAGACCTGTCGCCGCTCGTACCGTTCACGGACTGGCCGGATGTCAAGGCGAAGCGCGCAGCGCCGCCGGACGACGCGGTCGAGGGCCTGATGCTGAAGCGCCTCGACGCGCCCTACGTGCCCGGGCGCCCGAAGGGTCCGTGGTGGAAATGGAAGCGCGATCCGCATCTCATCGATGCGGTCCTGATGTACGCCCAGCGCGGGCACGGCAAGCGCTCGTCTTATTATTCCGACTACACCTTCGGGGTCTGGACCGACGGCGAGGCGGGGCCGGAGCTGACGCCCGTCGGCAAGGCCTATTTCGGCTTCACCGACGACGAACTGAAGCAGATCGACAAATTCGTCCGGGAGCATACGGTCGACCGCTTCGGCCCCGTTCGCGCCGTGACGGCGACGGCGGAGAGCGGCCTGGTTCTCGAAGTCGCCTTCGAAGGTCTCAACCGCTCGCCGCGACATAAATCCGGCCTCGCCATGCGATTTCCGCGCATCCACCGGCTGCGCTGGGACAAGCCGCCCGCCGAAGCCGACCGGCTGGAGACGCTGGAACGGCTCCTCCCCTGACGGCGATGTGAGTCTCCCGCGAGCCGGCGATCGGCTAAGGTGCCGCCGCAAGCGGAGGGGCCGGGTCATGGCGCGATCATCGAAAGCGAACGAGAAACTGCGCGGCGTTCCCGTGCGGCTTCGTCTTTACAAATGGGCTGGGAAATGGGGTCCGTTCAAAGTGAAGATCCCCTGCGGGGAATGCGCTCTCACCGAAGACGTGATCAAGGATACGCTCGCCACCGAACTTGCGAACGCCCGGGTCGATTTCACCGCGAAGGAATGGCTCACCTACTGGTGGGAGCCCTTGTTCGCCGGCGGCGGCTGGCACGCCCCGATCGTCCTTGTCGAGAACGAGGTCATCAGCCAGGGCGACGCGCTTAACCGCGGCGTTCTCGCCGAACAGGTGATCCGCGAGCACGTGCGGCGCTTCGACCTTGAAGGGAACCACTTCTTCGGCAAAGACAACTGCACGCACTGCAAGCGCGGCAAAGGGTATCTCGACGATGCGGGCATTCCCTACACGTATCATGACGTCGTGAAAAACCCGGGCGCCATGTATGAAATGCTCGCCAGAGTGAAACCGATCATCGGCGAACAGACGCCCGTGACAACGCCCCAGATCTGGCTTGAGGGCGACTATGTCGGCGGTGCGGACGAATTGTCGGAGATCCTCGGCGTCGATGTGGAGCCCGATCCGCGGCGCGGTCGCGGCTCCCTCTCGCCAAAGAAAAAACTGTCCGCAGGCAAGCGTCGAAGACTGCAGGCGAAATACGCCTAGGTCCGCACCGGAGCCTCGGAAGTCGGTTTCAGCTCCTCGCAGGGCTTTTGATCCTTGAACAGCATGCCATAAGCCCGTGCAAGCGGTGCAGCGGTCGCGCCGTGAAGCAGCGTCGATAGCGCGACCGTCAGCACGGTGATCGTCAGAATCTTTTCGCCGTTGGGAATGTCCGCCTCTTCCAGAATAAGCAGCGCGAACAGGATCGACGCGAGGCCGCGCGGCCCGAACCAGCCGAGAAAGAGATTGGTCGCGACGCCGATCCGCACGCCGATCAGCGAGATGACGACCGGGATGATCCGCAGGAGAGTGAGCGCCAGCGCCGCATAGAGGACTGCAGCTGTTGAGACGTTCTCCAGCGCTTCCGGCAGCATGGCGGCGCCGAAGATGGTGAAGGTGAGAAGCGTCAGAAGCCGACCTTCGTTCTCCATGAAGCCGTAAAGAAACTCGCATTTGTGGCGGACGGACGCGCCGAGGCAGAGGCCCGCCACAAAAGCGGCGATGAAGCCGTTGCCGCCGACCTGCACCGCGCCGGTATAGGAGATGATCGCCACGGCGAGCGCCGCGACGCCTTCATAGCTTTCGTCGAGCCAGCCGTTCGCCGTGCACCGGTCTATGAGACGCCCGCCGAACGTCCCGGCGACACCGCCGACGAGGGGTCCGAGACCGAGCTGCAGGGCGATGAACGCGCCCCATTCGACGAGCCCCCGCGCTTCTTCGGCATGGGCGGCCATGACGCTTCCAAGGGAGGCGAGAATGAGCACCACCGGCAGGGCGATCCCGTCGTTCAAACCGCTTTCGACATTGAGCGCCTGACGCACGCGGACTGGAACGGCCTCGTCCGAGACGACCGCCTGCCCGAGGGCGGCGTCCGTCGGGGCGAGGATCGCTGCAAGCAGCCCCGCCTCGAAGATCCCGAACTCCGGAAAAACGACCAACGCCGCGCCGGCGCCTGCTAGGATGGTGAGAGGCATGCCGACGCTCAGCATGCGTATTGGAAGAACGTGATCGCGGGCGAGCTGGCGCACGTCGATGCGCGCGGCGTCGCTGAAGAGGACGAGAACGAGCGTGAACTCGGCGATCAGTTCGACAGCCGCGTGGTCGGCGTCGAACTCGGCGACGCCGAGCCCCGCCGGCCCCATCGCGAGACCGATAAGGACGAAGGCGATCGGCGCCGTCAGGGGCGTCGACCGCAACCGTCCGGATACGAGCGAATAAGCGGCGAGACCCGCCGCCATGATCGTCACCCCGCCCCAGTCCATCGCCTGCTCCGTTTACGCGTCTCGCTTGGGCCC
>JBCBJX010000093.1:0-12606 GCA_038522735.1 Pseudomonadota bacterium
AACACGGCGATCTATTCGCGCTCGGGCGGCTCGAACGGCGTGGGCTTCGCGATCCCGGCGAACCTCGTGAAACAGGTGATCAACTCCGCCGTCTCCGGAGAAGTTCTGGTGCGGCCGTGGTTCGGCGCCAAATCCGAAAGCGTGACGCCGGACATCGCCATGGCGATCGGCCTCGACCGCCCGGCGGGCGCCCTCATCGCCGACACGTTTCCCCGCAGCCCCGCTGCGCGCGCCGGCCTCAAGGCAGGGGATGTGATCACGGCGGTGGAGGACCGGGAGATCCTCGACGAAAACGGCCTGCGCTACCGCATCGCGACGCGTCAGGCCGGCGAAAAGGTCCGTGTGCGATATCTGCGTGAAGGCCGCGAGCGCGAAGCGACGGTCACCGTCGCCGCTCCGCCTGAGACGCCGAAGCGGGACGAGCGCACCCTCGAAGGCCGCCATCCTCTGTCGGGCGTCACTGTCGCCAACATGTCGCCCGCCTTCAACGAGGAGATCGGCCGCGACCCGTTCGAGACGGGCGTCGTGGTGCTGGGCGTGGAGCGACGCGTCTACGCCGCCAGGTCCCTGCGACGCGGCGACCGCATCCTCAGCCTCAACGGCGAGGACATCGACAACGTCTCCGAACTCGAGCGAGCGGTTGATCGCGCCGCCAACTGGCGCTTCGAGGTGGAGCGCCGCGGCCGCATCTATCCGTGGTCGGTGAGCGGGCGGTGATCAGATCAAACTTCATCCTGAGGAGCGACGCGCAGCGTCGCGTCGCCACGGACGGGCCGCGAGCGCCGTGCGCGTCGCCCGTCCTCCGCGACGCCGCTTCGCGGCTCCTCAGGATGAAGCTTGCGGCGGGGGAGAGATCCCTTGTCTGACCTCTTCGCCTCGGCCGGAATGGAGAACGACGCGCCGACGCCGCTTGCAGAACAACTGCGTCCGACCCGCCTCGCGGACGTCGTGGGCCAGGAGGCGCTGCTCGGGCCCGAGGGCAAGCTCACGCGCCTTATCGCTGCGGGGCGGCTCTCCTCTCTCGTTCTCTGGGGCCCCCCGGGCGTCGGGAAGACGACCATCGCGCGTCTGCTGGCCGACGAAGCCGATCTCGACTTCGAGCAGATCTCGGCGATCTTCACCGGCGTCGCGGACCTGCGGAAAGTCTTCGCCCGCGCGAAGGCGCGCCGGTCGTCCGGGCGCGGCACGCTCCTCTTCGTTGACGAAATCCATCGCTTCAACAAAGCCCAGCAGGACGGGTTTCTGCCGCATATGGAGGACGGGACCATCGTTCTCGTCGGCGCGACGACCGAGAACCCGTCCTTTGAGCTGAACGCTGCGCTTCTCTCCCGCGCGCAGGTCTATGTTCTGAAAGCGCTCGACGCGGCGGCTCTCGAAGCGCTGTTGAAGCGGGCCGAGGATGCAGCGGGGCGGAGCCTGCCGCTCTCCCTCGACGCGCGCGAAGGGCTCGTCGCCATATCGGACGGGGACGGACGGTTCGCGCTCACCCTCGCCGAGACCGTTCTCGCCGCCGTGCCGCCGGACGGGCGACCCTTCACCCTTGAAGAGCTCTCCCAGCTCGCCGACCGCCGGGCGCCGAAATACGACAAGGCCGGCGACGGGCACTACAATCTCGCGAGCGCCCTGCAGAAATCGATCCGCGGCTCCGATGTCGATGCGGCTCTTTATTGGGCCGCGCGGATGCTGGAGGGCGGTGAGGACCCGATGTTCGTTCTCCGCCGCCTGATCGTCATCGCGTCGGAAGACGTCGGCAACGCCGACCCGCGCGCCCTGCCGCTTGCGATCGCAGCCCGGGACGCGTTCCATATGCTCGGCCGCCCGGAGGGCGACATCGCCATCGGCCAGTTGGTCGCCTATCTCGCGACTGCGCCGAAATCGAACGCGAGCCACGTCGCCTTCAAGCAGGCGAAGACCGCAGCCCGGGAGACCGGGTCCCTCGCGCCGCCCATGCACGCCCTCAACGCGCCGACGGCGACGATGAAGGATCTCGGTTACTCCGAGGGCTATAAATACGATCATGAGGCGGAGGAGGGCTTTGCGGGCCTTGACTATTTCCCCGAGGAGATGGGCCGCAGACAGTTCTATGAGCCGACGGACCGCGGCTATGATCGCGAAATCGCCGGGCGCCTGGCCGAATGGCGCGCGAAGCGGGTCGCGGGATGAGCGCGCTTCCGCACTGGCTCGTCGTCGCGGCCGGCGGCGCCCTCGGCGCGAGCGCGCGCCACGGCGTCGGGCGCCTCGCCTTTCACGCCTTCGGCCCCGGTTATCCATGGGGAACCGTGATCGCGAACGTCGCCGGCTCGACGCTCATGGGCCTTTTCATCGGCGCGCTCGCCGCTCGGTCCGGGACGCCGGAAGGCGCGCGGCTCTTCTTCGCCGTCGGGTTCCTCGGCGCCTTCACCACCATGTCGACCTTCTCGCTCGACGTCGTGACCCTCTTTGAACGGAAGGCGTACGCGTCAGCGGCGGGATATGCGTCGCTCTCGCTCCTCGGGTCCGTCGGGGGGCTGGTTCTGGGACTCGCGGCGGCGCGCCTCCTGGCGCGGGGGCTCTCATGAGCGGAGTTCGCACGGAGCAGGTGAGCGCGGCCGACGCCGGCCAGCGCCTCGACCGATGGTTCAAGCGAAAATATCCGGCGCTAAAGCACGGCGAGCTCGAGAAGCTCCTCCGCACGGGCCAGATCCGCGTTGACGGCGGACGTGTGAAAGCCAACCGCATGCTGGAAGCGGGCGAAGAGATCCGCCTGCCGCCGCAGGTGCAGGCGGGACCCGCCGACGCGCCGGCGTCGAAGCGCGACGTCACGGCGGAAGAAAAAGCGTTCATCCGCAAGCTGGTGATCTATGAAGACGACCACGTGATCGCCCTCGCGAAACCGTTCGGGCTCGCGGTCCAGGGCGGCGCGAAGACGACGCGCCATATCGACGGCATGCTCGATGCGTTCGGGACCGGCGAGGCCCGCCCGCGGCTCACCCACCGGCTCGACCGGGACACCGGCGGCGTCCTTCTCCTCGGGCGGACGCGCCAGGCGGCGGCGGGGCTCGCCGGGGCGTTTCAGCGCCATGAGGTCGAGAAGGTCTACTGGGCGCTTGTCGCCGGGCGGCCGTTCCCGACGGAGGGGCGCATCGACATGCCGGTCGCGAAACGCATGGTGCGGATTAACGACGGGGAGCAGGAGCGCATGGTCGCCGCCGACGATGAGGACGCGAAGCGCGCGCTTACAGATTATATGCTCGTCGACGACGCCAACGGCAAAGTGAGCTTCCTCGCCCTGAAGCCGCTCACCGGCCGCACCCACCAGCTGCGGGTCCACTGCGCGGCGATGAAAACGCCGATCCTCGGCGACGGAAAGTACGGCGGCCCGGCCGCGCGGCTGGACGGCGCCAACGAGGGCCTCAAACTCTTCTGTCGGGAGATGGCCTTCAATCATCCGAAGACGGGAAAACGCATGGCGGTGAAGGCGCGCCTTGAAGGTCATATGCGCGATGCGTTCAAATTCTTCGGTTTCGACCCGGACGGAGACACCCCGTTCCCCGACGCGCCGCCAAAGGCCGTTCACGCGAGGCGGCGATGAGCGAGCCCCGGTTCGGCCGGGCGCCCGAAGCGCCCAAACGGTTCTACAAGGACGTTTCAAGCGAAGCGGCCGATAAGGGCTTCGTCTTAACGCTGGACGGCAAATCGGCGCGCACGCCCGCCCGGGCGCCGCTCGCCGCACCGACGAAGGCGCTCGGCGAGGCGGTCGCCGCGGAGTGGGCGGGGCAGGGGGAGCGGATCGACCGTCTCGCCATGCCATTGACGCGCCTGCTGACGACGGCCGTCGATCGGGGCGAGCCGGACGGCGCCGCGTGGCGGGACCTCGTCCTGAGCTTCCTCGCTTCGGACCTACTCTGCTATCGCGCCGAGAGCCCCGAGGAATTGATCGACCGCCAGAATGCAGCGTGGACGCCCTATCTGAACGCGTTCGAGGCCCGTTATGGCGCGCGTCTCGCCCTCGCGGCGGGCGTCGTCGCGGTCGAACAGCCTGAAAGGACGCTCGCCGCCGTCGGCGGGCGGTTGCAGGGCCTCGACGCCCTGTCGCTCGTCGCCGCCAAGGCCGCGACGGAGATCACGGGCTCCGCCGTCCTCGGCCTCGCCGCGACCCTCGACGGGGCGGATGCGGAGGAAACCTTCGCCGCCTCTCGCGTCGATGAAGCGTTCCAGGCGGAGAAATGGGGGATCGACGGGGAAGCCGCGGCGCGGGAGGCCGCGCTGAAACTGGACTTCGTCGCCGCCTGCCGGTTCGCGAACCTGGCGCGTTAGAAGGACAGGATGTCGCTCAGGTTGGCGATGATGGCGGCGAGGATGATCGCGCCGCAGATGATAAGCGCGATCCACTGCAGCCAGGTGAAGAGAAGAACGCCGCCGCCGAGCGCGAAGCCCGCGAACGCCGCGCCCGCAGGTTCGCGGCGGAGAAGCCCCGCGACCGCCAGCAGCATGGCGAGACCGGCCCCGCCCAGAACGCCGGCTTCGGTCATCTTGTCTGCGTCCCAGCGGGGCGGGGGAGGCGGCGCCGGCGGGGCGTCCTCGCCAGTGATGGCGCGTCTGGCGAAGTCCTTGATGGCGACGGCCGTCTCCGCAACTGTCTTCTCAACGGGCTCCTGAGGCGCGAACGGCCCGAGGGTGAGGTGAGCGACGGCGACGATGAGGGCGAGGGTCGCGAAGACCATCGCGGCGGCGCCGAAGGCGAGGGGCCTGGCGGTCGAAACGGCGGCGTCTGTCATCCTTCGACCTCCGGGGGCACTTCTTATTAGGTCTGATCGACCGCCACTTCGCCGAACACCTGTTGAAAACTCCTTAGCAGCGCCGCATCCGCGTCCGTCATGGTCACCGGACGGCCGAGATCGACGAGGCTCGTGACGCCGAGGCCGTCGGCGGCCTGTCCGCAGGGGACGATCTCGCCGAAATGGGAGAGGTCGGGCTCCACATTGAGGGCGATCCCGTGGAGGGAGACCCAGCGCTTCACCCGGACGCCGATCGCGGCGATCTTGTCTTCGCGGAACGCTCCGGGTCGTGAGCGATCGACCCAGACGCCGACGCGGCCCTTGCGCGTCGCGCCGTCGACGCCGAATTCAGCGAGGGCTTCGATGATCCAGCGCTCAAGTCCGCACACATAGAGGCGGATGTCTTTCCCGCGCTGTTCAAGGTCGAGCATCAGATAGGCGACCCGCTGGCCGGGGCCGTGATAGGTGTACTGGCCGCCACGCCGGCTTCTGTGGACAGGAAAGCGCGGGTCGAGAAGGTCCGCTTCT
Organism: Pseudomonadota bacterium; assembly: GCA_038522735.1. Classification (GTDB taxonomy): domain Bacteria; phylum Pseudomonadota; class Alphaproteobacteria; order Caulobacterales; family Parvularculaceae; genus JBCBJX01. Next base: position 5,286 of record JBCBJX010000093.1, read on the forward strand.
TTCGCGCTGGTCCCGCCTGTGTAGAGCGGCTCATGCTCCACCAGCCAGACAAGCTCGCCGGCCTCTCCCGCCCGGATCGCCGCGGCGCGCGCCTCCATGAAACCGACCGCCTCGTCATAATCGACGCGGTCCGGCTCGACGCGCCATTCGACGGGCGTTTCGCGGCGAAGCGGGGAAAGATCGGGCATGGCTTAAGCAAGTGGCGCCGCCGGCTGACTTCGACAACCGCTTATCCCGGCGAAGGCGGGACTAGCAGGAGCGGGCTCGGAGCGTGGGGAGGGAGGTCCCGGCTTTCGCCGGGATATGAGCAGGGTGATCCTGATACCAAGGGGCTTCCATCCCCGGTGCGGCTTTGCTATCCACCCGCCTCCGGAAACGGCAGTGCGGTCGTGGCGGAATTGGTAGACGCGCAGCGTTGAGGTCGCTGTGGGGCAACCCGTGGAAGTTCGAGTCTTCTCGACCGCACCAATTTTCCTTTAATTTTCATCAATTTCGTATTCTTCGTGCGAATATATATCAAGTTGTCGTGAAGACGGTGCGGGCTCCATCTCTCGGGGAGACCGCATCATGTCGAAGAAATTCTTGCTCGGGGCCTCGGCCCTCGTCCTCGCCTCTTGTTCCGGCTCCGACAGCGGCGGCGGCTCTCCGACCGGCCCGACGGGCGGCTCCGGCGGCGGCGCCCCGATCACAGCGGCCGGCAGCGGCGTCATCACCGGCTTCGGCAGCATCATCGTCAACGGCACGCGCTATCAGCTCGACGGCTCCACGGCCGTCACCGTGAACGGTCAGACGGGCGCGGAGAGCGATCTGCGTCTCGGCATGGTCGTACGTTTCGCAGCGAGCGGCGCGGACGGCGATTTCGTCGCCGCCGACATCGAATACGAACGCAATCTCGTCTGCCCGGCGGACGATGTTGATCCGAACCCGTCCAACCCGGCGGTCGGCGACTTCACCGTCTGCGGACAGCTGGTTCTCATCGACGACAACACCGTGCTCGACGACTCTATCGGAGACAACAACACCGACTCCGTCATTGATCTCAATGATCTTGACCCGGTCAATCTCGGCGGCGCAAACGCGGTCGTCGAGGTGAGCGGCTATCCGACGGCGACCGGGTATCTCGCGACCCGTGTCGAACGTCTCGACGCGACGGGCGGCGCGACCTTCGGCGATCCGACAGTGCCGGGCGACGAGTTCGAGGTCGAGGGCTTTATCGACAGCGTGGCGACGGACCTGACCTCCTTCGTGGTCAACGGCGCGACCTTCGCGGTCGACGGCGCGACGACGTTCGAGGACGGCGTGACGCTCGACCAGTCCCTCGTCGGGGCCTTCGTCGAGGTGGCAGCAGACGACGGCGGCTCCGGCGGTTATGTCGCAACGGCGGTCGAAGTGATCGAACAGTCCGACGTCTGGGACGAGACGCTCGAAAATCTCACCGATTTCGAGATCAAGGGCGTCCTCGCCGCCGTCGACGCAACGGCGAACACGATTTCAATCAATGGGCTGACGATCGACGTCACCGCCGCCGGGGAGTTCGCTAACTTCGTCGGTCTTCTCGTCGAGATCGAAGGCGAGTTCGACGCGGCCGGCGTCCTGACCATCCAGAACATAGAGGCCGAGCGCGGCGGCGACGTGCGCGTCGAGGATCAGATCGCCTCCATCAACACCCAGGCGGGGACCTTCACCACCCGCCTCGGCGTCGTCGTGACGCCCACGGGCGACAGCCGCATTCTCGACCAGGGCGACGAGGAAGGCGACCAGTTCTCCGTCGCTGAATTCTTCACCGCCCTGCAGGTCGGCGACACGGTTCGCGCCCGCGCCGAGGAGGATGCGAACGGCGGCCGGACGTGGACGCGGGTGACGGTGCTCGCCGAAGCGGAAGGCGCCTGCAGCTTCCAGGGCCCGCTCGACGCCGGGACGATCAGCGATCCCTCGTTCTCGCTCGCCGGGCTCGTGATCGACACGACAGGCCTCGGCGACGGCGGCTTCGTCAACGCCTCAGGCGATGAAACGCGTGCGGCGTTCTTCTCAAGCGTCGCCGCCGGCGACGTCGTAAAGGCGACGAGCGATACGGACGGTCTCGGCTGCACGCCGAACGGCCTCGCCACCGGCGTCGACGGCTTCGTTTCCGTGGAGACGGACGATTTCGTCGTCGGCGACGAGGTGATCGATGAGATCACTGATCCCCTTGTCGCCGTCGATACGGTGAGCGGCGTTGTCTCAGGCGTCGACGCGGAGAACAACACCCTCAACATCAACGGCGTCCTCGTTCAGATCGAAGGCTCGACGCTGATCACGCCGTACACGATTTCTTCGGCGACCCAGGGCGAGATGACCGTTGAAGGATCCGTCCCGTTCGGCGAACTGGGCCTGCCCTTCGCGACCCTGTTCCAGCAGGGCCTCTTCGTCTTCGCCGACGTCACCGCCGACAACATCGGGGTGGAGGTCGGGCTGCTGCCCTAAGCGAACGCGGCCGGCTCCCGCTCTGGATGGGCGGGGCCGGCCGGTCTACGCTGCGGACATGTCCGATGTCCGCATTCTTCCCTTCACGCCGGAACGCGCCGCCGATTTCGACCGGATCAACCGCGCCTGGATCGAGGCGATGTTCGTCGTCGAGGAGATCGACGACCGCATCCTGAAGGACCCCCAGACCCACATCATCGCGCCGGGCGGCGACGTTCTGTTCGCGGCGACGGACGATCTCGGCGTCGTCGGCGCCGGTGCCCTGAAGGCTGCTGGCGGCGGCGCGTTCGAGCTGACCAAGATGGGGGTTGAGGAACGGGCGCGCGGGCGCAAGATCGGCGAACCGCTCCTGAAAGCGCTGATCGCGCGGGCGCAGGACCTCGGCGCGGGCGAGCTCTATCTCCTCACGAACAAAAAATGCGGTCCCGCCATCCATCTCTATGAGAAGAACGGCTTTCAGCACTCGGAGGAGATGATGGCCCGTTATGGCGGCGACTACTGCCGCTGCGACGTCGCCATGCGCTGGACCGGGCGCGGGATTTCAGCGGATTAAGCCGCCCGCCCGCTTGTAGCGCCGCCCGCGCGCTCTATAACTCCAATACGACCAATCAGAAATTGAGGCGTCTATAGGAGGGCCCGTGTCCGAGGCGGAGACCGAGCGCGAACCTGTCGAGGATGCGGCCAGGGCCGCCCCGTCCGCGGTCGAGCTTTCCGAACGGATCGAGGAGGCCGAGGGCCCGCTGACCGCGGACAACACCCTCAACGCCGAATTCGTCGACGCGGTCGTCGCGGCGGTCGATGAGAAAGCCGCCGACACCGTCCACGTTCTTTGCGCCCCGCTTCACCCGGCGGACCTCGCCGACCTTCTCGGCCTCGTGCCGCAGGACCGGATCGCCGATCTGGTCGCTCTTCTCGGCGAGGACCTGAGCTCCGAGACGCTCGCCGAGCTCGACGACGACCTGAAAACGCCCGTCGTCGAGGCCCTGCCGGACGAGCGCCTCGCCGAGGCGATCACCGAGCTTGAGACCGACAACGCCGTCTTCGTCCTCGAGGACATGGATGAGGAGCGCCGGGCCGAGATCCTCGCCGAGGTCCCGACCCAGGAGCGCCTCGCCCTGCAGGCGGCCCTCGATTTCGAAGTCGAGTCCGCCGGCCGCCTCATGCAGCGGGGCGTTTTCGCCGCGCCCGGTTACTGGACCGTCGGCAGGCTGATCGACACCATCCGCAAGACCGAGGACGCGCCGGACCGGTTCTTCGAGGTCTTCGTGGTCGATCCCGCCTTCCGGCCGACCGGCGCGATTTCCCTTGCGCGCATCCTGCAGTCGCCGGTCGACCGCCCCCTGAGCGATATCGTCGGCCGCTATGAAATGCGCACCGTTCCGGTCGATATGGACCAGGAAGAGGTCGCCTACCTCTTCGAGCAGTACAATCTCATGTCGGCGCCGGTCGTCGACGAGACCGGCCGGCTGGTCGGCATGATCACCGTCGACGACGTCATGGAGATCATCCATGCGGAGACGGACGAAGACATGTACGCCCTTGCGGGCGTCGAGGCGGACGCGGGGCTCTCCGACAGCGTGGTGAAGACCGTCCGCTCACGGTTCTCCTGGCTCGCGGTGAACCTCCTCACCGCCATCATGGCCTCCGTCGTCATCGCCCTCTTCGGAGGCGCGATCGAGCAGCTCGTCGCCCTCGCGGTGCTCATGCCGATCGTCGCGTCCATGGGCGGCAACGCCGGCACCCAGACGCTCACCGTCGCCGTACGGTCCCTCGCGACCAAGAACCTGACGGCGTCGAACGCGGCGCGGATCTTCTGGCGGGAGACCCTGGTGGGCGGCCTCAACGGGGCGATGTTCGCCGTCATCATGGGCGTCCTCGCCGGCGTCTATTACGCTGCGACGACGCCCGAAGCGGAGCCGTCAGCCGCCTTCGCGCTTGCAGGCGTCGTCGGGGTCGCGATGATCATCAACCTCATCTGCGCCGGTATGGCGGGCATTCTCGTCCCCCTCGGCCTGCAGCGGGCCGGGCAGGACCCGGCGGTCTCTTCGGCGGTCTTCGTGACGACCGTCACGGACATCGTCGGCTTTTTCGTGTTTCTGGGTCTCGCCGCCGCGCTCCTTCTCTAGGCGGGGCGGCCGCGGCCTAGGCGGTCCCGGCGGCCCATGGTAAAGAAGACGTTAATGCGGGTGGCGCGCGTCGAGGGGGCGACTTGTCGATGCGTCCATCCCCTTGTTCGCAGACGATTTTCGGGGTGTCGCGATGACGGGGCGGATCAGAACGGGCGAGAGCGGCCTCAACCTCATCAAGGGCTATGAAGGCCTGCGCATGACCGCTCATTACTCCCCGTCGGAGGAATGGACGGTGGGCTACGGCCACACCTCGTCCGCCCGCCACGGCATGTCGGTGACCGAGGGCGACGCCGAAAAGCTCCTGAAAGAAGACCTCGGCTCCATCGAGCAGGTCATCGGCGACAGCGTCCGCGCGCCCCTCAACCAGAACGAACACGACGCGCTCGCCTCGCTCATCTTCAACATCGGCGAGGAGAACTTCCGCAAATCGACGGTGCTCCGGAAGCTGAACCAGGGCGACAAGCTGGCCGCGGCGAAGGCGTTCGAGATGTGGACCAAGGCCCACGTCAACGGCGAGCTTGTCATCCTCGACGGCCTCGTGCGCCGGCGCGCGGCGGAGAAGTCTCTCTTCCTGATGCCGACGGACGCCTCCCTCGTCATTCCGTCAGCGGACATTCGCCCCGCCGCCGAATGCGAGACGGGCCTCGTCTCCGACAAGGGCTCAAAGGCCCGCGCCCTCGTCGACTTCAACGAGTTGCGCGCCGATGAGGCGTCCCTCTCGCCGGAAGAAAAGGCGGGCCGCGTGCGGGCGCTCTTTTCCGCGACCCAGTCGATCGCCGGCGATCCGACCAAGATGATCATCTCCAAAGCCGAGGAACGCGAGGATTTCGGCGTCACCATCGGCGCGGCCCTCGCGGGCGTCGTCGCCCTCGGCCTCACGGCCATCGGCGTCGGCCTCATGTTCGGCCTGCGCTGGCCGGACCTTGCGGAGCAGGTCGGCTTCGACCAGTCGCGCGTCGCGACGCTGTTCGAGACGCTCCCCGTCTGGCTCGCCGGCTCCGGCGCGGCCATGAGCTATTTCATCCTCTACGTCCTCGCCAAACGCGCCTCCCGCCACGAGCTGAAACTGAAGCGCGCGCGGGAGCTGGCCCGAGTGCGGACTGCGGACGTTTGAGAGTGTTTCGAGTGATTGCGGTGTCGGCGTCGGCGTCAATAGCGTTCGGCTGCGCCTCTAAGACGTCTGAGCCATCCTTCGACGCCGCTGAAGCCGTCGATTGCTTGAATGCGATGACTCCGGACGGTTTACCTCAGGATCGTGATCGCGCGGCCCTTGTGACCGGTCGCGCAATTACCGGTCGCGCAATTGAAGCGACGTTCAGCGATGTTTCCGACGCACCGGCGAAGCCGGTGCGGCGGAAAAGTCCGCGCTTCCCCAATCGCTGTTCCGGGGGACTGCGAGGTCGGGAGGTTGCGAACGTGTCTTTCGTGATCGCGCCGGACGGTTCCGTGCGTTCTCCCGCCATTATCAATTCGACTTCAGATTGCGTGGAAAGCGTCTCTTTGAGCGCGGTCCGCAGATGGCGGTACACGACTGTGGATGAGCCGGTCTGCAAAGCCGCCAGCTTCAGCTTCACTATCGGCGGCTAAACGAAAATCGGCGATTGCAAGCAGCGTGGCGGCGGGTGTTCCCGTGAAACGCCGTATCCGGTTATCCAGGCATCATGACCATCCACCTCATCAAACTCTGCGTCGGCGCGGAAACGCTTGCTGATCTGGAGGCGTGGCGGGACAAGCGCTCCGCCATGCTCGCGAAGGCCGGCGAGAAGGGCGTCCACGACCACGTGACGCGCATGTTTCCGAAACGCCGGGACGAACTGCTCGCCGGCGGCTCCCTCTACTGGGTCATCAAACGCCGGATCCTCGCCCGGCAGGAGATCGTCGATCTGGAGGAGGTGACCGGCGCCGACGGGATCGCCCGCTGCCGGATCGTGCTTGATCGCGAGATCGTTCCGACCGAAGCTCAACCCCGGTCGGCGTTCCAGGGGTGGCGCTATCTGAAGCCCGAGGACGCGCCGCCGGATCGACATGGGGGCGGGCGAGGGGACGCTCCGGCCGCCCTGAGGGACGAGCTCGCAGAGCTCGGTTTGCTGTGAGGGCGCTGACGCGATGACGCGAATTCCGGGGGGACGCGTGGGACTGATCGCAGGGGGCGGCGCGGCCGCGGTCGCAGTCGCAGCTGCGGCGGTCTTCGTACTGAGCCGCGGGTCCGCCGACGGTCCGCGGGTGCCCCAGGGCGACGAGGTCGTCTGCCTGCGGGGCCCGGCCCCCTTCATCGCGGCGGAGCTGCCCCAGTGCCTGACGGCCGCCGATCTTTCCAGGCTCGACATCGCGCCCCTTGAAGATCCGAACGGCGGCGCGGCCCGGGTGACCCTCGCGCACCCGACCGACTTCGACGCCCCGCCCGCCACCGTTGAGACGTGCGCGGAATACCGCCCGCTCGCGGATACCGGCTGGGGCGGTCTCTCCTCCCGCGACATGCGCCGCGAACAGATCTTCCAGCGCGCCTGCGGCGCCATCGACATGCTGAAACGGGCCGAGTTCCCGTCGAAGAGCCATTTCGGCGGCGATCGGCTCTCTAAGGCCGATCTTGAGACGCTGGAGGCGCCCGCCATCGCCCGCCTCTCGCCGGATGCGCCGCGCCTCGACGGGGAGGGCCTGGTCGTCGCGAAAGACGGCGACTGGCGCTGGACGCTCACGATCGATACGGAGAAATCCGTGATCGACGAACT
>JBCBJX010000094.1:0-12030 GCA_038522735.1 Pseudomonadota bacterium
CGCCTCCGCCGGCGAGACGCCAAGCCCCAACGCAACAGCCAACACGCTTTGAATCACCATCCCGTCCTCCAATTTCCGCTCACACGTTTATTTCCGACAATTACGCTCGGGAAATAGGATCGGGAGGCCAGCGAGCAAGTACTTCGACTGCGAAAAAGGGCGTCTTGCCGGCGGATGGCCGGGCGGAGCTGATCGTGGTAGGCGCGCCGCTGATTTTGACGGTCCGAAGCCGCCGCGAAACGGGGCTTCAGGCTGAACCCCAAACAGGAGAAGGCGGCGTCATGACGGACCCATCCAACCGCGCGGACTTCCGCACCCGCTGCATTCACGGAGGCCAGCGGCCCGACCCCTCGACGGGCGCCGTCATGCCGCCGATCTACCAGACCTCCACCTTCGCCCAGGAGAGCCCCGGCGTGCACCAGGGCTATGTCTACGCCCGCGGCCATAACCCGACCCGCTTCGCCTATGAGCGGTGCATCGCCGACCTTGAGAACGGGACGCGCGGCTTCGCGTTCGCCTCCGGCATGGGCGCCATCGCGACGCTCCTCGACATGCTTCCGGCAGGGGCGAACATCGTTGCGACGGACGATGTCTACGGCGGCACCTTCCGTCTCTTTGAACGGGTCAAAAAGGATTCGGCCGGCCTCTCCTTCACTTATCAGGACCTGACCGATCCGTCGGCGCTCGACGCGGCGATCACGGAAAAAACAAAGCTTGTCTGGGTCGAGACGCCGACCAACCCGCTCCTGAAGCTCGTCGATATCGAGGCGGTCGCGAAGATCTGCCGGGCGAAAGGCGTCCTCCTCGGCGTCGACAACACGTTTTCATCGCCTTACTGCCAACGCCCGCTCGATCTCGGTGCGGACGTCGTCATGCACTCGGCGACGAAATATCTCGGCGGGCACTCCGACCTCGTCGGCGGCGTCCTCGTCGTGAAGCGCGACGATCTCGCCGAAAAACTCGCCTTTCTGCAGAACTCCGTCGGCGCGCAGGCGGGCCCGTTTGATTCATTCCTGGCACTCCGGGGGCTGAAGACTTTGGCGCTTCGCGTCGAGCGCGCCTCGTCGAACGCTCTGGAACTCGCAACCCGCCTCGAAGCGCACGCCGCGATCGACCGCGTGACCTATCCCGGCCTTGAAAGCCATCCGCAGTACGCCCTCGCGGCGCGCCAGATGGACGCCTTCGGCGGCATGGTGACCGTCTTTGTGAAGGGCGGCCTCGCGGCGGCGAAGACGATGCTGGAGCGGGTGGAGGTCTTCACCCTTGCTGAAAGCCTCGGCGGGGTGGAAAGCCTCATAGAGCACCCGGGGATCATGACCCACGCGTCCATTCCGCCGGAGCGGCGCGCCGAGCTCGGCGTCGACGACGCGCTGGTGCGCCTCTCGGTCGGCGTCGAGCACGTTGAAGATCTCTGGCGCGATCTTGATCAGGCCCTCGCGGGGCTCTAGCGGTCAGAGCTTCAGCACCGGGTCGAGGTGTTCCGCATACATGCGGTCCCGGTGCTGTAACAGGACGGGGTCGAAAGCCTCTCTGGTCGCTTCATCGAACCAGCTGAAGGCCGTTCGCGTGTCGGGGTTCATGGCGCACCGCTCCTCCGGCAGCGGATCGAACAGGGCCATGACCGTGGCCAGATAGACGTCCGCCGCCGTCGGCGACGCGCCCTGCAAATAGGGGCCGCCGTCTTTCAGCAGCCCGGCGAAGTACGTGAGGAGCGAGACGACCCGCGGCGTGTAGCCGGCCGCCTCCTCGGCGCGATAACCGTATTTCTTCGCAAGGTACCCCGCGACGCGCTCGGGAAAGCCGCCGACGCCGTCGAGGCCGGCCTGCACCGCCTGCAGACGCCGGGTCCATGCGAGACCGCCCTCGCCGAGAAGTTCGTGCCCGAGCCCGAAGGTCAGCGCACGGGCGCCGGGCTCGGCGGGAAGGAGCGACGGCTCAGGCGCGATGCGCTCGGCCAGCAACAGAATTTCCGCCCAGCCGGAGCGCGGCCTCTCCTCGTTGTAGAAGGCGACAGGAGCCGACAGCGTTCCGGCCCACTCCTTCAACTCAGGCTGATCGTAAGCGAGGCGCACCGCCGCCCAGTCGACGCCTTTCATGTGAAAGAGGCCCTTCGCCGCCTCGCCCCAGGGGCTCGGGACGTTGCTCACGACGACCATGCGCAGGCCGTCCCGGCCCATCGCGTCTTCCAGGCTCACATAGTCGAACGCCATCGGGGGCCTCCTCCGCAAATTCCCGCGGGATGCTGCGCCGGATCGCCGCCGAACTCAAAACCGGGCGCCAGTTGCGGGCGAGCGAGGCGGCGCGACGGCGACCCATACGGGAGTTAACGGGAAATCCGGTTCCGTCGCGCTAGTGTCTGAGCGACAGCAGTCGGAGCTCTCCATGCGCCTCGCCCTCTCTCTCCTCGCCGCCGCCTTCCTCGCCCTTCCGGCGGTCGCCGCGCCGATCGACTATTTCCGCGCCGACGGCGTCTCTTATCGCGAGGACGTTCCGACGCCGGAGGAGCGGCTGGGGCACGAGTTGGGCGACAAGCCGGTGCGCCACGACGTGATGGTCGCGTACCTGAAAGAGCTGGCGGACCTTTCCCCGCGCATTACGCACAAGGTTCTGGGTTATTCCCATGAGGGCCGCCCGATTCTCGGCTTCGTCGTCACGTCCGAAGAGAACCACGAGAATATCGATGCGATCCGCGCGGCGCATCTCAACCGTCTCGACCCGGAGAACGCCGACGCGGACGGTCCCGCGGTCGTCTGGCTTAATTACGGCGTGCACGGCGCCGAATCCTCCGGCATGGACGCGGCCATCCCGGTTCTCTACCATCTCGCCGCCGCGGAAGGCGCGAGCGTCGATCGGACCCTCGACGAGACCGTCGTTCTCATGGTCGCGATCTTTAATCCGGACGGCCATTCGCGCCGGGTGAACCACGTCTACCAGCACCTGCCGGCGACGGAAGTGACGAATCCGGATCATGAGGCCCATCGCCTGTGGACCGAAGCGCGGGTGAACCACTACTGGTTCGATCTCAATCGCGACTGGCTCCTTCTCACCCAACCGGAAAGCCGCGCATGGATCGGCTTCTGGCACGAATGGAAGCCGAACGTCTCCGCGGACTTCCACGAGATGGGGTCGGATTCGACCTACTATTTCCACCCGGGCGAGCCGAAGCGCCGCAATGGGCTGATCCCGGACGCCGTTCCCCGCTTCCTCGCCGGCCTCGCCGAAGGCCACCGGGCGGCGCTCGACAAACGGGACGAGCTTTATTTCTCGGAGGAAGGCTTCGACAACTTCTATATCGGCAAGGGATCAACTTACCCCTCCGTCAACGGATCGGTCGGCATTCTCTTCGAAGCAGGCGCGGCGCGGGGCGGCGCGATCGAAGGGTCGGTCGGCGTCAGACGCTATGAAGAAAACATCCGCCTCCATTTCGACACGTCGCTCTCGACCATCGAAGGCGCCCGAAAGGCGCGCTCGGAGCTTCTCGCCTATCAGCGCAGCTTCTTCGCGGACGCCCTTTCCGAGAAACCGGAGGAGGACGTGAAAGGCTTCGTCTTCACGACGGCCGGCGACCACGGACGGCTTTATGAGTTCCTGATGCTCCTGAAGCGTCACGACATCGCCGCCCAGCCCCTCGCGGCGCCGATGACCGTCGGCGAGCGCCTCTATCCGGCGGAGACGTCCTATGTCGTGCCCCTGCGCCAGCCGCAGCGCACCCTCATTCACGGTCTCTTCGACCGGGTGACTGAGTTCGAGGAGAACATCTTCTACGACGTCTCCGGATGGACGCTCCCTCTCGCCTACGACCTCGACTACGCGCCGCTAACGGAGAACCAGCTTGTTTCCGCGGAACTGGACGCGCCGCGCGAGCCGGAGTTCCGTTCGGCGCCCGTGCCCGCGGAAGGCGGCTACGGCTATCTTGTTGAGTGGACGGAGTATTACGCCCCGCGCGCCCTCAACCGGCTGCATCAGGCGGGCGTCCGCGCCCGCGCGCTCATGGAGCAAAAGCGCATCCAGTTCGGCGGCGAGACGCGGGTCGTCGCGCCGGGAACGCTCTTCGTGCCCCTCTCCCGACAGGACGCCTCCGCGGATGAGATCTACGCCCTCATGCGGACGATCGCGCAGGAAGACGGCGTCGCCGTGCATCCCCTCTCCGGCGGCGACGTCGCCGGGTCCGGCGATCTCGGCGCCCGCGACAGCGTGATGACCGTCCCGCCCGCGAACATCCTCCTCCTGTTCGGCGAGGACATTCGCCGCTACGACGCGGGCGAAGTCTGGCACGTGATCGACCGGCAGATGGAGACGCCCGTCGTCCTCCGGGACAAGGCGAGCTTCGGCGCGGTCGATCTCCACGACTACACCCACCTGATCGCGCCGGGCGGCGCCTCCTTCAACGAGGCGGAATCGGAGCGCATCAAGGACTGGGTCGAGAAGGGCGGCGTCCTCATCACCCTGCGCGACGCCTCCGTCTGGGCGGAGGAAACGTTTGCGGAGGAAAAATCCAGCAAGCGCAATGGCGAGGACGAAGAAGAAACGGCGCGCTACGACTATTCCGAACTCGCGGTGAAGAACGCCGAGCACGTCATCGGCGGCGCGGTGTTCGCCGCGGACCTCGACGTCACCCACCCCATCGGCTTCGGCTACGGCGATCGCACGATCGCCCTCCACAAGAACACGACCCACGTTCTGAAGACGCCGAAGAACCCCTTCGCGACTGTCGCGAAATATCCGGACGCCCCGCTTCTCTCAGGCTACGCCTCGCGGAAACGGATCGCGGAGATCGGCGGCACAGCCGCGGTCGTCGCGGACCGGGTCGGCGCGGGCGCGGTCGTCATGTTCGCCGACAACCCTGTCTTCCGGGCGACCTATCGGGGCGATGTGAAGCTCTTCATGAACGCGATCTATTTCGCCCCGCTGATCGATCGGGCGCGGCTCGATTAAGCGCGCGCCTCAAACTCCCGAATGTCCCGCTTCAGTTCCGGCAGCAGGAAGTAGAGCGCGAGCAGGTTCGGGAACGCCATCAGGAAGAGCATCGAGTCGATGAAGGCGATGATCGCGTCGAGGCTGACCGCCGCGCCGATCGAGAGGATGAGGCAGATGACGATCTTGTAGGCGAGCTCCGCCTTGTCGCTTTCGCCGGAAAGATAGGCCGTCGCCTTCGAGCCGTAATAGACCCAGGTCACGAGCGACGAAAACGCGAACAGGATCGCGGCGAAGGAGAGGATCGCCGGGAACCAGCCGATGACGCTCGAATAGGCGGCCGAGGTGATCTGCACGCCCTCGAAGGCCCCCGGCTCGTATTGGAGGTAGGCCCCGGAGACGAGGACGATGAGCCCCGTCATGGTGCAGACGATCACCGTATCGAAAAAAGGCTCGAGGAGCGCGACATAGCCCTCCGTCAGGTGGTTGTCCGTCTTCACTGCGGCGTGGGCGATGGCGGCGGAGCCGACGCCCGCCTCATTGGAATAGGTCGCCCGCTGGACGCCGCGGATGATCGCGCCGACGGCGCCGCCCGCCGCGGCTTCGAGGCCGAAGGCTGATTTCAGGACCAGTCCCAGGGCGCCGATGATCTGGTCGGCGTTGACGATGAGAATGATCAGCCCCGCGATCATGTAGATCGCCGCCATGGCGGGCACGAGATAGCTCGCGACCCGGCCGATCGCCTTCACGCCGCCGATGACGACGACGGCGACGAGCGCCGCCATCAGCCCGCCGAAGATGAGGGGCGCCTCGATCCCCGTCGCCGTCGCGAACTGGGCGTGGGCCTGGTTCACCTGCAGGATGCTGACGGACCCGCCGAGGGTGCAGATCGCGAAGAAGACGCCGAGGGCCTTGCCGAGGGCGGGCGAGCCCATCCGCGAGAACACCGTCTCGATATAATACATCGGCCCGCCGGAGACGGTTCCGTCCGGGCGCACCCGGCGGTACTTCACGGCCATGGCGCATTCGACGAATTTCGACGTCATGCCGAAAAAGCCCGCGACGATCATCCAGAAGAGCGCGCCCGGCCCGCCGAGGGAGATTGCGACGGGCACGGAGACGATGTTGCCGAGGCCCACGGTTCCTGAAAGCGCGGCCGAGAGCGCCTGAAAGGCGGAGATTTCGCCCGGATGATCGGGGTCGTTGTCGCGCAACAGGAACCGGAACCCCTGCCGGAAACCGCGGATGTTGATGAAGCCCGTCGCGACGGTGAAGACGATGGAGGCGGCGGCGAGCCACAGGACGACGACCGGGAGATCGACGGGGCCGAGGGGGATCGAGGCGAAGACGATGTCGTTCAAGATCTGCGCGGCCGGCGCCAGGGCGTTGTCGATGGCTTCGGCGAGGCCGCCGTCCTGATCCTGCATGGGGTCCCCTTCCCGTAAGCCCGCGAGTTAGAGCCGCGCCGGGGCCCGGCGACAAGCACGGTCTTACCTTTGTGAGGAAAGGTGGGAGGCGCCGCCAACACGCAACCACGCGGCGCCTCCCGGTTCCGTCGACGGGGGAGATGTCGACGAAGCCGAGCGCCCCGAGGGACGCTGTCATTTACGGAGCAAGAGCCGCGCCAGTCGGTCAGGCCGGAACGCGGAGAACGGCGCGGCAGCCGCCGGCGGGGTTGCGACCGATGAGAACCTCGCCGCCGAGAAGATGGGCGCCCGCCGCCGCGATCGCGAGGCCGAGCCCGGTCCGCGGCCGCACCCGCGCTGGCGCCCGATCGGATGAAAAGTAAGGCGCGAAGACGGCCGGCAGATCGTCCGTGTGGACGCCCGGCCCCGTATCGTCGATCCGGACGAGCGTCGCGTCGCCGTCGCGGTCGATCTGCGTGGTCACCGAACCTTCCGGCGTGAAATCCGCGGCGTTGCAGATAAGTTCGTCCAGCACGATGGCGAGGATCGTTTTATCCGTCTCAATGCCGACGGGGCCGCCGTCGATCCGCCAGTCAAGATCCGAAGCGCGCGCCTCCAGAGCCCTGATGCGGTCTTCAACCATTGAAACCAGATCGACCGCCTCGTGCTCCGGCTCGCATAGCCCGTGCGTGTAGAGATGAAACTGGCCGAGCCGCCTGTAGAAGGCTTCGATGTCTCCGGCCGCGCGCTGAAGGGTGCGGGCGATCGCGGCGACCTGTTCCGGCCGGTCCTGGCGCAGCTGCGCTGTGATTGTCGAAAGCGCCGCCGGCGTCTGAGGTATCTCGTGGGTCAGCCGGGCCCTGATGACTTCCGCGTGCTCGGCGCTGAGCGGTCGATCGGCCGCATCACGGGAGGAAAAGAGATGGTCGGTCATGGCGCGGGAGAAGCGACTTAGAACGCGTCTTGGGTGTGCTCGATCCCGGCGTCGTGCGTCAACGATCCGGCTGACAACGCGACGAGGGCTCCGCAGGCGGCGCCGATGAGCAGCCAGCGCACCGCGCCGCGGCTGCGGGCAGTGGCGAATTCGCGGCCCGTCGCGACGGCGAGCAGCGCGCCCGCGACGCCGCCGAGCAACAGCCCGAGAGGACGGGCGTCGATCGCGTCCGTGAGGTTGAGGGCGAGGATCGCGCCCGCCGGCGTCGTCAGCGCCGCCCCGGCGAAGGCGAGCGGGGCCGAAAGCGCCGGACGGAGGTCGACGGCGCGGAGGAGATAGAAAAGCACCGCCCCCTCCCCGACCTCGTGCAGGATCAGGCCGAACACCGCGATCACCCCGGTCAGGTGATCGACCTCAAAAGCCGCCGCATAGACGAGCCCGTCGGCGAGCGAGTGCGCGACGACCACGGCGATCGGGAGGAGCGCGCTCCAACGGGCGTTCCAGCCTGCGCCGTCGGCGAGGCGCCCGACGAGCTGTAGCGCCGCAAAGCCGGCGGCGAAGGCGTACCAGGCGTCGGCGCCCGCGAGGCGGGCGGCTTCCGGCCCCACATGGAGAAGCGCGGTCGCCGCGAGAACGCCAGCGGCCGCGGGCCCGAGACGCAGGCGCAAGCCGTCCGCCAGGCGCGCTTTCATCGCCGCGAGCCAGAGCCCGACCGTCGCAGCGAAGGCGGCGGCGCCCGAAGCGGCGATCGCGGGGTGCAGAACGAAATCGATGGGCTTAGCCGACGGTCGTGACCGCCTCTCCGTGGCCGTCCCGGCAAGAAGCGGAACGCGTGATGTTATTCAGTAACCCGCTGGATTTACGCCTTCGCTCAGGACCGTGCAACGGCGAGCACCGCCTCGACGCAGGCCCGCCAGCGCGATCGGCGGCCCGCGCGCTCGGCCTCGTCCAACCGCGGCTCGAAACGCCGTTCCGGGGCTGCGGCCGCGGCGATGGTGTCGAGGCGCTCATAGACGCCGAGCTGGAGGCCCGCGAGCCGCGCTGCGCCGAGGGCGGTCGTCTCCAGCACGGGCGGGCGCTCGACGGCGACGCCGAGGATGTCGGCGAGGCTCTGGGAGAACCAGTCGTTCGCCGCCATGCCCCCGTCGATGCGCAGCGTCGTGACTGGAAAGCCGTCGGCCGCCATGGCGGCGAGGAGATCGTCCGTCTGGTGGACGACGCCTTCGAGGGCGGCGCGGGCGAGTTCGTCCGGACCCGTTGCGCGGCTCATGCCGAAGACCGCGGCCCGGGCGCCCGGCTCCCAATGGGGCGCGCCCATGCCGGCGAAGGCCGGAACCATGACGACCTGGCTGTCGGCTGCGGCGCGGGCCGCCCGCCCGGCGGTCTCCGCGGACGCGGCGATGACGCCGAGACCGTCGCGCATCCACTGGACGGCCGCACCGGCGATGAAGATAGACCCTTCGATCGCGTACGTTGTGTTATCGCCGATCCGTGCGGCGACGGTGGAGAGCAGCTTGTTCTTCGATTGCGCGACAACGTCGCCTGTATGAACGAGCGCGAAGCAGCCGGTGCCGAAAGTGCATTTCGCCTCGCCTGGATGGAAGCAGGCCTGCCCGACCGCGGCGGCCTGCTGGTCGCCCGCAACGCCGAGGATCGGGAGCGGTCGGTTGAAGAGGCCGGTCGCGGTCGTTCCGTAGTCGTCGGCGCTTCCGCGCACCTCTGGCAGGACGCCGGCAGGCACGTTGAAGAGCTTCAGAAGTTCGGCGTCCCATGCGCCTGAATGGATATTGAAAAGGCTGGTCCGGCTCGCGTTCGTCGCGTCCGTTGCGTGGACGGCGCCGTTCGTCAGTTTCCAGAGGAGCCAGCTGTCGACCGTGCCGGCGGCGAGCTCGCCGCGCTCCGCGCGCGCCCGGGCGCCGTCGACATGGTCGAGGATCCAGGCGAACTTCGTCGCCGAAAAATAAGGATCGACGACGAGGCCCGTCCGCTCCCGGACGAGCGGCTCGGCGCCGTCCGCTGCGAGCCGCCGGCAGGTCTCCGCGGTTCGCCGGTCCTGCCAGACGATCGCGTTCATCAGCGGGCGGCCGCTCGCGCGCTCCCAGACGATGGCGGTTTCGCGCTGGTTCGTAAGGCCGAGCGCCGCAACGGAGACGCCCTTCGCTTCGGCTTCGGCGATCGCGCCGCGGGCGCTCTCGAGGCTCGTCCGCCAGACCTCCTCCGGGTCGTGCTCGACCCACCCTTCCGCCGGATAGATCTGCGGCAGTTCTTCCTGCGCCGAGGCGAGGATCGCGCCGCCCGCGTCGAAAACGATGGCGCGGCTGCTGGTCGTGCCCTGATCAATGGCGAGGATCGCGGTCCGATCGACCACAGGCGTCTCCCTTGTTTTTCAAGGACCTTCGCCCGAGGCGGCCCGCTTGGCCAGAGTTGTCCGCGCGCGCCCGCCCGCCGGCATCATCGACACCGCGCGACCGGCCGCCTAAAACAGAAACGAGGGACAACATGGGGGACGAGGCCGTGCAATTTTTCGGCGTCAAAAACATCGATCTCATCGACGTCAACAAGCTCGCGCGCCAACTGCCGAAGGCGAGCGCGAGGCGCATGGCGATTCGCACGCGCTATATCGGCGCGATCCTCAGATCCTACGACACCATGAAGCGCTACGGCATCGATAATCCGCTGCGCCTCGCCCACTTCCTCGGCCAGGGCATCTACGAGACCGGCTGGCTCGGCTATGACGGCGAGAACCTGAAATACAGCGCCGACGGACTTCTGAAGATTTTCGGGAAGTACTTCCCCGACCGCGAGACGGCGAAGGAGTACGAATACCAGCCGGAACAGATCGCCAACCGGGTCTACGCGAATCGCATGGGAAACGGCGATGAAGCCTCGGGCGACGGCTGGCGCTATCGCGGGCGCGGGTTCTTTCAGCTAACCGGCAAGAACAACTATCGCAAGTTCGGCGAGATGTCGGGGATCGATCTCCTCGGCGACCCGGACATCATTCAGCGGGACCTGAAAAAGTCCGTGGAGGTCGCCGCCGCCTATTTCGGAAAGACGGGTCTTGGGAAGTATGCGGACGCCAACGACGCGGCGGCGGTCTCGCGCGGCGTCAACCGCGGAAACCCGAATTCACGGTATGCGGCCCACGGCGAAGACGACCGGGTCAAATGGACGAATGAAGTTCTGCAGCTGACCGGCGATCCGGGCGCCGTTCTCGACGACGGCGTCCTGCGGTCCGGCGACGGCGGGCCGAAGGTGACGGCCCTCCAGAACGATCTCATCGCGCTCGGCTATGATCTGGGCGCCGCCGACGGCGATTTCGGCAAGAAGACCCGCCGCGCGCTTCTCGCCTTCCAGGCCGAGCACGGCCTCGATCCGACGGGCGAAGGCGACGAGGCGACCCTTTCTGCGATCGAAGACGCGCTCGACGCCGCCAAACCTGCTCAGCCGACGGAGCTTGAGATCACGAGCGAAACGGACGCGAAGCGCCGCGCCGGTGAGACGGTGACCGCCAATGGCGGCGTCGGCGTCGCGGGAGCGGGCGCCGCTGCAGCGGCGGGCGCCGGCGTGCTGGAGGAAACAGGCGTCCTCGAACAGGCCGGAAAAGTCGCCGATCAGCTGACGGGCACGGAGGAAGACGAAACGACCGTCGCCGAAACGTCGGTCGCGCCGATCGTCGAGCCCGCGCCGGTTGAGGAAACGAGCGACTGGTTCCCAATCATCGTCTTCTCGGTGATCCTGATCGTCGGCGTCTACGTCCTCCTCCGGGCCCGGCATAATTCGAAGAAGCGCGTGGAGCGGTTCAGGCTCGGCTAAAGCCCGAGCTGCCTGGCGGCGAGGTCGTTCATGATCTCTTCAGAGCCGCCGCCGATCGCCATGACGCGGACCTCGCGGTAGATCCGCTCGACCCTCTGGCCCCGGATGAAACCTGCGCCGCCGAGGATCTGCATCGCTTCGCGGGCGCAGTGCTCCATCGTCCGGGTCGCCTGCACCTTGAGGAGCGACAGTTCCGCGATCGGCGAGGCGCCGTCCGCGACGAGGGCGGCGCACCAGTCGAGATAGGCGGTCGTCGCGTGAACGCGGCGGACCATCTCGGCGAACTTGTGACGGATCACCTGGTGCTTCGAGAGCGGCTTGCCGAAAGTCGTCCGCTCCCGCGCCCAGTTCGCCGCGTCCTCAATGCACACCCGGGCAAAGGCGGCGGACTGGGCGGCCATGGAGAGCCGCTCCATGTTGAAATTGCCGACGATGCCGAGGAAGCCGCGGTTTTCTTCGCCGATGAGGTTTTCAGCCGGCACGCGCACGTCGTCGAAATGAATGGACGCCGTATCGGAGGCCCACCAGCCCATCTTCTGCAGCGGCGTGCGCGTCACGCCCGGCCGGTCCGTTTCGACGAGAAGGAAGGATAGCCCGCCCGCGCCCTCGCCGCCCGTGCGGACGGCGACGGTGAGGAAGTCCGCCCGGCAGCCGGTCGTGATGTAAGTCTTTTCTCCGTTGACGATGTAATCATCGCCGTCTCGAACGGCGCGGGTGCGGATGTTTGCGACGTCCGAACCGCCGGAGGGTTCGGTGACGCAGAGGGAGATGAGCTTCTCGCCCGCAAGAACCGGCGGCGCGACGCGACGCTTCAGCGCCTCCGAGCCGAGGGCCATCACCGGCGGCAGGCCGATGCCGTGGGTCATGAGGCCGGCGACGATCCCGCCGGCCCCCGGACGCGCGAGCTCCTCCTGTGCGATGATCGCATGGAAGACGTCCGTCCCGTCGCCGACGCCGCCG
>JBCBJX010000095.1:0-11806 GCA_038522735.1 Pseudomonadota bacterium
CGCCATTAGCCAGCAGGACTTCAGCCTCACGCAGCTTCGAGATGATCTCTTCCGGTTTGTAGCGCTTCACGCCCATCGCTCTTCTCCTTCGAACACGCCATTCTTTCATTCAGGGTGGCTGCCTTCAAAGGGGACGGGTCAGTGAACGGCGAGACACCGGCGGCCCTGCGCATCTGCGTCTCCGAGCCGGACACAAAGGTCGTCAATATCGACGGCCCGAACGGCAACCAGAACCCGACCACGGACATGAGCGCCCATGCGTGCGAACACGCGTCGCTGCCCGCCGTCACGCTGCCGTTCTAGGGCGCTCGCGGGCCTCGGCGCGCTCCTCCTCGCCGCCTGCGGCGGGGAGCCGGCGACGCCGGCCTATCACGCCGACGAGACGCCGACGTCGCTGAGCGACTGGGGCCAGCTCTCCATCGAGGGCGGCGTTCTTCAGCTGGCGGAGGGGGTCGAGCCTTATGCGCTGGCGACGCCGCTCTTCAGCGACTACGCCGGCAAGCTGCGCACCGTCTGGACGCCCGGCGGGGCTGCGCGCTACGAGCCGGAGGCCGTGTTCGACTTCCCCGTCGGGACCGTCATCACCAAGACGTTCTACTATCCGGAGAACGTCGACGGGACCGTCGAGCGCGTGCGGGAGGAGGGCGCCCCGCATCTGGGTCTTGATCTTGGCGAGGTGCGCCTCGTCGAGACGCGCCTCCTGGTGCGCCGCGAGGCGGGCTGGCTCGCGCTCCCTTATGTGTGGAACACGGAGGAAACCGACGCTATCCTGAAACCTGTCGGCGCAGCGTACCGCCTCGCCTTCGCGGAGGATGGTGCGGAGCCGACCGAGTTCGCCTACCTCGTTCCGAACAGGAACCAGTGCGCCGGCTGTCACGCCGTCAACAACACGACGCGGGCGCTTTCGCCCATCGGTCCGAAGGCCCGTCATCTGAACCGCGATCTCGCCTACGCCGACGGCGCGGCGAACCAGCTAGGCCGATGGGTCGAGACCGGCTTGCTGGAGGACGCGCCGAACGCCCGGCCGCGCTCGGCGTTCTGGACCGACGCCGCCGAGCCCCTCGAGGCCCGCGCCCGCGCATACCTCGAAATCAACTGCGCCCACTGTCACAACCCTGTCGGGCCGGCGGACACGTCCGGTCTCTATCTCGACGAAGGAACGCCCTTCAGCCCCGCCTACGGCCTGTGCAAACTGCCGATCGCGGCGGCGCAGGGAACGGGCGGGCGCAAGCACGACATCGTTCCGGGCGATCCGAACGCTTCGATCCTCCATTACCGCATGGCGTCGGACAATCCGGCTGAAATGATGCCCGAACTCGGCCGATCCACGGTTCACGCGGAGGGCGTCGCCCTTGTGCGCGCCTGGATCGCCGCCCTCGACGGCGCTTGCTGAGCCGGCTCGCTTGACCGGGACCGCGGGCCGCGCCATCTCGCCCGGATGACCGACCGCAAGCCAGCGGATACGAAACCGCAACGCGCCGCGCCGGCGAGCGATCGCGAAGCGCGTCTCGCCGACGCCTTGAGAGCGAACCTTCGCCGCCGCAAAGCCGCCGCGCGACCGGGGGACGAGGGTCCCTCGGGCGCGGGCGAGCGTAAATAAGGACAACAACCATGGATCGACTGGCGATCATCGGCGGCCGGCCGCTTTACGGCGACGTGACCATCTCCGGCGCGAAGAACGCAGCGCTGAAAGCCATGGCGGCGGCGCTTCTCTCCGAGAAACCCGTCGCCCTCTCCAACACGCCGCGGCTCGCCGATGTCGCGATGCTCATCCGGCTTCTCGAAGAACTCGGCGTGAAGAGCGAATGGACGGGGCCGAACGATCTGACGCTGACGGCGGCCGACATCGTCTCCACCGTCGCGCCCTATGACCTGGTGCGGAAGATGCGCGCCTCCTTCAACGTGTTGGGCCCGCTGCTCGCTCGCTTCGGCGGGGCGCGGGTTTCGCTTCCCGGCGGCTGCGCCATCGGCGCCCGGCCGGTCGATCTGCACCTGAAGGCGCTCGAGGCCCTCGGCGCCGAGATCGAGTTGGACGAGGGCTATGTGGTCGCGAAGGCGCCGAACGGCTTGCAGGGCGCCCGGATCGATTTTCCCTTCGTCTCCGTCGGCGCGACCGAGCACACGATGATGGCGGCGACGCTCGCCGAGGGCGAGACGAGCCTCGTCAACGCGGCGCAGGAGCCGGAGATCGCCGATCTTGCGGACTGCCTCAACGCCATGGGCGCCCGTATCGAGGGCGCGGGGACCTCCACCATCCGCATCACCGGCGTGAGGGAGCTCGGCGGCGTCGACCACGCCGTGCTGCCGGACCGCATCGAAACGGGCTCCTTCGTCGCGGCCGTCGGCGTCGCGGGCGGCGAACTCACGCTGAAACACGGGCGGCTTGATCTTCTGGGCGCCGGGGTCGGCGCGTTCGAGCAGGCGGGCCTCGCTTTCGAGGAGACGCCCAATGGCATCCGCGTGCGGAAGACCGGCGAGCGCTGTCGGGCCGTCGATATCACGACGCAGCCGTTCCCGGGTTTCGCGACCGACCTCCAGGCCCAGTTCATGGCGCTCATGACGACAGCGGACGGCGTCTCGTTCATAGAGGAGACGATCTTCGAGAACCGCTTCATGCACGCGCCGGAACTCGGCCGCATGGGCGCCGATATCGCGGTCGACGGCCGTAAGGCGACCGTGCGCGGGGTGGAGCGCCTGAAGGGCGCGCCGGTGATGGCGACGGATCTGCGCGCCTCGGTCAGCCTCGTCCTCGCCGGCCTCGGCGCGGAAGGCCAGACCATCGTCAACCGCGTTTACCACCTCGATCGCGGGTTTGAGAGGCTTGAAGACAAGCTCTCCGCCTGCGGCGCCCTCATCGAACGGGTCTCCGCGTGAAATCCTACGAACCACTTCGTCTCGCCGCGGAGGACGCCGGCGATCTTCCCGCACTCTCGGCCATGCTTCAGGACGCCGTCGCCAAAGTCGGGGACTTCGCGCACCTCCCGCAGGAGCGCCGCTTTGCTTTCGTCGCGAACCGCTTCCTCTGGGAGGACGCCGCGAAACGCAAACGAGGCCCTTACGGACGGGTGCGGACCGGCGTCCATTTCGACGACGTCCTCGCTGTGCGCGCGAAGGCGGTGCGGATGGATGCGAAGGACGCCGTGGTGTCCGTTCTCGCGGTGCGGTTCGAGCCAGGAGAGGACGGGGCTGGGACGGTCACCCTCGACCTCGCCGGAGGCGGCGCGATCGCCCTCGACGTGGAATGTCTGAACGTCCGGCTTTCAGATCTCACCGATCCGTGGGCGGCGCGGGGGAAGCCGGAGCATCCGGAGGACTAGAGTTTTGTGCGTGCGGCCGTCCTTCGCGACGCCCGCGTTCCGCAGGCTCCTCAGGACGAAGTTCGCTTCTCGGAGTTTCTATTACTATCTTCGTTCTGAGGAGCCGCGAAGCGGCGTCACGAAGGACGGCGACAGGAGCAGCATCAGACCATGGCCCGCAGACTGAACGCCGTCGATCCTGAATTCGAAGCCGCCTTCGAGGATCTTCTCTCGCTGAAGCGCGAAATGTCTGAGGATGTCGATCGCGCCGTCGACGAGATCATCGCCGACGTCCGCGCGAGAGGCGACGCGGCGCTCCATGATCTGACGGCGCGCTTCGACGGGTTTGCTCCGAGCGCCGTCGGCGGCCTCCGTGTCTCCGAAGAAGAGATGGAAGCCGCGGTCGCGGCGTGCCCGAAGGACCAGCTCGCCGCCCTCGAACTCGCCCGAGACCGCATCGTCGCCTATCACGAGCGTCAGAAACCCGAAGATATACGCTATACGGACGAGGTGGGGGTCGAACTCGGCTGGCGGTGGACCGCCGTCGCTGCAGCGGGCCTCTATGTTCCGGGCGGCCTCGCATCCTATCCCTCCAGCGTGCTGATGAACGCGCTTCCCGCGAAGGTCGCAGGCGTCGAGCGGCTCGTCATGACGGCGCCGACGCCCGGCGGGACGGCGAACCCGCTCGTCCTCGCGGCCGCCCGTCTGGCCGGCGTCGACGAAGTCTATCGTGTCGGCGGGGCGCAGGCCGTCGCGGCGCTCGCTTACGGGACCGAGACCATCGCGCCCGTCGACGTCGTCGTCGGCCCCGGTAACGCCTATGTCGCGGCGGCGAAGCGGCGGGTCTTCGGCCGTGTCGGGATCGATTCCGTCGCAGGACCGTCGGAAATCCTCGTCGTCGCCGACGCCGACAATGATCCCGACTGGATCGCCGCCGACCTCATGAGCCAGGCCGAGCACGACGCCTCGGCGCAGAGCGTTCTGATGACGGTCGACGCGCCCTTCGCCGACGCCGTCGCTGGGGCGTTCGCGCGGCTTCTGGCGACCGCCCCCCGTGCGGAGATCGTCGGCGCGGCCTGGCGCGACAACTCCGCGATCATCGTCCTCCCGTCGCTCGACGCCGCGGCGCCGCTGATCGACCGCCTCGCGCCGGAGCACCTCGAACTCGCCGTCGCGGACCCGGAGGCCATGCTTTCAGAGATCCGCAACGCCGGCGCCGTCTTTCTCGGGCGCTGGACGCCCGAAGCGATCGGCGACTACGTCGCAGGGCCCGACCACGTGCTGCCGACGGCCCGCGCCGCCCGCTACGCCTCGGGCCTTTCGGTCCTCGATTTTATGAAACGCACCTCCGTCGTAAGGTGCTCGGAGGAAAGCCTCGCGGCGATCGGACCGGCCGCCGCGACCCTCGCCGACGCCGAAGGCCTCGCAGCGCACGCGCTTTCGGTCCGCATCAGGATGAAGCCGTGAATTTCTATCAGAAACACGTCGAACCGGCCCTTGTGAGCTTCGCCTGCTCCACGAAGCCTGTCCGCCGCCAGCGCGCGAAGATTGCGCCGCACGCCTCCGGCGTCGTCCTCGAGATCGGCTTCGGTTCGGGACACAATCTTCCGTATTATGACGCGGAGAAGGTGAAGAAGCTCTACGCGCTCGAACCGTCGGAAGGCATGCGCCGCCGCGCCGCCGGCCGCCTTGCGCAAAGCCCGCTCGAGGTGGAGATGCTCGATCTTCCGGGCGAACAGGTTCCCCTCGGCGACAGCGAGGTCGATAGCGTCCTCGTCACCTACACCCTCTGCACCATCCCGGACGTCCTGAAGGCGCTCGGCGAAATGCGCCGGGTGCTGAAGCCCGGCGGAACGCTCTATTACTGCGAGCACGGAAAGGCGCCCGACCCTGAAGTCGCGAAGTGGCAGGACCGTCTCAACGGCGTCTGGGGCGCCGTCGCCGGCGGCTGCAGACTCAACCGTGACATCCCGGCGCTGATCCGCGAAGGCGGCTTCGATCTCGATCCGGTCGAGGAGCGCTATCTGCCGTCGACCCCGAAATTCGCGGGCTACAACTACTGGGGCTCGGCGCGGCCGGCTTAGCCCGGAAACGCGAAATCCCCGTCTGCCGAGATTTGCTGCTTGTCGAACGCCCATTCCGCATTCGGGCCGTCGCGATCGACCCAGTGCAGGAAGAGGTGGGCGGACCAGCGGTTGGGATTGGGTTCGGCGCGGCCGTGGCGGCGTTCGCAGCCTTTGTAGAGGACGCCGTCGCCCGGCTGCATTTCGAACGTGTCGTGGGGCTCGTCGCCGAAATCGGGAAGCATCGCCTTGCCGGCGATCTTCTCCGTATCCCACTCCTCACGGCCGACGCTGAGGCCCCACGGCGCGCCGTCGGAATAGCCGATCGTGAGCGACAGGGAATGCTCGCAGGACGGACGATCAATATGGACCTTGCAGATGTCGCCGCGCTGGTAAGTGCGGAAATACGCGTAAGTCGGAAGTAGACGGGCGCCGGACGCCGCCTCGACGGCGGGCGTCAGACCCCAATGAAGCCCGAGGAGCGACGGCCACATGAAGCCGTAGAGCTCGATGGTCGATTTCTTCGAGACATTCGGCGTCGCGAGCGCCGGGCCTTTGGGTTTTTTCGCGCCGATCTGCGCCTGGTAGGTCATGCCGGCCGCGACTTCCGGCGGCACGAGGCCCTTGAGAAAGGCGCGTCCCTTCGTGCGAAACTCCTCGCAGATGCGGGCGAGGTCGCCCTCGTCGATGGCGGGCGATGAGGGCAGGGCGTCGGCGGCGGTCATGGTCGTCCCCATTGTCGAGCGCAACGCTTTTATCAAGCCGCGCGGATCGGTGAAGCCTCCGACGACGCCGGCCCCCGTGGCGCGGGGCGCCGACCCGCCTTAAGCTCGCCTCTAAACCAGAGGGAGCTCCGGCGGCCCGCGTGACCGACACCGACCGCACAAACCGTCTCGTCCGCGTCGAACTCGACGAGCGCTCCCTCGCGCCCGCCTCGGCGGACATCGTCCACGAGCGCAAGGTGGCGATTTACGACCTTCTGCAGGACAACACATTCGAGCCCGCGGGCGCCGAGCCAGGGCCCTACGTTCTCTATCTCAGCATCGTGGAGCGCCGGCTCGCCTTCGACATCCGGTTCGAGGACGAAACCCATGCGGCTGCGTTCGGCCTTTCGATGACGCCCTTCCGCAAGATCATCAAAGACTACTTCATGCTTTGCGAGAGCTATTACGACGCGATCCGAAACGCCGCGCCGGCCCAGATCGAGACCGTCGACATGGCGCGGCGGGGGATGCACGACGAAGGCTCGCGCATTCTGCTCGAACGCCTCGAAGGCAAGATCGAGGTCGATTTCAACACCGCGCGCCGGCTTTTCACGCTGATCTGCGCGCTTCACATGCGGTGATCCCGATGACGACCTCGCCGCGCTCGATCCTCTTCGCATGCAACATGAATTCGGTGCGCTCGCCGATGGCGGCGGCCCTCGCTGGGCGCTTTCTCGGACCCTCCGTCCACGTTGAATCGGCGGGGGTCTATGAAGGCGCCCTGGACCCGTTCGCTGGGGCGGTGATGGAGGAGGCGGGCCTCGACATTTCCGGCCACGTTGCGCGCGAGTTCGGCGCTGTCGACGTCGCGGGTTTCGACCTCGTCGTCGCCCTGACGCCCGAGGCGGCGCGGGCGGCCGAAGGGTTTACCGATGCGAGCCGCATCGAGCTCTGGACCGTCGCCAACCCCTCGGACACCCGCGGCTCGCGAGAACAGGTGATGGACGCCTACAGAGGAACCCGACGGGCGCTTGAGCGACGGATCGCCGAACGGTTCGGATCTCAGGCGGCCGGTTGAGCGGCGGCCAGCTTCTGCAGGTTTTCAACAGCCGGGAAGGCCGCGTCTTTCATCCGCTGCAGGATCGCCTGCTTCTCTTGGTCGTCTTCGCCGACGCCGGACGCCATCCCCCCGAACCCGTCGAGCCGGCACTCGCGCATCCACGCGCGCAGCTCCGGGTTCCGGCCCCACATGTACTGGTTGGTCATGTTGACGACCATGGAGGCCGGCCAGTCGTAGATCGAGTCCGTCAGCGGCGTCGGCGCGGCGAGGGCGTTCTTTTCCTCGTCTGTCTCAAGCGTCGCTTCGAGGCGGGCGATGAGGGCGGCGCTGAAGGTCGGCTGCGGCAGACGGACCATCTGTATGGTGAGGAGGTCGCCGTCGAAGACCGGCTTCGTCGGCCGCCGCGTAGCCCCGGCCGCGGTGCAGTCGATGAAGAGCGCGTCTTCCGGGACGCTCTCCTCGCCCGTCTCGAACGCCATCCGTCCAGGCCCGAGCGCGCGGACGCGATGGCCCCGGACGATGCGCGTGATGCGGCGCAGCTCCGCCGCCTCGGCGCGGCTGAGGGTCGGGAAGTGGAACATGGTCGGAAACACGTCGTCGAAGATCCGGTGGACCACCTTGCCGGCTTCGAGGCGCTCGAAGAGGTCCTCAACCGACGTCGCCGCCGCGCACGCTTCGAACTGCGCCGCCGTGCGGCCGAAGACGTCCTCAAAGAAACGGGCGTCCGGCTGCGTGCCGGCGCGGTCGAACACCCAGCCGTCCCTTGGGATCACCCAGGTGATCGCATCCGGATCGGCGCCCGCTTCCAGCATCCAGATAGCCGCGTCCATCGCCGTCTTTCCGCCGCCGAGGAGAACGAAACGCCGGTGATCAGGCGCCCGGCGCGGCAGGTCGTTGGGCGGAATGCAGGCGACGTCGTCGGCGACGCTGAACGGCCGCTCGTGGGTCGAGGGGACGGTGACGCCGAGATAGGTCGTATCGACCGTCTTCCGGTGCGCCCGAACGGAGAATTCCGAGCCGCCGAGCAGCGGGCGTATGCGGCCCTCGCCCTCATAGCGGTGCATCGGGAAGTATCGGACCCGGCCCGACGGCAAAAAGACCTCCCGCATCGCCCGGTCGAAATGCGCCGCGACTTCTGACCCGCAGGCGAGTTCGAAATAGCCGGCGTTCCAGCCCGTCCGGTCGATGCGTCCTTCGCCGAGCCTCAGGGACGCCACGCCGTAGAAAGCCGACGGCTGATGGAGCCGGACAAACGGGTAGGCGTCGCACCAGTGGCCGCCGGGGGCGTGGTGTTCGTCGATCATCACGATGTCGGCGTTCGTTTCGGCGAGTAGCGTGTCGACGAACGCCATCGCCACCGCGCCGGCGCCGACGACGAGATAATCGGTTTCCAGGTCCGTCATTGCCGGCGCTCCTCAATATCCTTCGCGAAACTATCCTTGCTGTCGGAATTGCGCACGCGCCAGCCGCAGCGCGCTTGATTTTGCAGGCGCGGCGACCCAAGTTCCCGCCTCGCAAACGGGGAGCCGCATGGCCAAGGAAGAATTGCTCGAGTTTTCAGGGACGGTGGAGGAACTTCTGCCGAACGCGACTTTTCGCGTAAAACTCGAGAACGACCACGAGATTATCGCCCACACGGCGGGCAAGATGCGCAAGAACCGCATCCGCGTGCTCGCGGGCGACAAGGTTCTCGTCGAGATGACCCCTTATGACCTCACAAAAGGTCGCATCACCTACCGCTTCAAATAAGCCGGAGCTGGTGCTTGCGAGCGCCTCGCCGCGCCGTCGCGACCTTCTCGCTCAGATCGGTTTTTTCCCGGACAGGATCGAACCCGCCGAAATCGACGAGACGCCGCGCCCTCGCGAGGAGCCGCGCCTGCACGCGGGTCGGCTCGCCGAGGAGAAAGCGGCGGCCGTCGCGGCCCGCGCGCCGGAAGCGCTGGTGCTCGCCGGCGACACGGTGGTCGCCGTCGGCCGGCGCATCCTGCCGAAGACCGAGAGTGAAGACGAAGCGCGCGCGTGCCTCGATCTTATCTCCGGCCGCGCGCACCGGGTCTATTCCGGGCTCGCCCTCTTCGGGCCGGCTGAGGAAAGGCGACTACGGATCGTCGAAACGCGTGTGAAGGTGAAACGCCTTTCCAGCGCAGAAATCGACGCCTATCTCGCCTCCGGAGAATGGCGCGGCAAGGCGGGCGGTTACGCGATCCAGGGGCTGTTTTCCGCGCACGTCCAACTGATCGTCGGCTCTTATTCCTCCGTCGTCGGGTTGCCGCTCTACGAAACGGCGCAGCTGCTCGTCGGCGCGGGGCTGAAGCCCGCTGCGTCCGAATGACGAAACGGGTGCTGATCGAACGCCTCGCGCTTGAGACGCGCATCGCGCTGATCGACGATGAAGGCCCGATCGAGATCCTGCACGAAAGCCCGCTGGTCGATCGTGGTCCGCGCTATGGATCGGTCTATCGGGGGCGGATCAAAGGTCGCACGCCGAACGGCGCCGGAGCTTTCGTCGATCTCGGCGTCTGCGACGGGTTTCTGCCGACCCAGAAGAACGGGCGCGGCTATGAGGAGGGCGCCGGCGGCGTCTTCCAGATCCGCCGCGAGGCGGAGGCGGGGAAGTCGGCGATTGTCTCGGACGAGGTGGTCTTTGCAAGCGCGCTCGCCGTCGTCTCGTCGCGACGCGGCGCGACGACGCTTTCAGGGCGGGCGACCGCCGAGATTGCGGGCGAGAGCCTCCGCATGGACGCCGAGGCGTGGGCGGACGGATTTGAAACCGTCGTTCGGGTCTCCGCCCTGGAGCGTCCGCACGCCCTGCGGCTCGAAATCGGCAAGGCCGTCGACCGGGCGCGCGTCGTCGCCGATGCTTCCGAGGACGGCCCGCCGGGAGCGATTATCGGGTCCGGGGATGCGCTCGCCGTCGCCGCATCGCGCTGGGCGGCCGAGAACGTCGACGTCGTCTCCGCGAACCGCGATGAGGAAAGCGACCGGTATTCGGAGCGTTGCGACCGGACGCCGGGATCCGAGACTTTCCGCGTCGAGGAGATCGACGCGGCTTTTGAACAAGCCGTAGCGTTGAGCACCGATCTTCCCGGCGGCGCTCGCCTTACATTTGAAAAAACATCTGCGCTCGTCGCGGTTGATGTCGATCTCGGCGGGGCGCGGACGATGAAGGCGCCGGCGCTCTGGGACGGCGTCGCGCGAGGGCTTCGAATTCGTCGACTGGCTGGCCAGATCGTCGTCGATCTGCCGGCGTTCATCGCTCGCGGCGGCAAAGGCGCGCTGAGGGCGGCGCTTTTGTCGGCGGCCGCCGGCGACCCGGAGCAACTGCGCTGGGCGGAGATGGCCGAAGGCGGTCTTGTCATCCTCAACCGCCGCTCCGTCGGGCCGAGCTGGCTGGAGGCGTGGACCGCGCCGACAGCCGCCGCGCCCACAGCTGGGCGCCTGTGGAGCGCGGACATGCGCGCCCTCGACGCGGCGCGGGCGCTGGAGCGCGCTCTGTCGTCCGAACGCGCCGCCCGGTTCAACCTCGCGACAGCGCCCGCGCTTTGCGACCGACTCCAGAAAGCGGGGCTCGAAGACGCTTTGCGCGCACGCTATGGAGCGCGCTTCACCTTGAGATCGGAGGACCGGTTTGCCGACCAGAAAGAGTTCGACCTCGTCCCGCTCTGAAGTTCCGGGAGCAGGGAAGCCAGCGTGCCCCGTCTGCGGCGCGCTTCGTGCGGACGACTTCAAGCCGTTCTGCTCGAAACGCTGCGCAGACGTCGATCTCCATCGGTGGCTGTCGGGCGGGTACGCGATCCCCGCCGTAGAAGCGCCGGACCCGGATGACCTGCCGGATGGAGAGGAGAGCTAGGCCGCTTCGGCGTCGTCCGCCGTTACGGCGTTTACGACCGCCGACAGGTCCGGCATGCGCGTCGGTTTGGTGACGCAGCCGTCGAAGCCCATGGCGAGATAGGTCTCGACCTGCGATTTGAGAGCGTTGGCGGTGAAGGCGATGACGGGCGTCGGTTTCGCTCCGTATGCCACTTCATGATCGCGGATCGCTTTCAGCGCCTCGACGCCGTCCATGACCGGCATCTGCACATCCATCAGGATCACGTCGTAAGCGTTCTTTTTGAACGCCTCGAGGGCTTCTTTCCCGTTGTTCGTCAGGGTGAGGCGGACGCCGTGGGGCGCGAGGAGACTTTGCAGCACAAGGCGGTTCACTTCGTTGTCTTCCGCAGCGAGGACCGAGAGGTTCGTGCGTTTGAAGGCCGATTGTTTCGGGGCCCGAGAAGACGCTTTGGGTTCAGACGACAGCTCGTTTTCCCGTGATGTGGCCGGCGCTTCGGTCGAGGGCGCCGGGACTTCAAGACGGAACGTCGCGCCCTCGCCGGGCGCGCTCTCGACCGAGATGTCGCCGCCCATGGCGATCGCGAGTTCCTTCGCAATCGACAGGCCGAGGCCGGTGCCGCCGTATTTTCGAGTGGTGGAACTGTCCGCCTGCGCAAAGCGGTCGAAGATGCGCGCCGCCTGCCCCGGCGTCATGCCGATCCCCGTGTCGCGGACCGTTGCGATCAGCCGGTTCGCGTCGTCGGGCGCCGTCGCGAAAGAGACGCTCACTTCGCCGGCGGGAGTGAACTTCAGCGCGTTCGAGACGAGGTTGTTCAGAATCTGCAGAAGGCGGTGTTCGTCGCCGATCCGCCA
>JBCBJX010000096.1:0-11772 GCA_038522735.1 Pseudomonadota bacterium
CCAGGCGATCAGCGAGATGACCGCGCCGGAGCTTCAGGAACGCAAGATCAAGCTGATGGACATCGCCCTCGGCCAGCCAGAGACGCCGGAGCGCCTTCATCTCCTCGCCGCCGTGCTCGTCGACGACATCGCCCGGGTGCCGCCGACGCGGGAGCGGGCCGACGTCGCCTCTTCCTTCGCCCTGGCGCTGCTCGCAGCCGGCGACGGCGAGCGGGCCGCGAGCTGGATCGCGACCCTCATTCCGGGTCCGGACGGCCGACCGGCCGACGGAGCCTGGAAGAACCCGCAGCTCGCAGCCGACCTCACCCATTTCCTCGAACCGCTTGAGCCTCAGCTCGCACTTGCGCTCCGCGGCATCGCCCAGAGCGAAGGCGCCGACGTCAGGCAGCCGATCGGCCCGCGGATCATCGAGCTCGGTAGCGACGATCCGGCGAGCGACGAGTATCGCGACCCGGCGGCCTATGCGGCGGGGCTTGTCGACGCCCTCGTCAACTGCATTGAAAGCCGGTCCGCCGGCGTCTGCGCTCTCACGGCCGTCGTCGCGACGGACGCACCACTCGACCTCAAAGCCATGGGCGACGTCGTCCGCGACCGGGCGCTCGAAGCCGGCGGCTTCGGCGCAGAGCGCGCCGCCTTTCGCTTCGAGGCGATGGAGCGCGAGCGTCTGGCGCTGCGCGCCATCGGCGCCGCCGAGGCGCGGCGCTGACGCGCGGGTCTCCGGCCTCCGAAGACGCCGCCGCTATCGAGGCGTTCCTCGAGATGATGGCTGTGGAGCGGGGCGCCTCGGCGAACACTCTGCGCAACTACAGGCGCGATCTTGAGCGCTTCGCCGCCTTCGCGACGGCGCGGAGTTCCGGCCTTTGCGCCAGCGACGCCGAGGCCGTCTCCGCCTATCTCCTGAAACTCCAAAAAGACGGGCTCGCGGCGTCGACCGCAGCGCTTCGATATTCCGCCCTCAGCCAGTTCTTTAAATTTCAGTACGCCGAGGGCCTGCGCGGCGACGACCCCACCGACGGGATCGACCGGCCGCGGGCCCGCCGCCCGCTCCCGAAAGTTCTGACGAAAGACGAGACCGCAGCCCTCGTCGCCGCCGCGGCGTCGCTCGAAGACACGCCGCGACGTCTTCGTTTGATGGCGATGATGGAGCTGATTTACGGCTCCGGTCTACGGGTGCACGAACTGGTCGGCCTGCCTTTGTCCGCTTACCGCGGCGGGCGGCCGACGCTCATCGTGCGCGGCAAAGGCGGCAAGGAGCGCGCGGCCCCGCTTTCGCCGCCCGCCGCGGCCGCGCTCGACGCCTATCTGCCGGTCCGGGGCGTCTTCGTCGCTGGCGCGTCGTCGCCTTTCGTCTTCGCCTCACGCGGCAAGAGCGGGCACTTGACGACATCGCGCTTCGCCCAGCTTCTGAAAGAGCTTGCGATGGAGGCCGGCGTCGATCCGACCCGCGTCTCGCCCCACGTCCTTCGCCACGCGTTCGCGACGCATCTCCTGGAAGGCGGCGCCGACCTTCGGAGCGTGCAGGACATGCTCGGCCACGCCCATATCGGCACGACGGAGATCTACACCCATGTCGCGAACGAACGGCTTCGCGCGCTCGTCCGGGAGAACCACCCGCTCGCCGAACGGCCGCCCGCGGAAGACTGAGCCGGACGGCCCGACGCAGGGCGGGTCCGCCTCATCGTACCGCCGCTTGCGCGACCCTCTCGACGCCCCTTCCTTGCCGGACGATAGAAAACGGGAGGTTCCATGCGGAGACTGATGACGACCGCGCTCTGCGTCTTTTCCGCCGCCTGCGCTTCGGCGAGCGACAATGAAGCGTTGCAGGAGCGACCGGAATTCGACGCCTTTCTGAAAGAATTTAGGATTGAGAACCGGGTGCAGAGCTTCTCCGTCGCCGTCGCGAAGGACGGAGACGTCATATTTTCCAAGGGCTATGGCTGGCAGGACCATGACGCCGAGGAGCCGACGACGCGGGAGACGTCCTATCTTGTCGCCTCGATCACCAAAACCTTCACCGCCGCGACCCTCCTCGCCATGGAGGCGGACGGACATATCGATCTGCAGACGGATTTCACCGAGCTGAGCGACTGGGACGGTCGCTGCGCATGGCTCGCGGGTTCTGGCATCATTTTCGGTGGCGGCGCGACGCTTGACGACGGGACCGTCGTCGAGCCCGTCCCTTGCGAAACGCCGATCACCCTCGAACAGGTGCTCTCGCACCGCGTCAACGGGGAGCCGGGATCAGGCTTTCTCTATAACCCGGTCGTGTTCGGGCGGCTCTCCAATTTTGTGGAGGAGCAGACGGACCGCTCATGGCGCGACTGGATGCGGAGTTATGTCGTCGAGCCGGCGGGTCTCGACGCGACGGCGCTCGGCTGGCGCGATCCCGAAGGCGCGGGCGTCCTCACGCACCTCGCGCCGCCCTTCCGGCACACGGACCGCGAACGGGATCCGGACGGAATCGCGCCGTCGGTTCTTCCGAACCCGGAACTCAACGCCAGCTCCGGCGTCATCGCGAGCGCCGAGGAGCTCACACGCTACGGGTCCGCTCTTCTCGAAGGCCGCATTCTCGACAAGGCGCTTCTCCGACGCATGTGGACGCCGCCTGCGCCCGGCGCGCCCTACGCCCTCGGCTGGTGGGTGGAGGAGTGGAAGGGCGAGCGCGTCGTCTGGCACGGCGGCTGGTGGCCGGACGCCTATGCGGGCGTCCTCCTCATCATGCCGGAGCGCGGTCTCGTCTTCGCCGCTCAGGGCAATGCGGACGGGATCCATTGGGGCAACCCGCTGAACCGGGCCGCGGCGACGAAATCGCCCCTCGTTCGCGCGTTCCTTCATGAATTTGCGGCGTCCGAGGCGGCGTCAGTTGAGCCTTAACGCTGGTCGGGGTAGCGATAGCCGCTGATTTCAACGGTTTGATCCTGCCGCCGGAGGCGTTCGATGCGCACCTATCTCGATTTTGAAAAACCGCTCGCCGACCTTGAGGGTCGGATCGAGGATTTGAAGCAGATGAACGGCGCCGCCGAGGAAAGCGGCGTCGATGTTGAAGAAGAGATCGAGCGGCTTGAAGCCAAGGCCTCAGACCTCTTGCGCGACACCTATTCCAAGCTCACGCGCTGGCAGAAGACGCTGGTCGCCCGCCACCCGGCGCGGCCTCACTTCAAGGACTACACGGCGGCGATGTTCGAGGACTTCACGCCCCTCGCCGGCGATCGCGGGTTTTCCGAGGACCCCGCTGTTCAGGGCGGGCCCGCCCGGTTCCGGGGACGGCCGGTGATGGTGATCGGCCATGAAAAAGGCGCCGACACTGAAAGCCGCATTCACCACAACTTCGGGATGGCGCGGCCGGAAGGGTATCGCAAGGCGATGCGCCTCATGGAGATGGCCGAGCAGTTCGCGATGCCGGTCGTCACCCTGGTCGACACGCCGGGCGCCTACCCCGGCAAGGGCGCGGAGGAGCGCGGCCAGGCGGAGGCGATCGCCGCGTGTACTGAGAAATGCCTCGGTCTGGAGACGCCGCTGATCGCGGCCGTCGTCGGCGAGGGCGGCTCGGGCGGCGCTGTCGCGCTCGCCGCGGCGAACTCCGTCCTGATGTTCGAGCACGCCGTTTACTCGGTGATTTCGCCGGAGGGCTGCGCGTCGATCCTCTGGAAAGACGCCGCCGGGAAGGGCGAGAACAAGGCGCCGGACGCGGCCGAGGCCATGAAGCTCGCAGCGCAGGACCTTTTCGAGCTCGGCGTCATCGACGCGGTGGTTGATGAACCGCTCGGCGGCGCCCACCGCGATCCGGCGGCGGCCTGCGTCGCGCTCGGCGATGAAATAGAAAATCAGCTCGCGGCGCTTTCGACGCTCGACCGCGCCGCGGCGCGGGCCCAGCGCCGTGAAAAATTTCTCGCGATCGGACGGCTTGAGGCGGCCTAGAGGCGACGGCTGAGGGCTGCGCGCGGGATGCGCCTCGTCCTGCATATCGGTGCGACGAAAACGGGGAGTTCGGCCTTTCAGCGTCATTGCGCGGCGGAAGCCCCGGCGCTGCGCGAAGCGGGGCTCCTTTACCCGGATGTCGGCCTCGCCGCGGGGGCGCACCACCTGGTCGCGGCGGCGATGCATCCGACGGCCCGCGGGCTGCACAAGGCGTTCTTCTCTTCCATGGATCGATCCGGTCCCGAACTCCTCCATCAGATGGCGGGCGAGATCATCGGCGCTGCGGACAGGGCGGGGGCGGAGCACATCCTTCTTTCGAGCGAGTACCTCTGGGGTCGGTTCTCGGACGTCTTTTATGAAGAATGGATCGCCGCGTTCCACGGGCTGGACGTGGAGGTCGTCGCGATCATTCGGCGTCAGGACGAATGGGCCCAATCCGCGTATCTGCAGGGCGTGAAGAACGGGCTCGCCGAACCGTTCGCCGATTGGTGGGCGCGCCGGTCAGCGCAGCCGCCCTTCGGCGCGCAATTCGACGAAGTGCTGCGGCCGTGGGCGGAGCGCCTCGGCGCGGACGCCGTCACGGTGCTGACCTATGACGACGTCGTCGAACGCGGCGACGCCGTCCGGGCGTTGCTTGCGGCGCTGGAGATCGACGATCTCCCCCTCGCCGCGGGCGCGCCGCGGGTCGTCAACCCGTCCCCAGCCGCCGGCGTCGTCGAGCTTCTTCGTACCACGAACGCCAGTTCGTTGCCGGACGCCGCGAAAGCGGACATCCGTCGCATCGTGCTGAAATCAGGCGAGCACCGGCCTGTCGGCGCGCCGATCGACATCATTCCAAACGAAGAAAAGCTCGCCCTGCTTGATGAGGCGAAGCGCGCGAACGCTTACATTCTTCAAACGTTCATGCGTGACGGTCGTGAAAAGCTGTTCTCGAAACCGTGGCCTGCAGCCAAAGCGAGCGCGCAGCCCGTTACATCGTTCGCGCTTCGGTCAAGGCGTTCGTGAGGGCGCCGTGGCAGGCCTTGTACTTCTTGCCTGAGCCGCAAGGGCAGGGGGCGTTGCGCGGTACGTGGCCCCACGTAGACGGATCTTTCGGATCGATGCTGCGCGCTATCGCCCGTCCGCGGGCGGAGTTGTCGCCGAGAGACGGGCGGTCCTGCGGGCGCGTCATCTCGTTTTCGCCGGTCCGCGGATCGCTGTGGGTCTCGGTCAGCGTTTCGGGTTGCGGCGGAGGCGGCGGCAGATCGTCCATGCGCTGAATGCGGACGCGGGCCAGGGCGCGGACAACGTCCCGCCGCAACCCGTCGAGGAGCGCCTCGAACAGGGAAAAAGCTTCGGTCTTGAACTCGTTCAGCGGGTCCCGCTGGCCGTAGCCTCGAAGGCCGACGACGGAGCGCAGATGGTCCAGCGTCTGCAGGTGGTCGCGCCAGTTGTAGTCGAGGGTGTTGAGAAGCAGCATCTTCTCGAGCTTGCGCATGGTGTCCGGGCCGACGTCGACGGTGCGGCGGGCGGCGAAGCTGTCCGCCTCTTTCATGATGCGTTCGCGGATTTCAGAATCCGCGACGCCTTCCTCGCTCGCCCAGTCCTTCACGTCCATCGCCTCCCCGAAGATCTCCTCGATCTCGGCGGAAAGGCCGTCGATATCCCATTGCTCCGCATAGGACTTCGGCGGGATATGCGCGGCGACGAGATCGTCGATCAGCTGTTCGCGCATGTCGGCGATCACGTCCTCGACGTTCTCGGCCGACATAAAGTCGATGCGCTGCTCGTAGATCGCCTTGCGCTGATCGTTGACGACATCGTCGTATTTCAGAACGTTTTTGCGGATGTCGAAATTGCGTTGTTCGACCTTCTTCTGCGCTGTCTCGACGGCGCGCGTGAACCAAGGGTGTTCGATAGATTCGCCGCGCTCGATGCCAAAGCGCTTCATCATCTTCTCAAGCCCCGTACCGAATATCCGCATCAGGTCGTCTTCGAGGGAGAGATAGAATTTCGACGCGCCGGGATCGCCCTGCCGGCCCGAGCGGCCGCGCAGCTGGTTGTCGATCCGCCGGCTCTCATGACGTTCCGTACCGAGAACATAAAGCCCGCCTGCGTCCAGGGCTTCTTGTTTGCGTTCAGCGATCCGCGCTTCGATCTCAGCGCGCTTCGCGGCGATCGCGTCTTCATCATCGCCCTCGGCGATATGCTCCATCAACTCCTTGTCGACGGAGCCGCCAAGCTGAATGTCCGTGCCGCGGCCGGCCATATTGGTCGCGATGGTGATCGCGCCCGGAACGCCGGCTTCGGCGACGATCTGCGCCTCCTGTTCGTGATAGCGCGCGTTCAGAACGTTGTGGGGGAGGGGCTCCTTGTTTTTCGCAAGAGCGCGGATTTCGCCCGCGCGCTTCAAAATCTCCTCTTTATATTCCCTGTCTTTCTCTTTTTTGTCCTTCAGGTCCGCCGCCTCGTCTTCAAGGCGTTTGGCGATCGAGAGAAAGCGCTTCTTGTCCTTCAGGAGCGATGAGAGGAGTTCGGATTTTTCAATGGAGACGGTGCCGACGAGAACCGGCTGACCGCGGAGATAGCAGTCGATCAGCTGCTCGGTGATCGCCTCGTACTTTTCCTCCGCGCTCATATAAAGCTCGTCGTCAAAGTCCTCGCGGGCGACCGGCCGGTTCGTCGGGATCGCGGAAACCTCGAGCTTGTAGATGTCGGCGAATTCGGATTCCTCCGTCAGCGCCGTGCCGGTCATGCCCGCGAGTTTTTCAAAGAGCCGGAAATAGTTCTGGAAGGTGATGGAGGCGAGCGTCTGGTTCTCCGGCTGGATCTCCACCTTCTCCTTCGCCTCGACGGCCTGATGCAGGCCCTCCGACCACCGACGGCCTTCCATCATGCGGCCGGTGAATTCGTCAATGATCATGACCTTCCCGTTACGGACGATATAGTCCTTGTCGCGCTGGAAGATCTTGTGGGCCCTGACGGCGTTGTTCACATGGTGAACGACGGAGACGTTCGCCGCGTCGTAGAGGTCTTCGCCTTCGAGGAGGTCCGCCTCGCGGAGGAGAACTTCGATCTTCTCATTGCCTTCCTCGGTCAGCGTCGCCGAGCGCGCTTTCTCGTCGATCTCATAGTCGCCTTCTTCGAGCTGCGGCATTAAGGCGTCGATGGTCGTGTAGAGTTCGGATTTGTCCTGGGTCGGACCGGAGATGATGAGCGGCGTGCGCGCCTCGTCGATCAGGATCGAATCCACCTCGTCGACGATGGCGAAGCGGTGGCCGCGCTGGACCATGTCCTCCATGCGGGACTTCATGTTGTCGCGCAGATAGTCGAAGCCGAATTCGTTGTTGGTGCCGTAAGTGACGTCGGCGGCGTAGGCGGCCCGGCGTTCATGGTCTTCGAGGCCGTGGACGATGCAGCCGACCTCGAGGCCGAGGAAGTTGTAGACCCGGGCCATCCAGTCGCTGTCGCGCTGGGCGAGGTAGTCGTTGACGGTGACGACGTGGACGCCCTTGCCCTCAAGAGCGTTGAGGTAGACCGGCGCCGTCGCAACCAGCGTCTTGCCTTCGCCGGTCTTCATCTCCGCAATCGAGCCCTGGTGAAGCACCATGCCGCCGACCAGCTGCACGTCGTACTGGCGCTGTCCGAGGGCGCGTTTCGCCGCCTCGCGCGCGGTGGCGAAGGCTTCGTTCAGGAGGTCGTCGAGGGTTTCGCCGTCCGCCAGGCGGGCTTTGAACCTGTCGGTCTGGGCCTTCAGCTCCGCATCGGATAAGCGGGCGATCTCGTCTTCGAGGGCGTTGATGGCCTCGACTCGCCGAAAAAGCGGTTTCAGACGGCGCTCGTTCGCGGAACCGAAAAGTTTCTTGGCGAGGGTCTTCAACGCCATCGGCGGACGTCCTCCAGCTGGGTTGGGGCGCCGCGAGCGGACTGGGCGACGCGTCAGGCGCGGTCGCGCTGCGGCGGTTCGCACTTAATGAGGGCCAGATAGGGTGTCAACGAACGCGCCTT
This sequence comes from Pseudomonadota bacterium, assembly GCA_038522735.1. GTDB lineage: Bacteria > Pseudomonadota > Alphaproteobacteria > Caulobacterales > Parvularculaceae > JBCBJX01. Next base: position 7,906 of record JBCBJX010000096.1, read on the forward strand.
TCATACGTTCGGACCTGCAGCGCCTCCTCGACCGGGCGCGCCGGACGCTCGCGCGCCTCGCCCGCGCGGGCTGGGACGCCGGCCGCGAACTCATCGGCATGCTCGTGCGGGCCTCGTCGACGCCGCTTGGTCTCGCCGTCTGGCTCGCAGGGCTCTTCGGGGCCGTCGTCGGCGGTCTCGCCCGGCTTGATCTCGTCATCGACGATATCGCCGCCGCGCGGGCCGACTCCGCGGCGGCTGTCGCGGTGGACGCCGAGCCCGATCCGCTCCTCGCACGCATCTCCGGCTATGAAATCCGCTTGTCCGACGTTCGCCGGTTCGCTGTCGAGGAGGAGCTGATCGGTCCGGAAGAAGCGCTGACCCCGGCGGCGGCGCGGGAGCGGGAGATCCTCGATCGGTATCTCGAACAGCAGCTGATGGCGCGGGCCGCCCGCATCGACGGTCTCGCCGATGAGGCGACCGTCCGCGCCGAGCTCGACGCCGCCGCCCGCCGCATCCTCGCCGCCCGCTATTATGAGCGCCGCATCGCCGACGCGACCGGCGAGGAGGCCGTGCGCGACATTTACGACCGCATGGTCGCGCTCGCCGACTTCGGGGAGGAGGTGCGCGCCCGCTACGCCGTGCTGCGCACCGAGGACGAAGCGAACGCGCTCATTGCGGACTTCCGTGAAGGTCGTGCGTTTGGGGAGCTTGCGCGCGAGCGTTCCATCGACGCGGCGACGGCGCGGGCCGGCGGCGATCTCGGCTACTTCGCCCGTGAGATGATGGCGCCGGAACTCGCGGACGCCGCTTTCGAAACGGAGGTCGGCGCGGTCTCCGCGCCCTTCAAAACCGAGTTCGGCTGGAACGTGGTGCTCGTCCAGGACCGCCGAAAGCGACGCAGCCCCCGCTTTTCCGACATGCGTCCCGAAATCGAACAGTTTCTGGCGCTGGAGGAAGTGAACGCGATGATCGACGAGTTGAACGCACGCTTCTATGTCGAGCGGCTGGAGCCCGCCGCCGAATAATCAGTCGAATTTGAATCATAACCATTCGTTAGCGAATGGCCTCCACACCGAAAGGATCGACATGGCCGATATCGTTCTTGTCGTAGCGTGCGCGCTGATCGACGCCGACGGCCGGGTGCTTCTGGCGCAAAGACCGGAGGGCAAGTCGATGGCCGGCCTGTGGGAGTTCCCGGGCGGCAAGATCGAACCCGGAGAAACGCCTGAAGCGGCGCTGATCCGCGAATTGAACGAGGAATTGGGCGTCGACACCGAAACGGCATGTCTCGCACCCTTCGCATTTGCATCGCATGCTTACGAAAAGTTTCACCTGTTGATGCCCCTATTTCTCTGCCGGAAGTGGTCGGGCGTCCCGACCGGGCGGGAAGGGCAGGTTCTGAAATGGGCGAGACCAAGCGATCTGACGTCGTTTCCGACGCCGCCCGCCGATATTCCGCTGATGGCGCAGTTGCGCGACTTTCTCTGACCATCCGCCGCTTCGCCGCCGACAAGTCCGGCGCGACGGCCCTCGAATACAGCCTCCTAGCCGCGCTCCTCGGCCTCTTTCTTCTGGGCGCCTCCGGCTCGGTCTCGACAGCCATGTCGACGACCTTCAACCTGGTCACCACGGACCTTTCGAGCGCTTTGAACTAGAGGCCGACGCCGCAAAGTCGGCTCCCGCGCCGGCGACGCTCCGTCCCGCCGCGGTCGGACCCGTCCGGAGCGACCGCCGAGCGCCGGTCATCAGGCGACGGTAAGACGGCTGTTCAGCGCGACCTTGTTCGTCATTACGAAATAGTTCGGAGACGTTGCTTTAACGACATCGTGGATTTCCGCGAACGTGCTTTCCAAGCCGTCGCCTTTCACGACGATGTGGTAGCTCAGGCCTTCGAAACCGGGTGCGACGCCGTGTGCAAGACCGAAGAAGCCCTGCAGATCAATATCGCCTTCCGTCTCGATCCGGGCGCTTTCAAGTGCCACCCCGCGAAGGGCGCACTGCGCGACGAACGTCGTCAGGATGCAGGCGTTGACCGCAGCGAGCAGATGTTCCTGCGGATTAGCGCTCCGGTTCGTTCCGCCGAGTTCCACGGGCTCGTCGATTTCAATCGCGACATCGCGATCAATCGCACCGGAGCCGAGCCTGATCGGCCCGAGACGCGACGCGTTGCGCGCGCCGCCGGTCCACTCGGTGACCATTTTCCATGATGTTTCGCCCTCGGCACTGTCGGCGGCGACCTTCTCCACCAATGCTCCGATGACTTTGAGGTCAAGTCCGTTCGCTTTGTCTTTGATCGGCATTTTTCGTCCTCCTGTTCCGACGTCGTGAAGACTGCCGTCCCTTTGAACGCAGCGGGAGAGCCGTTCCGGCCTCGACAGAGCCGGACCGGCCACGCAAGCTGGATTGATGAAGGACACGATAACCGTCGCAATCGTCGCCGCCCCCGAAGCGGAGGCGGGCGTCATTCTCGGGATCTACGACGCCTTCTGGTCGGTCGGCCGCTTGTGGAACATGGTGAACGGAGAGGAGCCGGCGCCGCGTTTCTCGCCGGTCGTGGTGGGGGCGGACCGTTCGCCGTTCCACTCGGGAACAGGCTTTCCCATCACGCCCGAAGCGTCCGTAGACGACCTCCCGCGACCTGATATCGTCTTTGTACCATCGCTTTTGATTCACTCAGGAAAGCGCTTTGCAGACGCGAACCCCCTACTATTGGACTGGGTTCGGAGCGCCTATGGGAACGGTTCACGGATCGTTTCGTCCTGTACCGGCAGTTTCCTCCTTGCAGAGATCGGCCTCCTCGACGGCAAGGAAGCGACAACGCACTGGGCGTTCACGAGAGCGCTTCAGGAAGAGTACCCGGACGTCAGGGTGCAGGGAGACCGGATCATCGTTTCCGCAGACCCAGACGGACGGGTCGTGACGGCGGGGGGAGCCAGTTCCTGGACGGACCTTACGCTCTACCTCGTCGGCCGCTTCGCCGGCTCGGAAGAAGCCCGCCGGCTGGCGCGCGTCTCGCTTTTTGATTGGCATCACCAGGGCCAGACGCCCTACGCCAGACTGAATTCAAAAGCGCAGGTCTACGACCGAACTGTAGCTCAGGCTCAGGAGTGGCTGGCCACCCACTATGACAGCCCCGACCCCGTTGCGAGCATCGTCGCAGCGTCAGGCGTCGCGGAACGCACGTTCAATCGCCGGTTCCGCAGCGCCACGGGAATGAGCCCCTTGAATTACACGCAGACCCTCCGGGTCGAGGAGGCGAAGCAGCTCTTGGAGACGACAGCGGCGCCGGTGGACGAAATCGCGAGGTCGGTCGGCTATGAGGACCCCGGAGCGTTCAGACGTGTGTTCAAACGGCTGGTGGGGGAAACGCCGCGCGAGTATCGGCGTCGAACCAGCGTGCCGGAGGCCATCCGTAAACTGCCGGATTAGACTTCGGACTGCTTTGACAGTGGCCGGAAGCGCGCCACGTAAATGTCCCGGATCCATCTCTCTCCCGCAGCGCTCCCGCGAACCGATCTAATGCGGATTGTCTACGGTCGCCGCAACGGACCGCGATACGGCTCGCTGAACCTACTCCTTGCGCGCGCCGCGTACCGCGGCTGCGAGGGAGCTCTTCGCCGATCCCGGCGCCAGCGGCTTCTGCTGGCTTTCGTGGGGCGCCCATCCCGTCAGCGTCACGATTTCAAAGAGCGCCGGCGCCCGGGAGAGCGCGGTCTCCATCGCGGAGAGCAGCGCGCCGGCTTGCGCGCGCCCGGCCGGTCGGCGGTCGCGGGCGGCGAGGGCGTTCGTTTCGCCTATGGCGCGCAGATCTGCGACGAGGCGGACCGCGCTGGAGTATTCGATCTCCACACGATCGACGTCGGCGACCGGGAGGGCGAAGCCTGC
>JBCBJX010000097.1:0-11647 GCA_038522735.1 Pseudomonadota bacterium
GCGAACGTCTCACTCCACCTCCAGCGAGAACAGCTCCTCCACGGCGCAATGGAAGACGGCGGCGAGCTTCAATGCGAGAACCGTGGAGGGGACGAACCGTCCGCGCTCCACGGTGTTGATCGTTTTGCGGCTGACGCCGACGGCGTGAGCGAGGTCCTCCTGCGACCAGCCTCTGGCGTTTCGTCGCTCTCTCAGCGTGTTGCGAAGGCCCGTGCCCTCGTGCTTCCCGGTCATCCCGCGTCACGCCGCCTCATCGCGGTCGAACACCAGGAAGGCGCCGAGCACCAGCGTGCAGCCGATCCAGATGGTGGCGACCGCGAGCGTGACGCCCGACACGGACATCAGCCCGCGGGACTCCACGAGAATGTAGAGGCCGGCGGCGGCGACCACCGCCCAGAAGCCGACCGACATGGCGCGGCCCGTCACCTGCTTGCGCCGCTCGTCGTTCAGGGCCGCCTTCAGCGTCGGGTCGCGATTGATCCGCATCGAGAGTGCGAGATAGCGGACGAGCTGCACGGTCCAGACAAGCCAGCCGCCGATGAGAAGCGCGAGCACGGCGCCCATCGCGAGCCGGCTCGGCTGAGGCGCCTCCAACTCCGGCGACATCGGCGTGATTGCGAAAAACGCGGTCAGCGCCCCGCCCCAGACGAAGAAACTCGCCGTATAGACGATCAGGATGCGTCGCATCCGGTCTTCCGCTTCGCTCGCCGTCAGTTCCATCTCGCCCTCCTCGCCGATGTCCGGCGCTTGTAACCCATGCGTTACATCGACAAGTAACCTGCAGGTTACCTAGCGTCAAGGGGTTCCGAGCCCCGAGCGAAGCCCGCTAGTGTTGCGCCAGAGACAATGGGAGGCCGGCATGGCGATCGAAGGCGAATACGACCGCGACAACATCTTTGCGAAGATCCTGCGCGGCGACGCGCCGAGCGTGAAGGTCCACGAGGACGAGCACGGGCTCGCGATCATGGACCTCTTCCCGCAGTCGAAGGGCCACGTTCTGGTGCTTCCAAAGGTCGAGGCGCGGAACCTTTTCGATATCGAGCAGGCCGCCCTCGGACGCCTTATCGTCAGTGTTCAGAAGATTTCGGAGGCGGTCAAAAAGGCGCTGAAGCCGGACGGCGTGCGGATCATGCAGTTCAACGGCGCACGCGCCGGGCAGACGGTCTTCCACATCCATTTCCATATCATACCGGTGTATGAAGGCGTGGTGGTCGGCGCCCACGCCTCGGGCAAGCAGGCCGATCCCCTGGAGCTAGAAGACCACGCCGCATTGATCCGCAAAGCGATCTTCGCCTGACCGCGAGCCAGCTCACGCTCGCTCACGGACGCCGTCCCGGTCACGTGTTTTGCGCGTGTGTAGGGGCGACGCCTACCTCTCCCTGCGTCGGCGGAACGACCCACCGCCCGCTTCATTCATACCGGGGAGAGACCCAATGCGCTGCAAAGACATCATCGCCTTCGACCGCATCTTGACCTTAGCCGTGGCGGCGTTCGCCGCCGTCGCCATCTTCGCCACGTCCGCCCTCGCCGGCGACGTGGTTGCGACCGGCGCGTGGGAAAAGAAATCCTTCAACGCTTCCGGCACGTGGACGGTCGAGCAGGACGGCGACACGCTCACCGTCACCCTCTCGGACGATTTCCGCACCCGACGGGCGCCGGACCTGAAACTCTTCTTTTCGCCGCTCTCCGTCGGCGCCCTCGACGGCGACAACGCGACGGACGGCTCGGTCCTGATCGCGGAGCTCGACTCCAATCGCGGCGGACAGACCTACACGATCAGCGGCGTCGATCTCTCCGACTACCAGACGATCATCATCCACTGCGAGGCTTATTCGAAACTCTGGTCTGCAGCGGCCCTCTGACCCTCGACCGCTGCCGACCCCAACTGAAAAGCTGCCTCGAAGGGCGGCTTTTTTTCGTCGTCGGAGGTAGCGCCTACTGAACGAAAGCCGGCTCCTTGCCGCCCTCGCCGCCTTCGGACCCGCCCTCTTCATCAGAGGGCTTTGGCGGCGCTGGGATGAACTCGAAATCGAGCTTCAGAGCGTCGGCGCCTTCCGCCATCACCTTCACGATCCCGCCGTCTTTCAGGGAGCCGAAGAGGATTTCATCCGCAATCGGCTTCTTGATGTGGTCCTGGATCACCCGGGCGAGCGGCCGGGCGCCGAACTCTTCATCGTAGCCGCGCTCAGCGAGCCAGTCGGTCGCCTCTTGGGTCAGTTCAAAGGTGATGTCGCGATCGGCGAGCTGCACTTCGAGCTGGATGACGAACTTCTCGACAACCCGGTGGATCGTGTCCTTCGCAAGCGGCGCGAAGGGGATCGTCGCGTCCAGGCGGTTGCGGAACTCCGGCGTGAAGAGCCGCTTCACCGCCTCGTCGCTTTCGTCGTCCTTCTTGCCGCGGCCGAAGCCGATCGACTGTTTCGCGGCGTCGGCGGCGCCGGCGTTGGTCGTCATGATGAGGATGATATTGCGGAAATCGATCGTCTTGCCGTTCGTATCCGTCAGCGTGCCGTTGTCCATCACCTGTAGGAGGATGTTGAAGATCTCCGGGTGCGCCTTTTCGATCTCGTCGAGGAGCAGCACGGCGTGCGGGTTCTGGTCGACGGCGTCAGTCAGGAGGCCGCCCTGATCGTAGCCGACATAGCCCGGAGGCGCGCCGATGAGGCGCGAGACCGTGTGGCGCTCCATGTACTCGGACATGTCGAAGCGCAGGAGCTCGACGCCCATGACGGCGCCCAGCTGTTTCGCAACCTCGGTCTTGCCGACGCCCGTCGGGCCGGAGAAGAGATAGCAGCCGATCGGCTTGTTCGGCTCGCGCAGGCCCGCGCGGGCGAGTTTGATCGCGTCGGCGAGCTGCTCGATCGCCGCGTCCTGGCCGAAAACGACGCGCTGCAGGTCCTTCTTCAGCGACTTCAACCGCTCCGTATCCGACTTGGAGACCGATTTCGGAGGAATGCGCGCCATCTTGGCGACGATCTCCTCGATTTCCGGCACGTCGATCTTCGCTTTGCGGTCTTCCGGCTTGAAGAGCTTCTGGCGGGCCCCCGCTTCGTCGATCACGTCGATCGCCTTGTCCGGCAGCTTGCGGTCAGTGATGTACTTCGCGGAAAGATCGACCGCGGTTTTCATCGCTTCCGGCGTGTATTCGATCTCATGGTGCTTCTCGAATACGCTCTTCAGTCCACGGAGGATCTCTACTGCATCTTCCGGCGACGGTTCGACCACGTCGATCTTCTGGAAGCGTCGTGCAAGAGCCCGGTCTTTCTCGAAGTGTTGGCGATATTCCTTGTACGTTGTCGATCCCATGCAGCGCAGCGCGCCGGACTGGAGGGCGGGCTTCAACAGGTTCGACGCGTCCATCGCGCCGCCGGACGTCGCGCCTGCGCCGATCACGGTATGGATCTCGTCGATAAAAAGGACCGCGCCCGGCGTTTCTTCAAGCTGCTTGAGGACCGATTTGATGCGCTCCTCGAAGTCGCCGCGATACCGCGTGCCGGCGAGCAGCGAGCCCATATCGAGGGAGAAGATGATCGCGTCTTCCAGAACCTCAGGCACTTCCTCATCGACGATCTTGAGGGCGAGGCCCTCCGCGATCGCCGTCTTGCCGACGCCTGGGTCCCCGACGAAGAGGGGATTGTTCTTCCGCCTGCGGCAGAGCACCTGGATCGCGCGCTCGATCTCGGCGTCGCGACCGATCAGGGGATCGACATCGCCCCTGCGGGCCTTGTCGTTGAGATTGACGCAATAGGCGTCGAGGGCTTCCGCGCCCTGTTTCGCCGCGCCCTCATCATCGTCTTCGCCCGAACCGCGGGGCGGCTTCGGCTGTGCTGTCGCGCCCGGGCGCTTGGCGAGGCCGTGCGAGATGTAATTGACCGCGTCGTACCGGGTCATGTCCTGCTCCTGCAGGAAGTAGGCGGCGTGGCTTTCGCGCTCAGCGAAGAGCGCGACCACGACATTTGCGCCCGTCACTTCCTCTCGGCCGGAGGACTGGACGTGAATGACGGCGCGCTGGATGACGCGCTGGAAGCTCGCGGTGGGCTTGGCGTCGCCCGCATCCTCGACGATGAGGTTCTGAAGCTCGTCGTCGATGTATTCGATCAGCGTGCGGCTCAGAACGTCGAGATCGACATTGCAGGCGCGCATGACGGCGCTCGCATCCTGATCGTCCGTGAGGGAAAGAAGCAGGTGCTCCAGCGTCGCGTATTCGTGCTTGCGGTCTGTTGCGAGCGCGATGGCGCGGTGGAGCGATTCCTCAAGATTGCGGCTGAACGAGGCCATGACGCTACTCCCTTTCCATCGTGCACTGAAGCGGATGCTGATTGCGCCGGGCGAGCTCCATCACCTGGGCGACCTTGGTCTCGGCCACCTCGTAGGTGAAGACCCCGCAGACGCCGACGCCGTTCTGGTGAACGTGCAGCATGATGCGGGTCGCGTCTTCCGGCCCCTTGTTGAAAATCGACTGGAGGATCCAGACGACGAACTCCATCGGCGTGTAGTCGTCGTTCAGCAGCAGGACCTTGTACATGGACGGGCGCTTGGTCTTCGGCCGCGTCTTCGTCGCAACGCCGGTGTCCATGCCGTCGTCGTCCTTGGGCGTCTGGCTCATCCGGGGAGCGGGAACGAAATCGTCCATCGTCACAGGTCTGGCTCGGGCCTCTCTCACCATCATTATGTATGGCGCGAACGCCTCAGGAAAAGATGAAGCCTGGCTCACGAAGCCGCGCCCATCCGCTGATCGAGGCGCGCCAGCCAACCGTCGACGCGCTTCTTATTCGTTCCAAGATCCGACCACCCGACGCGCGAGCGCGAATAGACGAGCACCTTGGCGCCGCCCTCGCCCGCCGGGCGGACCGCGATGTCGATATCGTCCACGAACCCGAGCACCGCGGTCTTCTGCGTGAAGCGGTATGCGCGCCCGTCCGGGTCGGCTTCCACCTCTGCGACGCGGGGCTCCGATGTCACGATACCGACGAGGGTCGCGCATAGATGCGCGGGGTCGGCCTGATACCGCGGTGCGGCGCGATCGGGCGTCGCCGCCGTCTCGTCCACATCGCAAACGAGGTAAGTGTTGGGCGATTTCGGCCGTTCAAGGGTCGCGAAATCGATCACGTCGGGAGGCCGCCGGTTTTCATGGCGAAAGCGTGCTGCGGAACGGCCCGCTTGGCAACGGGGGAACCAGCGTCGACGCCGCTTTCAAACGCAAAACGGCCGGGCTTGTAGCCCGGCCGTCGACGCAACACACGCAACTGAATATCAGCGGATCAGACCGGCCTTACGGGCGGTAGGACTGAACCATTTCCACGAACGCGGTGTAACGCTCGTTCACCGGCTCGCCCGCGTCTTTGACCGTGTTGGTCATGACGTCGTTCATTTTGTTCATCTGGCCGACGAACGCTTCGAAGGACGTTTTGACGAAGTCCGTGTTCGTCTCGATCACGTCCTGCAGGCTTTTCGCCGTGGAAGCGGATTTCGCGGCGGCGACGCCGTCTTCCATGGCTTTTTTCTGAAACGCCATCGTTTCGGTGCTGATTGTCTCGACGCCTTTGGAAAACGTCTGAGCAGACTCAACAAACGCTTCGAAAGTTTCTTTCTGGAACTCCGTCATGTCGGAGACGGACTTCATCATGCGCTCAAAGCTGTCTTTGAACATGTCGCTGCCGGCGGCGGCGGCGGATTCGATCGCAGCGGTCGCGGTCGCGGCGTTGGAGTTGGCGGTCGTTTTTTTCGCGGTGGTGGCCATCGTGATCCGGTCCTCAGTTTTTGCTTGCGTCGAACCGTAAGCGGCTCAGACGGGATGCACCTCATTCCTGTGTGCGGTGCAGCATATGGAAGCGTTCAACGCGCGTGTCAACATGGAAATGCTGCGGCGCACAAAAATTTTTCGGCGTGCGCGGAAGCCCCGTTTCCCGCGATGGTTTCGGTTAACGACACGTTAACCCTGCATTGGGAGTGTGGTTGCGAAAAGAACAAGATTATCTCTTCCTTTCACTGGATTTTTGCGGCGCGGGACGACACTCTTATGGCCATGTTGCGTCGGTTCTGGATCATTCGTGCGTTCGCGTTCGCTGCGTCTCTCGCCGCGGCGTCGGTTTTCGTCGCGCCGGCGTCCGCGAACTCCAAATACGCCGCCTTCGTGATCCACGCCCATTCCGGCGACATCCTCTTCTCGCGTCACGCCGACAGGACCCGCTATCCAGCCTCGCTCACGAAGCTGATGACGCTTTACCTCCTGTTCGAGAAGATCGAGGCGGGCGAGTACTCCCTCTCCACCCCGCTGAAGATTTCATCGAACGCCGCGGCTGAACCGCCCTCGAAGCTGGGGCTGAAGCCGGGCGACACGATCACGGTGGAAGAAGCGATCAACGCCCTGGTCATCCGGTCGGCGAACGACGTCGCCGTCGTGGTTGCGGAAAACCTCGCCGGCTCTGAGACCACCTTCGCCCGACGCATGACGGCGAAGGCGCGCAGCCTCGGCATGCGCCGAACGACGTTCCGCAACGCCTCGGGTCTGCCGAACCGCCGCCAGGTGACGACGGCGCGCGAACTCGCCCTGCTCGCCCAGCGCGTCACCCAGGATTTTCCGGAGTTCGCGGACTATTTCGCGCGCACATCGTTCCAGTATCGCGGCCGGACCTACCGCACCCACAACAACGTGCTCGTCCAGTACGCCGGCGCGACAGGCCTGAAGACCGGCTACACGCGCATGTCCGGCTACAACCTCGCAACGACGGCGGAGCGTGACGGCGTGCCGCTCATCGGCGTCGTTCTTGGCGGGCGTTCGGGGCGCACGCGCGACGCCCATATGCGCCTCATTCTGGACCGCGCGTTCTCCCGGGTGCGCCAGAACCCGACGATCCTTGCATCAGTGGTGCGGGTTCGTCCTGAGCCGAGCCTCAGGCCGGACCGGTCGAGGGATCCGCGCGGCGCCCTTGTCGGAACCCCCGTCCTCGCCTCGGACGTCGATACCCTGGCGATGCTCATTGCGACATCCGACGATGCGCTCTTCACGGCGACGCCGGCCGCGGAATACGGCGAAGGTGATGCGAGTTCCCCCGTCGAAGCGCCCGTCCGCCGGGGCGGCTACGCCGTTCAGATCGGCGCCTTTGAAACGCCGGAGGAAGCCGAAGCCGCCCTCCTCGCCGTCGCGGCGGCCGCCCCGCCGACGCTCGGCGGCGCGGCGCCGAGCGTCGCGCCGTTCTCCGTCGGCGGGAAGTCTTACCACCGCGCCCGCTTCGTCGGTCTTGATCGGCCGAGCGCCAACGCCGCCTGTGCGGCGCTCGTCGCTGAAGGCCGCAGCTGCTTCGTTGCTGCGCGCTAATCGGTGTTCGGACCTTTCAGCGCACGTTTCAGAACATCGCGGGCTTCGTTGATCTGGGCGGCGAGATAGTCGCTGCCGCCGCCGTCCGGATGCATGCGCGCGATCAGTCGTTTGTAGGAGGCGTCGATGTCTGCAGGCCCCGCTTTTTCGTTGACGCCGAGCACCGCCCGGGCGTCGTCGAGGCTCATGCGCCCCGGCGTCGGCGACGGTTTTTTCTCGTCGCCCGAAAGCTTCGGCTTGAACTGCTCGATCAGTGCGACGGCGCCGGCTCCCAGCAACAGCATCATGGCGATCGGCCAGAGCTTCGCGGCGAAGGCGACGGCCGAGAGCGCGAACCAGACGACGAGCTTCATGGCGAGGCCGCGCTTCGCGCTGTCGCGAACGCTGAGATAGAGGCTCCAAACCGCCGCTGCGGCGGCGAGCGCGACGGCGAGAACGCCCATCCGCGGTTGCTCCTGATCTGCGATCAGGCGGCGCGCGGGCGCTCCCTCATCGCTTCGGTTGAGGGGAGATTGAGGAAGCGCACGAGCGCGCGCAACTCCTGACGCGCCGTCACGTGGCTCATCGACATTTTAAGCGGGCTGCCGCGCCCCCCGAGATCGACCAGCGTCAGTCCGTAGGGGAAGAGTTCGCGATAGATCACCCGCTCGCCGACGCCCGGCCCGACCCGGAAGCCGATGCGGTTAGCGAGCTTCGAAAGCCTCTCGCCAACACGTTTCTTGTTGTTGGCGTTGTGCGCCGAGAGGCGGTTTCTGACGACGACCCAGTCGATGGCGTCCCGCGCGCCTGCGGCCGCCCGGGCCTTGCGCGCCGCCCAGACCGCCTCCGCGAAGATGCTCGGACCTTTGATCTCGCCGCTGTCCGGGTCGAGATGGGCGAGCAGATCGAAATCGACGAAACTGTCGTTCATCGGCGTCAGCACCGTATCGGCGTGGAGGAGCGCCCGCCGGGTGAAGTTCGTGTCGCCGCCGGGGCAGTCGACCACCGCGAATTCGCAGTCGGCGAGATCGCAGAGGGCCGCCGCGAACCGGTCGCCGTCTTCCGCCTCGGCCGCGGCGCGACTGTCGCGCTGGGAGGGGCGGGCCGCCACCAGCCGTGGCATCGGCAGCTCGCGGCCGTTCGCCTTCGCCCAGAGGGCGCGGTTTTCGAGATAGCGGGTGAGCGAGCGCTGGCGGACGTCCAGATCCATCGCTCCGACGCGGACGCCGCCTTTAGCGAGGCTCGCGATGAGGTGCATCGCCGTGGTCGACTTGCCCGAGCCGCCCTTTTCGTTGCCGACGACAATGACGTGGGTCATGGGGGCTCCATTAGCGGGCCGGTAATCCGCAACTGGGATCATCGGGCGATTCTGGCGTGAGGCTTCCCATGAATCGCAAACGTGTCCGCACAGTGTTTTCTGCGGCGGCGGCTTTTGTCGCGGCGGTGGCGCCGGCGCGCGCCGACCTCCTTGTGTCCCCGATTCGGATCGTGCTGACGGCGGAAAACCCCGAAGCGCGGGTGCGGGTATCGAACCAGTCGGATCAGGAGCGGCGCGTCCGCATCCGCCTGATCGATCTCACCGCGACGGAGGACGGCGGCTACCGGACGCCGACCCTCGAGGAGCGCGACGCGACGTCCGCCGCTCGAATTCTGGCCGTCGGTCCCGGCGATATCGTCCTCGCGCCCAACGCGGCCGCGGAAACGACCATCCGCATCGCCGATCCGGACATTGCATTCGCCGAAGACGGGCCGTTCGAGCTGCGGTCCCACCTCCTCTTCGAGACAGGCGCGGCTTCGGCGGCCGTGCGCCGCGCCGGCGGACGCTTGGCCGATCTCTCCCTCGACATGGCGAGCGGCGTCAGTATCCCGGTTCTGGTCCGAGGCGACAGCGACACGCCGACCGTCGCGATCGCCGACGCGCGCTTCCGCCGACGGCCGGACGGCGCCCTGGTCCTCAGCACCCTGATCGAAGGCTCCGGCCCCTTGAGCCCTTACGGCGCGATTGAAGTTTTCTGGCGCGGCCGCTCTGACGTGGCGCCACATCGGATCGGCCGCGTGGCGAACATCACAGTCTATCGCGAGGCGCCTTCGAGAACGGTCGAGACGAGCCTCGCGGAGGACGATTACGCCGACGGCGTCCTTACCGTCCGTTATGTCGGGGCGGAGGAATTCACCGGCGTTCTGTTTGCGGAACGGGCCTTCGACGTCGCCCCGCGCTGAACCTACAGCGCGTCGCCGCGGTAATGGGTCGGCGCGCAGTAGACGCCGGATGAGACGAGCGGCCGGCAGGCGGCTTTGACCGCTGCGTCGTCGCCGAACGGACCTGCCTTCAAGCGATAGAAAACGCCCTTTGTTCCGAGATCGGCGCGCTCGACGCGGGGCGTCAGCGGACCGAGGGAGCCGGGGAACTGGGTGGAGAGGGTGACCCAGCCGCGACGCGCCGTCTCACGCGACGAGTAAGACGCAAGGTGCGCAGCGCGCAGGACACTTTCAGTCGCAGGTACAGCGACGGGTTCAGGCGACGGCCGGGATGTCGGCGTCTGTTCCGTCCGGCTGCGGATGACCGGGTTCGGCGGCCGCCCCTCGGCGAGATAGGTCGTCTCGGACGGCCTGATTGCAGGGCGCGGCTCGTCCGGCGCCGCATTGGGCTGGGCCGAAGCCGGCATAGCCTCACGCGCCGGCGGCGGACCGAGGCGGGCGAGGCTCTGGGGCGCGCCGACCCGCTCGCTCGCCCCCATCTTGCGAGCGGTCTCGATTTCCGTCTCCTCAAGGGCCGCGATGCGGCTTTCAAGGGCGACGAACTCCCGGCGCAACAGCTCAAGATCGTCGGTTGCGGCGGCTTCGTTTGAGACCACCGCTTCTTCGTCAGCCGTGAGATAGGGGCTTTCATGGGTCCGCACCCAGGAGCAGCCGCTGAGGAGCGCAAGCGCCGTCGCGGCGCAGGCGATGCGGAAACCGGGTCTTGTGAACATGAGCGCCTCGCCCTAACCGGATGGGCCCCGCACCTCGCGAAACCCGGCCCCTGAAGAAGGTCAACCCGCATGCAACCCGATTCGCCCGTCCGCGTCGTGGAGACGCGCGCCGCCCTGCGCGCCGCCGTCGCCGAACTGCGCGCGGACGGCGCCGAAATCGGCTTCGTCCCGACCATGGGCGCGCTGCATGAGGGGCACCTCTCCCTTGTCCGGATCGCGAAGGAGCGGGGCGCGCGAGCGGTCGCCAGCATCTTCGTCAATCCCGCCCAGTTCGCCGCCCACGAAGACCTCGACAACTACCCGCGAACGCTGCCGGGCGATCTCGCCGCCCTCGCCGATCTCGGCTGCGACCTCGTCTATGTTCCCTCGGCGGTTGAGATGTACCCCGAGGGCTTCGCGACGTCCGTCGCCATGCGCGGCGTCGCGGCGGGTCTTGAATCCGAGGCGCGGCCGCATTTCTTCGGGGGCGTCGCGACGGTCGTCCTGAAGCTCCTCAACCAGGTGCGGCCGGATTTCGCCGTCTTCGGAGAGAAAGACTACCAGCAGCTGTTGGTCGTCAGGCAATTGGTCCGCGATTTCGATCTCGGTATCGAGATCGTCGGCGGGCCGACGGCGCGGGAGGCGGACGGCCTCGCCATGTCCTCGCGCAATGTGAAGCTCTCTCCCGAGGGCCGCGACGTCGCGGGCAAGATTAACGGCGTTCTCGCCTTCATGGTGGAGCGGCTGGAGGCCGGCGAAAGCGTCGAGAGCGCCCTCGCCTTCGCCGTCGACGCCCTCTCCATGGCCGGCGTCGATGCGATCGACTACGTCGAGGTTCGCTGTGCGGAGACGCTGGAGCCCCTCGACCCGGGCCCCCTCGACCGCGAGGCCCGGGTGCTCGCCGCAGTCCGCGTCGGAGGCGTCAGGCTGATCGACAATATGGGCGCGACGCCTGCGGAGTGATCGAATGATTATCGGGTCACCCCGCGGCTCGTCCGCGGGGCCCAGCACCCGCGATACGAACGATCTGTATCGTGAGTTCTGGAGATGGGTCCCGCGGTCAAGCCGCGGGATGACACGGCAAGAGCGTCGCACTCACGGTTTGAGTGCTTAATCCACCTTCAATTCCAGCGCCGCGCCCGGCGCTGTCTTGGTGAAGTAACCGACATAGGCCGTCGAGAGCGTGCCGCCGACGGCGGAGAGCTGGACGGCGACGAGGATGTCGCCGAGGCCGTCGCCGTCGAAGTCGGCGTGGGCGAGTTCGTCGATCACGGATTTCTCCGTATCGATCGTGAGCGTCCAGCGCCAGTCGCCGTCTTTCGCGACGACCAGGCCCTCCCCGTCGAGGCGCGGCGCATCCGGCGAGAGGCGGGCGATGGCGGGCGCCTCCAGCGTCTCA
>JBCBJX010000098.1:0-11593 GCA_038522735.1 Pseudomonadota bacterium
AGCCGGGTTCACCGTGGGAGAATGGCTATAACGAGAGCTTCAATGGCAAGCTCCGCGACGAGCTGCTGAACGTGGAGCTGTTCAACGATCTCAGAGAGGCCAAGGTGCTGATCGAACGATGGCGGAAGCACTACAACACCACCCGTCCGCACACGGCTCTAAGCTACCAACCGCCAGCCCCCGAAACGATCGTCCCGGCCGATCTGGCCTCCACTGTGTGGAGGTTCCAGCCAGATCGGCCTTCCATCGGGAGCAACGCCGTGGTTACTTAAAGAGTGGCTGCGCCACCGGGGTCTCGTCATTAGGAACGGTGGCGTGGGCGTTTGTACAGCAACCTCGTAGCTCTGAGTGCGGTATCACTCCCGCCTGAGTATCTTCTCCGTCAGCAAATTCCCCCACCAGCTGCCGAGATACTCCGCCTTCACCGCTTTCGGGTCGTAGACCTCCTCGACCCAGGTCCAGAAGTCGCCGCCGGTCTCGTCGCGCCAGGCGATGAATTTCTCGAAGGCGTAGTCGATGACGCCGGTCTTGCCGGCGCGCACGTGGCCGTATCTGCGGAAGGAGAGCTGCTCCATGGCGGCCTCCATGGGCTCGCCCTTGTGGAGGAATTTATAGAGCGTCCCCATCAGCCCCGTGCGGTCCGCGCCGGACTTGCAGTGCATGATGGCCGGGTACTGAATGCGGGCGAAAAGCTCCTTCGCGCCGTAGAGGACCTCCTTCGACGGCGCGTCGCGGGAATAGACCTTGAAGCTGATGAGCTCGAGCCCGAGTTTCTCGCAGGCTTCCTCCTCCAGCCGGAAAAAGCCCGTATCGCTCTCCCCGCGGAGATTGACGACCGTCTTCACTCCTCGTTTCGCGAACTTCTCCAGCTTGCCCGGCGAGGGCTGATAGGTGCGCGCGAGCTGGTCGTCGATCCAGTGGGTGTTGTCGTAGAGGAGCCTGAGGACGCCGTGGTCGGCGAGCATCAGCCCGCGCCAGGCGCGCTTGCGGCCCTCTTTCGTCGTGAGGCTCTCGCGGGTGACGGGGTCGGCCACGCTCGTACTCCAGATCAATTTTCATCCTGAGGAGCGCGGCGGAGCCGCGCGTCGCGAAGGATGGCGGCGGGCGCCGACGCTCGCGGCCCGTCCTTCGCGACGCCCGCTGCGCGGGCTCCTCAGGACGAAGACTGCGACAGGCGGCTCCTCAGGAAACGGCTCCGCCTTAGCCGAACTTTCCGTCCCCGTCGGGGTCGAGCAGTTTGTGCATGTGGACGATGAAATAGCGCATGTGAGCGTTGTCGACGGTCTGTTGCGCCTTGGCGCGCCAGGCCTTCTCCGCCGCGGCGTAGTTCGGGAAAATGCCGACGATGTCGAGGCCGTCGAGGTCCTTAAAGCGGACCTCGTTCGGGTCGTCGAGCTCGCCGCCGAAGACGAGGTGCAGGAGCTGCTGGTCGGACATGGGCCGGCCTCCTCAGATAAGCGTGATCGGGGTTTCGCGGCGGTATGGCACGGCGAGAAAACCTTGTCTCCCCTCTCCCAAGGGAGAGGGGCTTTACCTATTCCCCCGCCACCGTCATCCCTTCGATGCGCACCGACGGCGCGTTGGTCGCGCCGCGCACGAAGAGGTCCGAAGCCGGGCGTAGGCTCGCGAACATGGTGAGGAGGTCGCCGGCGATGGTGATCTCCGAAACCGGGTAGGTGACCGCGCCCTTCTCGATGGCGAAGCCGGAACAGCCGACGGAATAATCCCCCGTATTCGGGTTCACCTGCGGCCCGAACATGTCGGTGACTAAAAGCCCGAGATCGATGTCGCCGATGAGGTCGTCGAAGGAGACGTCCGAAGGCGGAAGGGTGAGGTTCGACGTCCCCGCGCCCGGCGGGCCGCCGGCGCCGCGGGTCGCGTGGCCGGAGGTTTCAAGACCGAGCTGTCGGGCGTGGGCGGAGTTCATCAGCCAGGTGGTCAGCACCCCGCCGTCGATGAGCTTCACCGGACCGTTCGCGACGCCTTCACCGTCGACCGCTCGGCTGCCCGCGCCCCGCTTCACATGGGGGTCGTCGGTGATGGTGATCGACGGGTCGAACAGTTGCTCGCCCATCTTCTCTTTCAGGAACGACACGCCTCGGGCGATGGCGCCGCCGTTCACCGCTCCCGCGAGATGGCGGAGGAGGGAGGCGGCGAGGCGGTTGTCGTAGACGACCGGCATCTTCCCGGACTTCATCTTGCGCGGGCCTAGGCGGCGGACCGTGCGCTCGCCCGCTTCGGTCCCGACGGCGGCGGCGCCCTTCAGGTCGGCGAGGAAGCGGCGGGAATCGTAATCGTAATCACGCTCCATCGCCCCGTCTTTTTCCGCCTGCACGGAGACGGAAACCGAATGGGACGTCCCCGTATGGCTTTTGAAGAAGCCCGCGGACGTCGCGAACCATTTCGAGCCGCGCCCGACGCTCGCCCCGGCGCCTGAGGAGTTGGTGACGCCCGCGACGGCGAGGGCGGCGTCCTCGCAGGCGGCGGCCCGTTCGGCGAGCGCCTCTGCGGAGGGCTCCTCGCCATCGTCGAGTTCAAGATCGTCGCGGATCGCCGTCGCCAGCCGCTCTTCCGGCGCGAGGCCGCAATAGGGGTCCTCCGGCGCGGTCTTCGCCATGAAGACGCAGCGCTCGACAAGCTCCTTCAGGCCCTCCGCCGACCGGTCGGTCGTGGAGATCACCGCCTGGCGCTTGCCGACGAGGCAGCGGAGGCCGAGATCGGTCGTCTCGGAGCGCTCCACATCCTCCAGCTTGCCAAGCCGCCAGGTCACACCCTGGCTGACGGAGGAATAAAGGACGGCGTCCGCGGCGTCGGCGCCGGCGGTTTTCGCCTGATCGAGGAGGGAGGAGAGAAGGCGTTGCGCCTCTTGGTCTGTCATGTCGGTCATGGCTCCGACTTAAGCCGCCCCGCCGGGAAGCGAAAGCCGGCCTTTGCGGCGCGGGCCGGGGCGGGCCATGGTTCGGCGAAAAGGAAACGCCGATGATGAAACGCCTGATCGCCGCCGCCGGCGCGCTGGCCCTCGCCGCCTGCGGCGGGGAGGAGGCCGCGGCGCCTGAAGCCCATTCCGTCTCCATCACCGCCCGCGTTCCGGCGGGGACGCCGACGGTCTACCTCACCGGGAACCTGCCGGAGCTCGGGCCCTGGAACGCGGCGGGCCTCGCCATGGCGGGGGAGGGGCGCGAGCGGACCGTCGCGCTCCCCGTCCCCCACGGAACGGTGCTCGAGTACAAATTCACCCTCGGCTCCTGGGAGCGGGAGGGTCTTGGGCCCTCCGGCATGGTGATGGCGAACTTCCGGCTCGAGGTCGATGGGCCCGCCTCCGCGGAGCACGAGATCGCCGATTTTAAGAAACCTGTCGCAACGTACATTGAGGATTGGGAGGGCTCCGGCGTCGAGGGTCGGCTCGTCTACTGGACCGACGTCGCCTCGGCCTTCCTCTCCGAAACCCGCCATGTGGAGATCTGGCTCCCTCCGGGCTATGATGAAAACCCGGAGAAACGCTATCGCGTCGTCTATATGTCCGACGGGCAGAACCTCTTCGATCCGCGCATCGCCAACACCGGCGTCGACTGGGGCGTCGACGAGGCGATGATGCGCGGCGCGCGCGACGAGCTCTACGAGCCGGCGATCGTGGTCGGCGCCTGGAGCTCTTCGCGCCGGGGTTACGAGTACTCCCCCTGGCACGGCGCGCCCGACTATGCGCGGTTCCTGATCGAGGAACTGATGCCGCGCGTGGACGCCGAGTTCCGCACCCTGACGGGACCGGAAAACACGTTCCATATGGGCTCGTCCATGGGCGGGCTTCTCTCCCTCTATCTCATTCGCACCCGGCCGGACGTTTTCTCCGCCTGCGGCTGCGTCTCCACCCATACGCCGCTCTCGCCGACCCTCGCGGCGCGGTACATTCCGGGCGCGGAGGGGGACCCCGCGGACGACCGGCCGTACATCCTCGCCGATATCGAGGCCGGCCTCGCCATGCCGAAGGGCCAGCGGCTCTTTTTCGATCACGGAACGGAAACGCTCGACGCCGAGTACGGGCCGGGCCACGAGGCGATCTGCGGCTGGCTTGCGGCGCAGGGTTTCGTCGAGGGCGAAGAGTTCCTCATCCGCGTCTATGCCGGCGCCGCCCACAACGAGACGGCCTGGCGCGCCCGGGTGGGCGATCAGCTGAAGTGGCTGCTCGCGCCGCAGGCAGAGTAAGGGGGAAGACATGTCTCTTGGAGTTATTGGGGCCGGGCTTGGCCGTACGGGAACGGCGTCGCTGAAGCTGGCGCTGGAGCAACTCGGGTTCGATCCGTGCTACCACATGTTCGAGGTGCTCGCGCACGAACCTGCGATCGCCCAGTGGTCCGCCGTCGCAGCGGGCGCCCCCGACTGGGAGGCGATTTTCGATGGACACAAGACGTTCAAGGCTGGCGTCGATTTCCCTGTCGCCGCCTACTGGAAGACGCTTGCGGACGTTTTTCCCGATGCAAAAATCATCCTGACGGTGAGGGACCCGGACAGCTGGTTCGCCTCGACCCAGGAGACGATCTTCAACCCCGAACTTCTGGCCGCAGGCGCCGGAACGCCCTTCGGCGAGATGGTCGGCGCGGTGATCGGCGGCTTCTTTCGCTGCGACCTCAGTGATCGGGACGCCATGCTCGCCCGCTTCGAGGCCCATAACACGGAGGTGGGCGCTGCGTTTTCGCCGGAGCGCCTCCTCGTCTTTGAGGCGAAAGAGGGATGGGGACCGCTCTGCCGCTTTCTCAGCGTCGACATTCCGGACACGGCCTTCCCGCGGGTGAATTCCCGCGAGGAGACCGCCGCTATGCTGCGGGCGATGGCGAGCGAGGGCGGCGCTTGAGCCTGCAGCTGGAGGATATCCGCACCTTCCTCGCCGTCGTGGAGGAGGGCGGGGTCAACGCCGCGGCGCGGCGGCTCGACATCGCCCGCTCAGCCGTCAGCCGGCGGATCGCAAGCCTTGAGGCGGCTCTCGGCGCCGCGCTGTTCGTGCGGTCGTCCGCCCATCTGACGCCGACGGAGGATGCGCTAGCCTTCTACGCCCGCGCCGAGCGGCTGCTCCTCGAACTGGAGGACGCCGCGAACGATCTGCGGCCTGCGGATGCGGGGCTTTCCGGGTCGCTCCGCGTCGCCGCCCCCGTCAGCTTCACCCTCGCGGTGCTCTCCGACGCTCTCATCGACTTCGCACGGGCGCACCCGGACCTTCGCCTCGCCATCGATATGGACGACCGGCGGGTCGATCTCGCTGCGGACGGCTATGATGTCGGCGTGCGCATCGGCCGCCTCGCGGACTCCGCGCTGAAGGCCCGCAGGCTCGGCGTCAGCCGTCGGGTCCTCTGCGCCGCTCCGTCGCTGCTCGACGCCCGCGGACGACCGGAACTGCCGGAGGATTTGCAACGCCTGCCGACGATCGGCTACGCCAACGCTTCGGCGCGCCAGCACTGGCGCTTTCACCGGAAAGACGACAAAGACGAGGAGGTGGGCGTCGACGTCGCCCCGCGGCTCGTCGTGAACAACGGCGAGGCGATCCGCGACGCCGCCATTGCGGGGCTCGGCGCCGTCGCGCTCCCCCATTTCATCGTCGGGGAGGCGGTGCTCGCCGGCCGGCTGGAGGCGATCCTCCCCGGGTGGACGCCGCTTTCGGCCGGCGTCTACGCGATCTACCCGCCCGGCCGGGAGACCTCGACGAAAGTGCGCGCCTTCATCGACTGGCTGGCGGCGCGCCTGAAAGACCATCCGGGCCTCGCCTGAGGTGTTCGCGAATTGAGAACAGCGTGTTGCGCGGCGCCCTGTGGGTTCGCGCCCGCCGGGGCGCCACATTCGCGGCATGCAGTCATCGAGGCTCGCCATGTCCGCAACGACAATCGAACGCTCCGAACGGCGCCGGGTGACGCGCCTCAGCCGCGGCGTTCCGACCTCCGACGGCGCCGGCGTGAAGCTCACGCGCATGCTCGGCGACCCTGCGCTTCCGGATCTCGACCCGTTCCTGATGCTCGATCAGATCCGCTCCGACGAACGTGATGATTACATTGCGGGGTTTCCGGAGCACCCGCACCGGGGCTTTGAAACCGTGACCATCATGATCGACGGCAAGATGCGCCATGGCGACAACAAGGGCCATTCGGGCGTCATCGAAGGCGGCGGCGTCCAGTGGATGACCGCCGGACGCGGCATCGTGCACTCGGAAATTCCGGAGCAGGAGGACGGGCGCCTCTGGGGTTTCCAGCTGTGGGTGAACCTGCCGGCCGAGCACAAGATGACCGATCCGCGGTATCAGGAGTTTTCCCGGGACGAGATCCCGATCGAGGCGCGACCCGGCGCGAGCGTCCGCGTGCTCGCCGGCGAAACCGCGTCCGGCGTTCTCGGCCCCGCGACCAGCGCGGCGACGAAGCCCATGCTGCTCGACGTCGCTCTGGAGCCGGGCGCGGCTTACGAAGAAACGGTTCCCGTGGGCCACGCGGCCTTCATCGCCGTTTATCAGGGCTCGGTGAAAACCGAGGCCGAGGCGCGCGGCGAAAGCGGCGACATTGAAATCGTCGATCCGCACCTCGCCGTCTTCGGAGACGGCGACCGCGTCGCGCTTGAGGCGGGCGGGTTCGGCGCGCGTTTCCTCCTCATCGCCGGCGCGCCCCTGAATGAGCCGGTCGCGAAATACGGGCCCTTCCTCATGAACACGGAAGCGGAGCTCCGTCAGGCGATTACGGACTTTCAGGCTGGACGCTTTTAGAGGCGCCCGCACCCTGACCACGCAAAACGCAGCAGAAAGGACGTCCCATGGGCCTGCTCGTCGACGGCGAATGGAAAGATCGGTGGTACGACACCAAAGCCTCCAAGGGCCGGTTCGTCCGCTCTCAATCGCAGTTCCGCAACTGGATCACCGCAGACGGGTCGGCCGGGCCGACGGGCGAGGCGGGCTTCAAAGCCGAGCCGGGTCGATATCATCTCTATGTCTCATACGCCTGCCCGTGGGCGCACCGCACGCTCGTCTACCGGTCCCTGAAGGGACTTGAAGAGATGATCGACGTCTCCGTCGTTCACTGGTACATGGCGGAAAACGGCTGGACGTTTGATGCGGACCCGGACGGGGTCGTCGGCGACCGGCTCTTCGGCAAGCCCTACATGTACGAACTCTACCGCGAGGCCGATCCGACATATTCAGGTCGCGTCACGGTTCCGGTCGTCTGGGACACGAAGAACAAGACGATCGTCAGCAACGAATCCGCCGACATCATCCGCATGTTCAACAGCGCCTTCGACGGCGTCGGCGCGACGCCGGGCGATTACTACTCCGCCGACAAGCGCGAGGAGATCGACGCTCTCAACAAGGTCGTCTACGACACGGTGAACAACGGCGTCTACAAATCAGGCTTTGCGACCACGCAGGAGGCCTATGAGGAAGCCGTTCGGCCGCTTTTTCAGACCCTCGACATGCTGGAGGACCGGCTCTCGCGCAGCCGCTATCTCATCGGCGATCAGCCGACGGAGGCGGACTGGCGGCTTCTCCCGACGCTCCTGCGCTTCGACCTCGTCTATGTCGGCCATTTCAAGTGCAATATCCGTCGGCTGGCGGACTATCCGAACCTCTGGGGGTATACGCGCGATCTCTACCAGACGCCGGGGATCGCCGGGACCTGCAATTTCGAGCACGCCAAGCGCCATTATTACGAGAGCCACGACACCATCAATCCGACCCGGATCACGCCCGCTGGCCCCGACATCGATTTCAACGCGCCGCACGAGCGGGACCGTTTTTCGGCCGCTTGACGGCCCGGGCCGTCGGTTCTAACTCTGTCAAATCGTCAGAGGTTTGATGTTCGAGCTTGTTCGATAGCACGCAGTTTTGAGCCGGCCGCGCCTGCGCGCGGTCGATCGTCCCGTGCTATATCGGACCATCTCCATGAACATTTCGAAAGCGGAGCAGCGCGTGCTGCACGTGCTCGCGCGCGGCGGCGTCGTCGCCGTTGAAAAAGACGACCGCGGAAAAATCATCGCCGTCAACTGCATCACCCGGGAGGGCTGGACCCTCGCCGACTGCACCCTCGCCGTCTTCCGGCGGATGAAACAGCGGGGGCTGATCGCCTCCGCCGGCGGCGGGCCCTATCGCGCGACGGCGCTCGGACGCAGGAGCGTCAGGGCGCAATTGGACAACAGGGCTTAGCGCGCCTTCACCCCTCTCCCTTGGGAGAGGGGCCGGGGGTGAGGGGGAGCCAGTTCTCCCGCCCTCGTGTAGCTGGGCGTACTCGCACAGCGGCGGCAGGCCGGGTTCCCGGCAGGTTGAAAAATCGTTCCCTCTCACCCCAACCCCTCTCCCAAAAGGAGAGGAGCCTTCTTGGCGCTACGCGGCCATCTCGCGCTGCGCGCCGCGGCGCCATTCTGCGAAGGCGGGGAGGGCCCAGAGGGCGTCTGCATAGACCTGCGCCGTATCGGGAATATCGACGGGCCCGTACGTCTTGAAGCGGGAGACGACGGGGGCGAACATGGCGTCGGCGACCGTGAACCGTCCAAACAGGAACGGCCCGTCGGCCCCGAACGTCTCGCGGCAGCCCGCCCACAGGGCGCCGACCCGCTGAACGTCGCGCTCCAGCCGCCCGCGGCAGGGCATTTCCAGGTCCTCACGGACGATGTCCATCGGCCAGACGGTGCGAAGCTCCTGAAAGCCGGAATGCATCTCCGCCGAGATAGAGCGCGCGCGGGCGCGGGCGCGCATGTCCTCCGGCCACAGACGGGCCTCGGGTTTGAGGTCGGCCGCGTACTCGCAGATGGCGAGGCTGTCCCAGACGGCGAAATCGCCGTGGAGGAGGCAGGGGACGAGGCCCGTCGGGGAGTGCTTCTTGATGTTTTCGCGGGTGTCCGGCCGGTCGAGGGCGATGTCGATGGTCTCGAACTCGAAGCCCGCGACCGTCATCGCAAGCCACGGCCGCAGGGACCAGGAGGAGAAGTTCCTGTCGCCGACGACAAGTTTCAGATCGCTCATGGGTTGTCCTTTCCGTATCAGGAGCGTGACGTCAGAAACCGGACGATCGCCTCGCCGAGGCGGCGCCGGTCGGTGGCGCGCTCAAGGGAGACCCGCGCAACCGCAGAGACGTCTTCCGGGATGCTCGCGCGCCGGTGTTCGAGGAGGTCGAGGGCGAAGGCGTGCTCGAACTCCGGATGGCACTGCATGGACATGGCCAGGCCGCCTTCATAGGCGAGGACTGCGTTCGGGCAGAAGTTCGACCCGGCGATAGTGCTCGCGCCCTGAGGCGGGGCGATCACCTGGTCCTGGTGGGAAACGGCGCAATCGAAACGCCCCTCCGGCCCCCGCAGCCAGTCGGCGTCCGCCAGCGGATAATACGTGTGGACGCCGACGCCCCATCCGCGAGCGGATTTTTCCACCCGCCCGCCGAGCGCTTGCGCCATGATCTGGTGTCCGAAGCAGACGCCGACCGTCGGCCGGCGGGCCGCGGCGCGGCGGATGAAGTCTTCGAGCGGCGGGATCCAGTCATGCGGCTCGTAGGCGCCGGAGGCCGAGCCGGTGACGAGCCACGCCTCGCACGCATCGACCGCCGGCGGCGCGTCCTCGAAGACGTTGAACGTCGAGAAGGAGAGCCCTGCATCGAGCGGCGCAAGCAGCGCTTCGAACATCGCGTCATAGCGGCCGTGGCGGGTGGCGAGGGGCGGGGCCGGCGCGCCGGTTTCCAGTATGCCGAGGTGCATGGGCGGTTCCTGGTTCCGCCGACGCCGCGCCCGCGGCGTCGGATTTGTTGGCGACGCGGGCGTCAGGTTTTCTGACGCTCGCGGCCGGATCAACCGACATTAACCAGATAAGGGCATGATTAGGGGGAAGGCGTCTTCATGGCGTCGATTTTGCAGCCTCTCAGCAGGTTCAGTTGCATCAGTCGAGCCCCGTCATGCGTTTCATCACCGCCGCACTTTCCGCATTCGCCGTCGCCGCCGCGTCCGCCCACGCCGCGCCGATGAAGATTGTTTTCGATCTCGACAGCTATGGCGATCAGGTTTCCGACACCGGCGGCTGGGGCAATGTCCGCACCTTCGCATCGGGCGGCCTCGTCATGCACGCCCTCTCGTTCTCCGAAACGGGGTCGGGCGGCGCCCTTGAAGCGGGCCGGCTCGGCCAGTGGTCCGGCGGCCTCGGCGTCTGCAATGCGGACGAGGGCGCGTACTGCCACGACCCTCTCCATAAGGTCGATAATGTGGGGGCGGACGACTGGGTGCTCTTCTGGTTCGAGCACGAGGTCGAGTTTGAGAAGATGCTGGTCGATCCGTCAGGCTATCACGACCGCGACGCGTCTTTTCATGTCGGAAACGTCTCAGACATGTTCGCCCTCGCCGGGCTCGATCCGTCCTTCCTCGGACCAAAATACGACAGCTACGCCTCGGCCTCGAGCTACTCCTACTGGCACGACCTGCAGGACCTGACGGGCAATGCGATCCTGTTCGGGGCCCACAGCGACGGCGAAGGCAAGAAGGACAAGGACGACGACCGCTTCAAGATCAAAAAGCTGAAAGTGACCTACGATCGGCACAAGGTCTCGGAGCCGGCGCCCATCGCGCTTCTCGGTCTGGGGCTCGTCGGCCTCGCGATCGCGCGCCGCCGCCGCTGAACGCCGCGCTTGCGGGCCTTCGCGCCTGCAGCGATGTTGAGTCGGACCTTCAAGGGAGCCGGCCCATGACCGACCTCGTCAGAACTGAACAGGAGGGCGGCGTCCTCACGCTGACCCTTGCGCGCGCCGACAAGAAAAACGCGCTCACCCACGCCATGTACGCGGCCCTCGCAGACGCGATGGACGCTGCGGAGACGGATCCCGCCGTCCGCGCCGTCGTCTTCGCGGCGGAGGGCGACGCCTTCACCGCCGGCAACGATATGGGCGATTTTCTGGGCGCGCCGCCGGACCTCGCCGGCCACGATCTGCCGCCGGTCGGCCGGTTCCTCAACGCCCTCGCCGTGGCCGAGACGCCCCTTATCGCCGCCGTCAACGGCGCTGCCATCGGCGTCGGCACGACCATGCTCTTTCACTGCGATTACGTGGTCGCTTCGACGAAGGCGGCCTTTCAGACGCCCTTCGCCAACCTCGCTCTGGTGCCGGAGGCGGGCTCCTCGCTCATCCTGCCGCAGATCGCCGGGCGTCAGGCGGCGTCGGAGCTTCTGCTCCTTGGGCGGAAGATCTCGCCCGACCGCGCCCACGACATGGGCTTCGTCAACGAGATCGTCGAACCGGGCGCGCTCCTCGGAACGGCGACCGCCGTCGCCCGGGACCTTGCAACCCGCGCGCCGGCAGCGATCCGCCTGACCAAGCGCCTGATGAAAGGCGACCTTGAACCGCTCCTGAAGCGTATCAAGGAGGAGGGCGCCCTCTTCTCCCAACGTCTTGGCTCGGACGAATTCAAGGAGGCAGCGACCGCCTTCATGGACAAGCGGGCCCCGGATTTCTCGAAGTTCGGGTGACGTCTCCTAAGGGTGCGTCTTGTCGATCGTCGTGCGGATGACGGGCGGGACTTTTTCCCGATAGCGCAGAAGCTGGGCGTTGAGGTTGGGGTATTTGCGCCGCAGGGAGCGCACCCATTCCTGTACGAACGGCAGATAGGGCGC
>JBCBJX010000099.1:0-11301 GCA_038522735.1 Pseudomonadota bacterium
CGCCTTCCGCAAGGCTGCGATGCAATACCATCCGGACCGCAATCCGGACGACGCCGAAGCTGAGCGCAAATTCAAGGAGGCGGGCGAGGCGTACGAGGTCCTCTCCGATCCTCAGAAACGCGCCGCCTACGACCGGTACGGCCACGCTGCGTTTCAGAACGGCGGCATGGGCGGGGCGAACGGCGCGAACGGTTTCAACGCTTCATCCTTCGCAGACGTCTTCGACGACATTTTCGGCGAGTTCATGGGCGGCGGCCGCGGCGGTCGACGCAATCCCGGTCGCGGCTCGGACCTGAAGTACACGGTCGAAATCTCCCTTGAGGAGGCCTTCCGCGGCAAGAAAGCGACCGTCACCGTGCCAACCATGTCGGCCTGCGATGTCTGTGACGGCTCCGGCGCAAAACCCGGGACAAGCCCGACGACGTGCGGAACCTGCGGCGGCGTCGGCCGCGTGCGCGCCCAGAACGGGTTCTTCATGGTGGAACGCACCTGCCCGACCTGCGGCGGACAGGGGCGGATCATTTCAGACCCGTGCGGAGCTTGCGCAGGAACCGGACGCGTACGCCGCGAAAAGACCCTTGAAGTCGATATCCCCGCGGGCGTCGAGGACGGCACTCGCATCCGTCTCGCCGGCGAGGGCGAGGCGGGCGTCCGCGGCGGCGGGGCCGGCGACCTCTACCTCTTCGTCGCCGTCGCGCCGCACGAACTTTTCGAGCGCGAGGGGCATGATCTTTATTGCGCCCTTCCGATCCCCATGACGACGGCCACCCTCGGCGGCGAGATTGAAGCGCCGACCATCGACGGCGGCCGTGTCGAGATCAAAATCCCCGAAGGCGCCCAGACCGGCAAACGCTTTCGCCTGCGCGGCAAGGGCATGAGCAGCCTGCGCAGCCAGGCCCGCGGCGATCTCTATGTCGAGCTGGTCGTCGAAACGCCGATGCGTCTCAACGCCAAACAGAAGCAGCTCCTGAAAGAATTCTGCGAGGCCGGCGGCGGTGATTGTCCGCAGTCAAAGGGCTTTTTCGATCAGGCGCGCGAGTTCTGGGACCGCGTGACGGACGGTCCCGTTTGAGCGCCGCGCCCCTCCGCATCGTCGTCGCGGGCGCCGCCGGCCGTATGGGCCAAGCCGTCATAAAAGCCGTCGGCGCCGACGATCGGACCGTTCTCACCGGCGCGATCGAACGCTCCGGCTCCCCGGCGATCGGACGGCCTGTCGAAGACGGTCTCCAGATTTCAGACGCTCCGCCTGCTTCCGGTTTCGACGCGTTGATCGATTTCTCCGCCGTCTCTGCGGTTGCAGCCAACGCGGGGTCAGCCGCCGACGCGAAGGCCGCCTATATCGCGTGTGTCACGGGCATCGGCGCGATGGAGGAGGCGGCCATCGACGCCGCCGCCTCGCGCGTCCCTGTCGTGCAGGCCGGAAACACCAGCCTCGGCGTCGCCGTCCTCGCCCATCTCGTCGAGCGCGCGGCCGCCGCGCTCGACGAGGACTACGACATCGAGATCGCCGAGGCCCATCATCGCCGCAAAGTCGATGCGCCGTCGGGTACTGCGCTCCTGTTGAGCGACGCCGCCGCCGACGGCCGCGGCCGAGCGCGTGGCGCCGCCCGAGACGAAGCCTCAGACGACCGCTCCGGCGCCCGCGAACGCGGCGCGTTCGGATTTTCCGTCATCCGCGGCGGCGGCGGCGTCGGCGAGCACGCGGTCCGTCTCATCGGCGAGCGCGAGGAGATCATCCTTTCTCACCGCGCCTTTGATAGGGCGCTCTTCGCAGACGGAGCGCTCGCCGCCGCGCGCTGGGCCGCGGGCGCCGAGCCCGGCTTTTACGGCATGAACGACGTGCTTGGATTGTCCTGAGACGTCCTACAGCGGTCGCATAAGCGGCGGCAGGGCGCCGACGTCGCCGCCCGCTTCGCGCATGAAAAAGGTGCGAAGCGGCGGGATGCGGTTCACCGCCGCGATCCCCGCCTGGCGGGCGAGGGCGACCGGCGCGAACTCGGTCTTGAAGAGCGCGTTCACCGCATGGGTGCCCGCCGCCATCGCAGTGTTGTCGAACCGGCGGGCGCGCTCATAGCGCTGCAGAACGTCCGCGGTTCCGATGTCGAGCCCGGCCACCGCCGCCTCCCCGCATGCAGCGGCGAGGGCGGCGACGTCTTTCACCGCGAGATTGTAACCCTGGCCCGCGATCGGATGGATGCCGTGGGCCGCGTCCCCGACAAGCACGAGCCGCTCCGCCGTCATCCGCTGGGCGAAAACAAGGCCGAGGGGGTAGGCGACGACCGGTCCGTCGATCTCGACGCGCCCCAGCATCTCGCCGAAGCGATCCTGCAGCAGCGTCGCAAGCTCCGATGGCGGAAGGGTCCGGATCGCCTTCGCCGCTGTTTCGTCTTCCGACCAGACGACGGAGGCGCGACGGCCCGCCATCGGCAGGACGGCGAAGGGTCCCGTCGGGGTGAACAATTCGTGGGCGACCCCTTCATGATCGCGCTCCAGGCGGACGATCACGGTGAGCGCCGTCTGGCCGTAGCGGTGCTCGATCGTTTTCACGCCGGCCTCCGCGCGCAGGCGCGAGCTGCGACCGTCCGCGGCGACGGCGAGACCAGCCTCTATCGTTGAGCCGTCGTCGAGGATTGCGACGGCGACGCGCCCCGAGCGCTCGAGCGTCGCGACCCGGGCGGGCGCGCGCACCGTGATCGAGTTCGAGCGTCGGAGACCCTCGTGAATCGCCTGAAGCAGCACGTGGTTTTCGACGATGAAGCCGAGAGCCTCCTCCTCGCCGAGCTCCGTCACGTCGAAGCGCAGGAACGCATCCGCCGCCCCGCCGCGGCGGAACCGGTCGCGCCCGCGGCCCTCCGTCACCAGAATATCGCGGATCGCGCCCGCCCCCGGCGCGATCGCGTCCCAGAGGCCGAGGCGCTTGAAGACCCGCGAAGAGGCGTAGGCGATTGCGGTCGTACGCCCGTCGCGCTTCGCTGAGGTGATCTTCGCCGGTTCAAGCTGATCGACGAGCGCGACGGCGAGTCCGGCGTCGGCGAGGGCGAGGGCCGCCAGCCCGCCGGAAAGACCGCCGCCGACGACGAGAGCGTCGGCGGTCGAGCGTCCGGTCGGTTGAGAGTAGGTCATGGCTTGAAAATGGGCGACGGCTCCCGGTCTGTCACGCGGCCTGACGCCGCGGGGCGCGGGCTGGTTGCGGCGCAGCAAAAACGACAATAGCGTGACAGTCGAAGCGCTCGCACAGGCCTGATCATAGGGGAGACCTGATGAAGCTCGTTACGGCGATCATCAAACCGGCGCGGCTCGACGCAGTGAAGACGGCGGTTCTTGCGGCAGGCGTCGAGGGCGCGACGGTCACCGACGTTCGTGGGTTCGGCCGTCAGAAGGGCAAGAAAGAAGTCTATCGCGGCACGGTCTACGAGCCTGATCTTCTTCAGAAAATCAGGATCGAGATCGCGGTGGAGGACGCCGACGTCGAGCAGGTGGTCGAGGCGATCCGGGCCGCGGCCCGTTCCGGCGAAATCGGCGACGGCAAGATTTTCATCACGCCCCTCGACGACGTCCTGCGCATTCGGACCGGCGAACGGGGAACCACGGCGCTCTAGGACCGACCGCAGGAGAGAACTAATCCAGATGACATTGAAGTCAGCTCTCGCCGCTTTCGGCGCGGTTTCCTTCGCGGTGTTCGCCGCGCCCGCCTTTGCTCAGGACGCCGCGGCCCCGCCGGCCCCGGCGGACGACGCGACGATCTTCGTCTTCAACACGATGTTGTTCCTTATCGGCGGCATGGTCGTCATGTTCATGGCCGCCGGCTTCTGCATGCTGGAAGTGGGCCTCGTCCGCACCAAGAACGCCGCGACGATTTGCGTGAAGAACCTTGCGCTCTACTCGGTCGCCGGCCTGATGTTCTGGCTCCTCGGCTACAACCTGCTTTACGGCGTCGAAGACGGCGGCTTCATCGGCTCCTTCGCCGTCTGGGGCGCCGACGACGCGGCGACTCAGTCCCGCGACGGGCTGCGCGCCGCGCTCGACGAAGGAACGGGGTATGCGTCAGGCTCGGACTGGTTCTTCCAGATGGTGTTCGTCGCCACCGCTGCTTCGATCGTTTCAGGCACCCTCGCCGAACGTATTCGACTCTGGCCGTTTCTCGCTTTCGTCGCCGTACTGACAGGCGTCATTTATCCCATTCAGGCAAGCTGGGAGTGGGGCGGCGGCTGGCTTAACGCGGAGTGGTACGCAAACCTCTTCGGCGCGGAGTTCTCCGATTTCGCCGGTTCGACCCTTGTTCACGCGACAGGCGGTTTCGCCGCCCTCGTCGGCGCCCTCGCTCTCGGTCCGCGTACGGGGAAATACTCCGAAAACGGCGCGGTGAGGCCGATGCCGGGCTCCTCCCTGCCGCTCGCGACCCTCGGCACCTTCATCCTCTGGCTCGGCTGGTTCGGCTTCAACGGCGGCTCTCAGCTGGCCCTGGGCACAATTTCCGACGCGATCGACGTCTCAACGATCTTCATCAACACCAACATCGCGGCGGCGGCCGGCGTCATGGCGGCCATGGCCGCGACGCAGATGCTGTTCGGCAAGGTCGATCTCACCGTCGCCCTTAACGGCGCGATCGGCGGTCTTGTCTCCATCACGGCGGAGCCTCTGGCGCCGGCCATATGGCAGGCGGCGATGATCGGCGCTGTCGGCGGAATCATCGTAACACTGACGGTGCCGGTGCTGGACGCGCTGAAAATCGACGACGTCGTCGGCGCGATCCCGGCGCATCTTTTCTGCGGCGCCTGGGGCACGCTGATCGTTCCCTTCTCCAACGCCGACGCGAGCTACGTGGCGCAGGCCGTCGGGCTCCTCTCGATCGGCCTTTTTGTCACCACAATGAGCGCGATCGTATGGTTTGCGTTGAAGTTCGCCGTCGGAGTCCGCGCTAGCGCGGAGGACGAAGCGGTTGGGCTCGACGTCGCGGAACTCGGCCTCGAGGCCTATCCGGAATTCGCCGTACGCTGAGCGCGACGTCGCGCAGCAATTTTTTTGAGCAGAGCGCAGCGCCGTGCTTAACGCCGTCGCCGTCAATGTGTTAACGCGCGTTAACACTCTTTCAACAGCAGCGTGGCATAACGCCGGTTAACCGAAACGACGTCGCAATCATGCCTCGCAAGAGCCGAAAACCGATCGCGAAACCAAGCGTTTGGGCGCGACTGCGTCCGCGGATTTTCGCCGCCGCCGTGCGCGCGGGCGGCGTGTCGCTCGCGCTCGTCGGCGGTGCGCTGGTCGCCGCGCTCCTCACTTTCTCGATCAGCGATCCGTCTTGGAACACGGCGACAGGTCGTCCGCCGACGAATATTCTGGGCTTCCCGGGCGCGGTCGTCGCGGACGTCTCCCAGCAGGCCTTCGGCGTCGTCGCCTATCTCATCGCCCTCCCGATGGTTGTCTGGGGCGTACTCGGCGCGCTGCGGTCAAGCCCGGCGCGCACGCCGGCGAAGGCGTGGGTTCGTTTCGTCCTCTTTCCATTTGCGATCGCCGCCCTCGCCGGGCTCTCGGCGACCCTGCCGCCGCCCCTCGACTGGCCGTTCGCCGCCGGCGTCGGCGGCGCCCTCGGCGACGCGGTGAAGGACGCGACAGCGGGGGCGCTTGCGGCCGAGTTCGGCGCCCCGGCGGGGCTCGCAGCCGTCGGCGTCGTCGGCGCCTTCGGTTTCGTCGGGTATCTCTGGGTCTGCGGGGCCGAGCTCGATCATCTGCGTGCGGCGCAGACCGGCGGACGGGTATTGACCAAGCGCGGCGCCCGCGCCGGCGACGGCGTTCTGGAGCGCATCGCCGGCTTCTTCGCCCGCCTTGATCCGCGCGATCTCTTCGCACGTTTCAGTGCGAAGGCGGAGGAGCCCGCCCCGGCCCGATCCCGGCGCAAGGAGCCGGTGGTAGAGGCGGCCGAGGAAGACCTCGACGACGTCGACTTTGAAGACGAGGACGCCCCCGCGCGCCGCGCCAAAATCACCCGGACCAAGCCCGGTAAGGACGCAGGCCCTGCGAAGCGTCGCCCGGCGCGCCAGGCGACGCTTCCCCTCGGCTCGGGCAAGTATGAGCTGCCTGCGCTCAACCTCCTCGCCGCGCCGACGGCGGAGCATCGCGTCGAGGTCTCCGATGAGGCGCTCGAAGAAAACGCCCGCATGCTCGAAGGCGTGCTGGCCGATTTCGGCGTGCGCGGAGAAATCATCGACGTGCGGCCCGGTCCGGTCGTGACCCTTTACGAGCTGGAGCCGGCGGCGGGCGTCAAATCCTCCCGCGTCATCGGCCTCGCCGACGACATCGCCCGCTCCATGAGCGCCGTCGCCTGCCGCGTCGCGGTCGTTCCCGGGCGGAACGTCATCGGCATCGAACTGCCGAACGACAACCGCGAGATGGTGTTCCTGCGCGAGCTTCTCGACAGCAAGGCCTACGACAAATCGAAGTCGGCGCTCACCCTGGCGCTCGGCAAGGACATCGGCGGCGAACCAGTCGTCGCCGACCTCGCGCGCATGCCCCATCTGCTGATCGCCGGCACGACCGGTTCGGGCAAGTCAGTCGGGATCAACACCATGATCCTGTCGCTCCTCTACCGCCTGCCGCCGGACAAGGCCAAGCTCATCCTTATCGACCCGAAAATGCTGGAGCTTTCCGTCTACGACGGGATCCCGCATCTGCTCGCCCCGGTCGTCACCGATCCGTCGAAGGCGGTCGTCGCGCTCAAATGGACGGTTCGCGAGATGGAGGAGCGCTACCGGAAGATGTCGAAAGTCGGCGTGCGCAACATCTCCGGCTTCAACGAGCGGATTGAGCAGGCTGAGAAAAAAGGCGAGACCCTCTCGCGCACGGTGCATACGGGCTACGACGATGAGACCGGCGAGCCGGTCTATGAAAGCGAGGAGCTCGATTACGAGCCCATGCCCTTCATCGTCGTGGTGATCGACGAGATGGCGGACCTCATGATGGTCGCCGGCAAGGACATCGAAGGCGCCGTCCAGCGCCTCGCCCAGATGGCCCGCGCCGCCGGCATTCACGTGGTGATGGCGACCCAGCGCCCATCCGTCGATGTTATCACCGGCACCATAAAGGCGAACTTCCCGACCCGGATCTCCTTTCACGTCACCTCGAAAATCGATTCGCGGACGATCCTCGGCGAGCAGGGCGCGGAGCAGCTCCTCGGCCAGGGCGACATGCTCTATATGGCGA
Organism: Pseudomonadota bacterium; assembly: GCA_038522735.1. GTDB lineage: Bacteria > Pseudomonadota > Alphaproteobacteria > Caulobacterales > Parvularculaceae > JBCBJX01. Next base: position 7,198 of record JBCBJX010000099.1, read on the forward strand.
CGGGCGGTCGCCTGAAGCGCGTGCACGGCGCCTTCGTCTCCGACGACGAGGTCGAGGACATCGTCAATCACCTGAAAAAGCAGGGAAAACCCGAATACATTCAGGACGTCACAGAGATGTCCGAGGACGGCGGCGGCGAGGTCTGGGGCGAGGGGAACGGATCCTCCGGCGACGATCTCTACGACAGGGCTGTCGCCGTCGTGCTCAGGGATCGCAAGGTTTCCACTTCCTACGTCCAGCGCCGCCTTTCCATCGGCTACAATCGCGCCGCCACCCTCATCGAGCGCATGGAGCAGGAGGGCGTCATCTCCCCGGCCAACCACGCCGGGAAGCGGGAGATCCTCGTCGGCGACGCCGCGGAGTAGGCCCGCTGTTAAAAACTCTGACGGTAGGGCGTCGACGCACCTTACGCCCTACGCGCTCGGTGCTCCCCGATTCCGGTTGTGCATTGATTTTAAACATTTTTTCGAGATGGCACGTTGCGTGCTTAATTACTTGGGCAAGGTCGACGCGGATGTCGGCTCCGCGCGACTTCAACCAGGGGACTACATCATGATCAAAGCTCTTGTTTCCGGCATCGCCGCCGCGGCCGTCACGGCCACGAGCGCGTTCGCCAGCGTCATCGTCATCCAGTACACCGGTGTGAACGTTGAGTACGATGGTTCGACCATCTCCAACACGGGCGCCGACGGCAACTTCAACGGCGGCTTCCCGGGCGACACGACGGGCGCCGACCCGCTGTCCACCGTCAGCTTCTTTATCGGCAACAACGCCGTGGACGCTGTTTCTTCGGGCGCAATCCTGACCCTTTCCAGCGATATATTCCTTGAGCTGGAACTCGACGGCATCACGAACATCCCGGTTGCGGGCGGCACCGTCTCGACGGCGGATACGGGCGCGGGCCTCGACCTCCTCCTGCAAAGCGGCGCCACGGGCGCTCTCTTCAACTTCAATGGCGATGCCGAAGTTACCTATGTTCCGACTGCGAGCTCGATCGACATCGTTTTCGCCGGCGGCACGCTCGCTCTCGCCGCTCAGAATCTGCCGATCTTCGGCATGATCGACGAAACCTCAGAGATCATCTTCTCCCTCTCGCTGCAGACGAACAACGCCACCGACGACGGCGCGTTCCTGACTGCCTTCGACGCTCAAGGCACGGGCGAGATCCAGGGCACGTTCATCTCTGAGCCGAGCATGATCGCGCTCTTCGGCCTCGGCCTGATCGGTCTCGGCTTCGCGGCCCGCCGCCGCGCCTAAGCCGAACCAGACTTCACTGTTTGCGAAAGCCCCGGCCTCGGCCGGGGCTTTTTGCGTCTGCGCTTCCCTGATGGCGCCCGCTTCAGGATCCCGTGAGCGTTTGCGCTGCGACCGTTCCGTAGTTGCCGGTTTTTCGCCGCGTCCGCATGGGATAGACGACGGCTCGAACCCGTCATTTTCTGGAGATTCTCATGATCGCCTCCCTCGCCAGCCTGTTGGCGATCGCCGTCGTCGCCGCACCCATCGCTCAGACGCCGCCGCAGAACCAGCCGAACGATCCGCCGCGCACCCTCGACCAGCGGGTGCAGCCGCCGCCCGCCTACGCCGATCTCACGGACGAGGAAGTGCTGGAGAAGGTCGCGGACTACATCGAGGGGATCGAAACCCTGCAGGCGACCTTCAGCCAGTTTTCCTCGTCCGGCGGTTCGGCTACAGGCGTCGTGAAGCTGAAGCGTCCCGGCCTTATGCGCTTCACCTACGATCCGCCGGCGACCCTCAATATCGTCGCCAATGACGGCCTCGTTTACGTCGAGGACACCGAGCTTGAGACGACCGACAGTTATCCGCTGCGCGAGACGCCGCTTAAATTCCTACTACGCCGCAAGGTCCGCACTGGCGATCTGAGGCTCATCGAAGTCGACCGCAGCCCGGACCTGGTCTCCATCGGCCTCACCTCGACGGAAACGGAGCTCGAGGGGTCGATTTCTCTGGTCTTCAACGCGCCGGAGCTGGAGCTGCGCCAGTGGGTCGTCTACGAGCCCGACGGCCGTTCGACTTACGTCGTTCTGCGCGATATCCGGCGCGATATCGACATCCCGAACCGCGAATTCCGGGCTCCTGAAGCGGGCTCGACCTTCCTGTCGGATCGTTAATCGTCGACACTGTGCAACAGGCAAGTTTCCGTTCGGCTCCTCATTGAAAAATGCTCGTATGATGCGCTAATGTAACAGTGCGCTGCGAGGCGCATCCCGGATCGGCGTTGCCCCCCCGCTTGCAGATCCGAGCCTCGCGCGCACCGCCGGATTCCCCTCCCGGCGTAAGGCGCGGAAAGCGCTTGCGGCGCTCGGTCTCCCCGGCCGGGCGCCGCTTTCTATTGCGGCGGCGTTTTCCCGCGCCGCCGGTTGAGGCACGCTCGCTCCATGGATGACGACGATCACTTCGATATCGACGATGATGAACTGGATGCGCTGGAGCGCGCCGCGCCGCTCCTCGTGCGCGTGCGCCGCTATGCGGAGGGGCTGAACCGGGTCCCCTGGTTCGCCAATCTCGGCGAACCGCCGACCCCCGGCGTACGCGCCGCGGCGGAGCGGTTCGCCCGCGGTCTTGGCTTTCCGGATGCGGAGCTTTCGATCCTCGTCGACTGGCCGGATGCGGCGGCGGCCGCGGAGATCCGCGACTGGCACGATCCCGCCTGGGAGGCCGAGGAGCTTTCCCGCTCCGATCTCACGACGCGCGCGCTCGAGGCGATCGGCGAAGACGCGCTGCAGGTCGCGATGGCCCTCGTCGCCCAGCGGGCTGGCGAGGCTGTCCGCTCCCGGATTGAAGAACAGGCCGCCCTCTGGGACGCGCCCGAGGACGGGGCGGAGCGCGCGGCCGCCGGCGCCGCCGCGCAGGCCGCCCATTACGGCGCGCTCATCCTGCTCGCCTCCGCGGCGGACCCGGAGTTCGACGCCGCCGATCATCCGCTGGCGGCGAAACTGCAGCTCTTCGAATTCGGACGCTGGCCGGTCGCTCTTGTCGGCGCGACGATCAATCTCTTCTGAGGATCAGCCGGCGAACGCCGACAGCGCGGCCTGCAAGAGAAGGTTCGCCCCCAGAACCGTCAGCACCCATTTCAGCCCGGTCTCAAAGCGCCCGTCGGACGTGCGTTTCAGAAAATGCGAGCCGACATAACTTCCGATGACGGTCGCCGCGACGATCGCCGCGATCAGCGCCCCCCAGTCTGAAAATGCGAAGCCGAGAAACCCGAAGGCGACGACCTTCAGACCGTGCTGGATCACCATCGTCGCGGCGTGGGTCGCCGTGTACGTCAGTCGGTCGAGTTTCAGGCCCGAAAGCGCGCTCGCAACGAACGGCCCCGTCGCGCCGAAGAACATGGTGAGGAACGTGCCGACGACGCCGACGACCGCGAAGGTCCGCCCCTCGACGCCGCGGACGGACGGAATGCGTCCCCACTGACTGTAAAGGACGAAGAGGCCGACGGCGGACTGAAGAACCCAGCTCGGCAGCGTCACTGCGACCCGCCCGCCGGCGAGCGCGCCGAGGATCGCACCGCCGAGAAACCAGAGGGTCGGGCGCCATGCGGTCGCGCGCGCATGCAGAGCGAAGCGGCTGGCGTTCGATGAGAGCTGCGCGACCCCATGGACGGGGATCACCGCCGGCGCCGGCAGAAGGGCGCTCATCACCGCGAGGAGGACGAGCCCGCCGCCGAGGCCGAGGGCCGCCGTCAGCCCCGCCGTCCCCGCGCTCGCGACAACGACGACGCCTACGACCAGCGGGCTCACGCCGTCCGGCAGGAACGCTGAAAGAGCGTCCATCGGGCATCCTTTCACAATCGGCGGCTTTGGGTCCGGGCGGGAACACGCTATGGGCGGTTCCCATGAAAATCGCCAGTTGGAACATCAACTCCGCGCGCCTGCGCATCGATCAGGTGACGCGCTTCCTCGACGAAACGGCGCCGGACGTCCTCTGCCTGCAGGAGACCAAATGCGCCGACGCCCAGTTTCCAAAAAAGGCGGTGCGCGCGGCCGGCTATGAGCATATCGCGCTCAACGGCCGAACGGGGCGTCACGCCGGCCAGTCGGGCGTTGCGATCCTCTCCCGCATTCCGTTGGCGGACGTCTCGGC
>JBCBJX010000100.1:0-10833 GCA_038522735.1 Pseudomonadota bacterium
CGCTCCGCCGGCGATCGTGCGGACGACTTTCACGAGATCTATGCGGCGTACTCGGCGGAGAAAGCGGCGGAGCAGGCGGCCCGCTGCTCCCAATGCGGCGTGCCGTTCTGCCAGAACCATTGTCCCCTGCAGAACAACATTCCCGACTGGCTGCGCCTCGTCGCCGAGGGCGACATGCAGTCGGCCTACGCCGTCTCGTCCGCGACCAACGCCATGCCCGAGGTGTGCGGGCGCATCTGCCCGCAGGACCGGCTCTGCGAGGGCTCCTGCGTCATCGAACAGTCCGGCCACGGCACGGTCACAATCGGCGCGGTGGAGACCTATATCACTGAAACGGCGTGGTCGGAGGGCTGGGTGCCGCCGATCGCGCCGGCCGTCGAGCGTTCCGAAAGCGTCGGTGTCGTCGGAGCGGGCCCCGCAGGCCTCGTCGCCGCGGAGAAGCTGCGCGATGAAGGCTTTCAGGTCACGGTCTACGACCGCTATGATCGCGCCGGCGGGCTGCTCATTTATGGCATTCCGGGCTTCAAGCTGGAAAAGCACGTCGTCGCGCGCCGAGCGGAACGGCTGGAGCAGGGCGGCGTCAAGTTCGCCCTCGGATGGACCCTCGGCGTCGACGGTTCGCTCGCGGATTTGCGTGCGAAGCATGACGCCGTGCTGATCGCCTGCGGCGTCTACAAGGCGCGCGAGCTTGACGGCCCGGTCGGCGCGGAGGCGGGCGTCGTGCGCGCCCTCGATTTCCTAACCGCGTCGAACCGCAAGGGTCTCGGCGACGCAGTGCCGGAATTCGATGACGGGAGGCTCGACGCGAGAGGCAAGCGCGTGGTCGTCATCGGCGGCGGCGATACGGCGATGGACTGCGTGCGGACGGCCGTCCGCCAGGGGGCGAAGTCGGTGACCTGCCTTTACCGCCGCGACCGCGCCAACATGCCGGGCTCTGCGCGGGAGGTTGCGAACGCCGAAGAAGAGGGCGTCGTCTTTGAATGGCTCGCCGGGCCGAAGGCGGTTCTCGCCGACAAAGGCGCGGCGTCGGCCGTGCGCGCTGTGCGCATGCGTCTCGGCCCGCCCGATGCGAGCGGCCGCCGGGCGCCTGAAGAGACGCCGGGCTCGGAGTTCAACGTCCCCGCTGATCTCGTCGTGAAGGCGCTGGGGTTCGAGCCGGACGAAGCTGCGGCGCTCTTCGGGGCGGAGACGCCTGAGCTTACTCGCCGCGGTACGCTGAAGGTCGATCCGAAAACGCTGGAGACGTCGCTTTCGGACGTCTACGCGGCCGGCGATATCGTCCGCGGCGCGTCCCTCGTCGTCTGGGCGGTTCGCGACGGACAGGTCGCGGCGGCGGTGATGGCGGCGCGCCTGAAAGCCGGCGCGGGCGCGAATGCAATGGCCGCGGAGTAACAAGACCTCGGGCCCCTCTCCCGGTGGAGAGGGGCTTAAGACGAGAAAGCCCATGACCCATCTTGATCCTCGCCGCGCCGACGCCGCCGCCCGCGGTCTCTACGATCCCGCCGACGAGCACGACGCCTGCGGCGTCGGCCTGGTCGCTGCAATCGACGGCGCGCCGCGTCGCGAAATCGTCGACATGGCGATCCGGGCGCTGAAGGCAGTCTGGCACCGGGGCGCCGTCGACGCCGACGGCAAGACCGGCGACGGCGCCGGCATCCGCCTCAACGTGCCCCAGCAGCTGGTGAAGCGCTTCGTTGCGCGGACCGGCCACGAGCCGGCGGCGAACGACGTGTGCGTCGGCATGGTGTTTCTGCCGCGGACGGATTTCGGCGCGCAGGATCTCGCCCGCTCCCTTGTGGAGCAGGAGATCATCCGTTTCGGCTTTTATCTTTACGGCTGGCGGCAGGTGCCGGTCCGCGCCGACGCCCTCGGCGAAAAAGCGAACGCCACGCGCCCGGACATCGAACAGGTGCTGTTCCACGATCCGCAGCAGCGCAGCCCGGCGGAGCTCGACCGCACCCTCTATGTCGTCCGTCGACGCATTGAGAAGCGCGCCCGGGAGGCGGCGCTCCCGAGCTTCTACATCTGCTCCCTCTCGGCGCGGGACGTCGTCTATAAGGGCATGTTCCTCGCCGAGGAGATCGATGCATTCTACCCGGACCTCGCCGACGACCGCTTCGTTTCGACCGTCGCGATCTTCCACCAGCGCTATTCGACGAACACCTTCCCAGAATGGCGGCTCGCCCAGCCGTTCCGGATGCTCGCCCACAACGGCGAGATCAACACGCTGAAGGGCAATATCAACTGGATGAAGAGCCACGAGCTTCGGATGACGTCCGACGCCTTCGGAGAATACGGGTGCGACGTGAAGCCCGTTATTCAGCCGGGTTCGTCGGATTCCGCCGCCCTCGACCAGGTGTTCGAGGTGCTCGTGCGCGGCGGTCGCGACGCGCCGATGGCGAAGACCCTCCTTATTCCAGAGGCTTGGTCGAAGCGGGAGGCGGTGATGCCGCCCGCCTGGCGCGCCATGTACGAGTACTGCAATTCGGTGATGGAGCCCTGGGACGGGCCCGCCGCCGTCGCCGCCTATGACGGTCGCTGGGCGATCGCCGGGCTCGACCGCAACGGCCTCCGGCCGCTCCGTTACGCGATCACCGAGGACGGGATCCTCGCCGTCGGTTCCGAGACCGGCATGTGTCCCCTCAGCGACAAGACCGTCGCGCGCCGCGGCGCCGTCGAGCCGGGCCGCATGATCGCCGTCGATCTCGAACGCGGGAAGTTCTTCACAGCGACGGAGCTGCTCGACGATCTTGCAGGACGCCATCCTTACACGGATTGGACGAAAGGCCTTCAGGCGATTGAGCCGGACATCGGGCCGGGGCCCGAGGATCGGCTGTTCGCCGCGGACGATCTTCGGCGGCGTCAGGCCGCCGCCGGGTTCTCCATGGAGACCGTCGATCTCATCCTTAAGCCCATGGCCGAGACCGGCAAGGAAGCGATCGGCTCCATGGGCGACGACACGGCGCTCGCCGTTCTCTCCAACGGCTACCGTCCGCTCTCCCATTATTTCCGCCAGAACTTCAGCCAGGTGACGAACCCGCCCATCGACCCTCTGCGCGAGGCGCGGGTGATGAGCCTCAAAACCCGGTTCAAGAACCTCGGCAACATCCTCGCTGAAGGCGACCGGGAGAACGCCGTCTTCGTCCTTGAGAGCCCGGTTCTCTCAAACGGCATGTACGAGCGGATGGAGACGCTCTTCGGGCGCGGCCATGTGGTGATCGACTGCACCTTGCCTGTCGACGAGGCGAAAGGCGACGGCGTCGCGCTCCGCAACGCCCTCCGTCGGATCCGAAACGAGGCGGCGGACGCTGTCCGAGCGGGTGCGGATCATATCGTCCTGTCGGATATGGAGCAGTCGGCCGAGCGGGCGGCTGTTCCGATGATCCTCGCCGCAGGCGGCGTTCACGCCCATCTGACGGCGGAGGGGCTGCGAACCTACTGCTCCGTCACGGTACGGACGGCCGAGTGTGCCGACGCTCATTATCTCGCGGTCCTCGTCGGCGTCGGCGCGACCGCGGTCAACCCCTATCTCGCGTTCGAGACCGCCGCTGCGGCCGCTGAACGCCGCGGCGAGCCAGCGGGTCCGGCCGCCTTCAACATGAAGCAGGCTCTCGAGGCGGGGCTTTTGAAGATTATGTCCAAGATGGGCATCTCCGTCGTCTCGTCCTATCGCGGCGGCTGCAATTTCGAAGCGCTCGGTCTCTCGCGCACGCTGGTCGCGGAATTTTTCCCCGGCATGGCGAGCCGCATCTCCGGCATCGGCCTCGCCGGGCTGGAAGCCAATCTTAAGGAGCTGCACGAGGCCGTCTTTCGGCCGGGCGTCGTTTCCCTCGGCGTCGGTGGTTTTTACCGCCAGCGCGCGTCGGGCGAACGCCATGCGGTCGAGGCTGAGACGGTCCACGCTCTGCAGACGGCGGTTCGAAACGACGATTACGCGGCGTATAAAGAGTACGCGACGCTCGTTCGCGACCGCCCGCCGATCGAGCTGCGCGACCTTCTCGACATGCGCCCGGCGGGCCCCGCGGCGCCCCTCGGGGAGGTTGAAAGCGTCAATACCCTGAGGAAGCGCTTCGTCACGCCCGGTATGTCCCTCGGCGCCCTGTCGCCGGAGGCCCACGGCGCCCTCAACATCGCCATGAACCGGATCGGCGCGAAATCCGTCTCGGGCGAGGGCGGCGAGGTGCCTGAGCGCTATCACCCGATGCCGAACGGCGATAACGCCAACTCCGCGGTGAAACAGGTCGCCTCCGGACGGTTCGGCGTCACGGCGACCTATCTCAACCAGTGCCGGGAGATCGAGATCAAGGTCGCCCAGGGCGCAAAGCCCGGGGAGGGCGGCCAGCTGCCGGGCTTCAAGGTGACCGAATTCATCGCCCGCATGCGCCATTCGACGCCGGGGGTGACGCTCATCTCGCCGCCGCCGCACCACGACATCTACTCGATCGAGGATCTCGCCCAGCTCATTTACGACCTGAAGCAGATCAATCCGGACGCGCGTGTCTGCGTGAAGCTCGTCTCGGCGGCGGGCGTGGGCACCATTGCAGCAGGCGTCGCCAAGGCGAAGGCGGACGTCATCCTCATCTCGGGGAATGTCGGCGGGACGGGTGCGAGCCCTCAGACCTCGATCAAGTTCGCCGGCTCGCCCTGGGAGCTCGGCCTCGCCGAGGCCCACCAGATCCTGACGCTGAACAATTTACGCGATCAGGTGACGCTGCGGACCGACGGCGGCGTCAGAACCGGGCGGGATGTCGTCATCGCCGCAATGCTGGGGGCGGAGGAATTCGGCGTCGGCACCACGTCCCTCGTCGCCCTCGGCTGCCTGATGGTGCGCCAGTGCCATTCGAACACCTGCCCCGTCGGCGTCTGCACCCAGGACGAAGACCTGCGCAAGCGCTTGCCGGGCGTGCCGGACCATGTCGTCAGCCTCATGACCTTCATCGCGGAGGAGGTGCGGGAGATCCTCGCCCGCCTCGGCGCGCGCTCCCTCGACGAGGTGATCGGTCGCTCGGACCTTCTCGATCAGGTCTCCCGCGGTTCGCCGAAGCTCGACGATCTCGACCTGAACCCCGTTCTCGCCCGGGTCGATGCGGGCGGCCCGTCGCTGCGATCCGACCGCACGCGCCGCAATGACGTCCCGCCGACCCTCGACGAACAGATCCTCGCCGACGCCGCGCCCGTTTTCGAGCGGCGCGAAAAGATGCAGCTGACGTATACGGTGGAGAACACCCACCGCGCCGTCGGCGCGCGGGTCTCTTCGCGCATCGTCAGGACGTTTGCGGACGAGCCTCTGCGCGACGGGCATCTGACCGTGAAACTGCGGGGATCCGCCGGCCAGTCGCTGGGCGCCTTCGCCGCGACCGGGCTGAAGCTGGAGGTCGCGGGCGACGCGAACGACTATGTCGGCAAGGGGCTTTCCGGAGCCGTCATCTCGATCCGGCCGGAGGGCGGGGCGCCGGGGGATGCGATCGTCGGCAACACCTGCCTTTACGGCGCGACGTCGGGCGCGCTCTTCGCCGCCGGCCGCGCCGGTCAGCGCTTCGCGGTGCGCAATTCCGGCGCGGACGCCGTCATCGAGGGATGCTCCGCCAATGGCTGCGAATACATGACCGGCGGCAAGGTCGTGATCCTCGGCCCCGTCGGCGACAACTTCGCCGCCGGCATGACCGGCGGGAGCGCTTTCGTCCACGACCCGGAGGACCTTCTCTGGACGGTGCTCAACGAGGACGACGTGGTCGTCCGCCCGCTCGCCGGATCGCCCAATGAAGAGGCCTGCCGCGGGCTGATCGAGCGTCACCTGCGGGAGACGAAGTCCCCCGTCGCCGAGATGGTCCTCGCCAACTGGCGGGAGGCGTCCGGCCAGTTCAAGGAAATCGTGCCGAAGGAGATCCTGCGGATCGAGGCGGAGGCGTCGGAGGTGCGTTCGGCGTAAGACCCGGTCCCAAAGGCCTGCTGGACCCCTTTCGCAATCCTCTTTAAGGACCCGATCACGCTTTCGGGGGAGGGAGGCGCCGATGGCGACGTATCTCATCACCGGCGGGGCGGGTTTCATCGGCTCGCATCTCGCCGACGCTCTGCAGGCGGACGGGCACGCCGTCCGCGTCCTCGACGATCTGTCGACGGGAACGCGAGCGAACCTGAAGCCGGGCGTGGAGCTTCATGTCGGGAAGGCTGAAGACAAGGCGCTTGTCGAGGCCGTCGCCGAGGGCGCCGACGGGATTTTCCATCTCGCCGCCGTCGCCTCGGTCCAGGCGAGCATCGACGACTGGCTCGGGACCCACGCAGCGAACCTCACCGCCACGGTGACCGTACTGGACGCGGCGCGCCGGGCGAACGCCGCCGGGCCGGTTCCTGTGGTCTACGCGTCGTCGGCCGCGATCTACGGCGACAATCCGGCGGTTCCGCTGAAAGAGACCGAAACGCCGCGCCCGCTTTCCGCCTACGCCGCGGATAAGTACGGATCCGAACTTCACGCGCGGGTCGCCTCGCACCTTTTCAGTATTCCGACGACGGGCTTCCGCTTCTTCAATATCTACGGGCCGCGGCAAAATCCGTCTTCGCCCTATTCGGGCGTCATCTCGATCTTCGCCGACCGGTTCTCCCGCGGGGAGGGCGTGACGGTTTTCGGCGACGGCGAACAGTCGCGGGACTTCGTTTTCGTCGCAGACGTCGTGCGCGGCCTCCGGGCCGCCATGGACGAACCCGGCGACGGCGCGCGGGTTTTCAACATCGCCCGCGGCGTTCAGACCTCGATCAACGATCTTGCGAGAACACTCGCCGGCCTCTTCAACGCGGACGCCGATATTGCGTACAGGGACGCCCGCGCCGGCGACATCCGCCATTCGGCCGGCGACCCCGCGGCGTTGAAATCGGGCCTCGGCGTCGTCGCCGAAACGGGGCTGGAAGAGGGGCTCGCGAAGCTGGTCGAGCACCTGAAGGGCGCGGGCTGAGCGGCTGGCGGCGCTTGCCTTCGTCGGCCCCCCGTCGCACGCTCAGCGCTCGCAATCAAAGGGGGAGTTTCATGGGCTTTCTACGTCATTTGACGGTCATCGCCGCCGCCGCGGCGCTCATCGCGCCGGCGGGCGCCGCCGATCCGAAAGAGAAAATCGCCGAGCTGCAGGAAAACGCGCGCGTCGCCGCGGAGCGGGCGATGAAAGCCCTTGAAGGCGAGCCGAGCGAGGCGGGGTTCGCGACGGCGGCGTCTGAATTCGGTTTCGCCCAGCAGTACATGCAGCAGGCGAAGGGCTTTTTCCTCGCCGCCCGGCTGCCGGGCGACGTGGACGGATGGACGGCCGGCGAGCCGGAGGTCGTCTCCGTCGGCGCGGCGATGATGGGCGGCGGCACATCCGTCGAGCGCACGTACACGAAAGGCGGGGAGCGGGTGAAGCTGCGGATCATCGCGGACTCCCCGATGATCGCGACCTTCTCCACCATGCTGACGAACCCGATGTTCGCCATGGCGACTTCATCGTCCGGCATGCGCTCCGTCGTCCTCAACGGCGAGCGTGCGATCGTCGAGCAGCAGAGCTCCGGCGTTCAGTACTCGCTGCCGAAAGGCTCGATGCTTTTTCAGGGCGAAGGCCCCGAAGCCGGCGTCGAGGCGCTGATGAAGCAGGTGACGTTTAACTGAGCGCATCCTCTTTGCTCCCAGTGAGAGAGTCTGGCGCGGTATTGAACCATCGACTTTGAGATTAGCGTGCGCCCGGGTAACTCCAGCGTGCGCTGTTTTTGCGGACAGTTCCATTGCCGGAAAACACAGACGTAACTGTCGAGCATGTCACCTCTGTCCAACGTTTCATCGAGATAGAGCTGGACTGGGACGAGCTTTATAAAAGCGATCCCTATTCAAATATTTATCTCTCATCCCGCTTTTTCGCGTCCCTCGTCCTTAGGGCCCAGGGAAAGTTTCGAATACTCCTCGCATGGTCGAACGAAAAGCGCTGTGTCGGCGTTTTTCCTCTCCTTCTGAAAACACGGTGGAACAAAGACAAGGGCTGTTTTTATAACGAGCTCGACATGCTGGGACATGTTTTCGACGCCGACTACACCGGGTTTCTGTGCGATCCGGGGTTAGAGGCTTCGGTGTGCGAGGCTTTTGCAAATGAGATCTCGAGGATGTCATTCGCCCGGCTGACGCTCAGTTTTTTCTCTGGTCCGGCCAGTCGACTTGAACAGTTTCAAAAGGCTTTCGGCACGGCGGTCTTTGAGACATCCGTCCTGGAACGGAAGATAAACTCCGGCGAAACCAACAATCTGATTTGCCCTTACGTTGATCTTCCGGAGAGTTTCGACCGGTACCTTGAGCAGCTGAGCTCGAACTCCAGGCAAAAGATAAGACGACTTCTTCGACGGCTCGACGCCGATCCCGATCTGCGCATCACGCGGTCCCGGTCGGAGACGCACGAACAGGACGCGGCCATTCTCTCGGAGCTTTGGTTTCTCCAGTATGCGGAGCGGAAAGGTCAGAAGCGAGCAGCAAAGCTCGCCGGCCAGTTTAAGGAAGTCGTCGGCGCCGGTCTCGCAAACGGGCTCGTATATCTGGCGGTCCTCTGGCGAGGCCGAAGGCCGGTCGCAGCTCAGGCGAACTATGTCGATCCGGTGAGGGGCCATACGCTGTTCCATGTCGGTGCGCGCGATGAGACGATAACTGACTTGCCGATCGGCCTGATGCTGCAGGCGCATTGCATCCGCTGGTCGATCGCCCAAGGGTTCAGGCGCTACGACTTCACGCTTGGCGATGAGACTTACAAATACAGCTTCGGGGCCGTCGACCGGGAGATCGCGTGCATAGAGATCGCCACCAGAAGCGGAATGAACGCGACTGGTCGTCTCGATGAGAGCGCTCGGGACGACGTTGCAGAGCTTATTCGTCGGTACGCCTCACGGGAGCGAAGCGATGATGCGCGCGTCGCGGCGGGTCAGGCTCTCGAGGTCTGGCCCGACTTGCCCGAGGCGAGGGGCGTGGAACCGTTAATCAACCAGTATCAGCGCACCTAGTCTCGCAATGCGCGCAGCCGTCGTCCAACGGGGCCTCTATGTAGGATGCGGCGTTCCTGAAGAGCGCCGCCTCTAACATCTTAGAAGTCCGCCGTAAGGGCTATGCGGAAGTTTCTGCCACGGAGCGGAACAGTATCTTTCAGGAACGACGGATGAAGACGCGCGTCTTCGTCTGTAAGGTTGGTCGCCGTCACCAAAAGCGCGAACGAGCTATCCGCCCCCTGCGGACGGATCGTTGCGTAGGCGTTGAAGAGTTCGTATCCGTCGGTTGGAAGTTCTTCAGCCGCGACATTGTCCTGACTGTCCGCCGCCTCCAGCTCGAAGCGAAGATCGCCATACTCGTGACGCGCCTCAAGACCGATGAGGCCTGAGAGCGGGGGAATGCGCGGCAGATCCTCGTCTTCGCCGCCGTCCCGGGTTGCGCGGACATAGTCGACGCCCACGTCGCCGAAGAATCCGATCCCGCCGGCCTCAAAAAGCTCCGCCTGCACCTCGGCCTCGAAGCCGCGGAAGGTTGCGTCGACTGCGGTGAATTCGAAGACCTCGAGGCCGTCTTCGATTTCACCGGTCTCATTCTCGAAAATAAAGCCGTCATAGGAAGTGTAGAAGCCGTTGACGGCGAATCGGAAACGATCGACCGAATAGCGGACCGTACCTTCGACGCCTGTGGCGACTTCCTCCTCTAGCGTCGGATCGCCGACTTCAAAGGCGTTCGTGGCGAGGTGTGGACCGTTGGAGAACAGCTCTTCCGTCGAGGGAGCGCGCGCCGTGCGGAACGCGTTGGCGCCGATAAAGACGGCTTCACTCGCTTTCAGTCCGACGCCGCCGGAGACTGAGAAAGCGTTGAAATCGACGGTCTCGCCGGTTACGGAGTTTTCCTGATCGGTGTACTCGTAGCGAGCGCCGAAGTCGTACCGCCAGTTGCCCCTGGTGAATTCCCTGACTGCGAATACACCGTACTGGGCCGTCGTGGTCGGCGGCACAAAGGCTTCCTCGCCCACAGCAGAAAAATCACGGAGCCGGAACTGAACGCCTTGTGCGCCGCGCACCACGCCGCCAAGACCCTGCCTCTCACGGTTCACGAGTTCGAGGCGGCCTTCCCAGCCCTCGTTGGTGAATACGGTGCCGACCTCGCCGCTGCCTTCGATTTCCGCGTGCTCGTAGTCAGCGTAACCAACGCGGAGAGTGGCTTTCTCAATCCAGCTGTCGAACTGATATTCGCCCGCAAGGTCGATGCGGCGTTGTTGTAAGTCGATCGTTACGCCGCCTTCTTCCTCTTCTTCCTCCTCTTCAGCGCCGCCCTCTTCTTCCTCTTCTTTTTTCTTGCCGCCGGGTACGCCGTATTCGCTGTCGATCACGGTGCCGGAGATGCCGATATAACCCCGATCGCCGATCCACGAGAGACCGCCGGAAGCGCCGCCGGTTTCGAAGAAGGAGTTCTCGAGAACGCCGAAGGCTTCCTCTTCTTCTTCCTCCTCAGCGCCAGGCCCTGCCGCAGCCTCTTCAGCGGCTTCTTCCGCGCGGAGCTGGGCGGACTCAGCAAAGCCCGGAATGTCATAGTCGCCCGCCTCGCGGTAAAACGCGTCGCCGTGGAGCACGAGCGCGCCGTTGTTGAAGTCGCCGAGCTTCACGTCGAAATCGCCGGCGCCGTCGAACCCGCTGTCCGCCGTGGAGATCGCCGACGTGACGCCGACGTCGAAGCCATCTTCGGGGACTTGCGTCGGGATTCGGTTGGAGATGACGTTGACGACGCCGCCGGCTGCGGAAGATCCGTACAGCAGCATCGAGGCGCCGCGGACGATCTCAACGCGTTCCGCTGTGGCGGGATCGACGGCGACG
>JBCBJX010000101.1:0-10663 GCA_038522735.1 Pseudomonadota bacterium
GGGCCGACCCATTCGGTCGCGTCGATCGTGCCGGACTGGAGCGCCTGAAAAAGCTCGCCCCCCGGGAGAGAGACGGCCGCAGCCCCGATCCGCCGCATGGCCTCGCCGCCGAGGCCGGGCATGCGGATCTTCAGGCCCTTCATATCGTCGAGGGAGCGGATGTCGCGCTTGAACCAGCCGCCCATCTGGACGCCCGTATTGCCGGCGGCGAAGTGCTTCATGCCGAAGCCGGCGCCCAACTCGTCCCAGAGCGCCTGGCCGCCGCCGAACTCCGTCCACGCCATGATTTCCTGAGCGGTCATGCCGAAGGGAACGGCGGTGAAGAAGGCGTAGGCCTTCGACTTGCCGACCCAGTAATAATCCGCGCCGTGATACATGTCCGCCGCGCCCTGGGCGACGGCGTCGAAACTCTCGAAGGCGCCGACAAGCTCGCCGGCGGCGAAGACTTTCACGCGCAGCGACCCGCCGCTCATCTCGGTGATGGCCTTTGCGACGTTCGTCGCCGCCTCGCCGAGGCCGGGGAAATCCTTCGGCCAGGTTGTCACCATTTTGAGTTCGCGGGCGGCGCGGTTCGTGACGACCGCCGGCCCTCCATCGACGCCGCAGCGCTCCGCGCAGTCGCAGCCCGCCGCCAGGGCCGCCGCGCCGAGGGCGCCGCCCGTCACCAGCCGCCGACGGCTGAGGCCGGCGCTCGAAGATTTCCCGTCGGATGAATTCGCCGTCAAACCGCCCTCCCGCGCGACCGGGAGGCGCGTCGCCGTCTATGCGGCTTTGGGCTCCCAGCGCCTCCAGCCGTTTTCCGTCAGTTTTTCAAGGGGCTGGAAGCGAATTTTGTAGTCCATCTTGGCCGAGCCCGCCACCCAGTAGCCGAGATAGACATAGTCGAGCCCCGCCTCCTGCGCGGCGCGCACATGATCGAGGATCATGTAGACGCCGAGGCTGCGGGCGTCTGCGTCCGGATCGAAAAACGAGTAGACCATGGAGAGCCCGTCGGCGAGGTGGTCGGTGAGCGCGCAGGCGATGAGGCGCGGCTCGCCGGTTTCGGGGTCCGGGGCGCGGTATTCGATGATTTTCGTGTCGACGGCCGTCTCCTCGACCATCGCGGCGTAGTCGAGCACCGTCATATCCGCCATGCCGCCTTCGGCGTGGCGGGCGTCGAGATAGCCGCGGAGCACGGAGTACTGCTCCGTCGTCGCGCGCGCCGGGCGCTCGGTCCGGGAGATGTCGGCGTTGCGCTTCACGATGCGGCGCCGGGACTTCGACAGCTCGAACTCTGAGGCGACCACGCGCACGGGCACGCACGCCTGGCAGGTGTCGCAGGCGGGCACGTAGATGATGTTCTGGGAGCGGCGGAAGCCGCGGCGCGTGAGAACGCCGTTCACCGCCGAGGCGTCGGAGCCGTCGAGGAACGAAAATATCTTCCGCTCCGTGCGGCCGTGGAGGTACGGGCACGGCGCCGGCTGCGTGATATAGAACTCCGACCCCGCCGGGCCGAAATTGGTCTGGATGTCTTCAGAGCGCATGCTCGAAGGATAGCCCGTTTGTGTTTCGCGACCGCTAAGCGGCAGGGTTACCGAGACATGAGTCCCATCATGTCGAAGTAAACCGGCGCAATGATCACATAGACCGCCCACAAAAGCACGATGAGCGGCGCGCCGACGCGGACATAGTCGCTGAAGGCGTAGTGGCCGGGCGCCATCACGAGAAGGTTCGTCTGATAGGCGACGGGCGTTGCGAAGGAGCAGTTCGCCCCGAAGATCACCGTCAGGACCATGACGGACGGATCGACGCCCGCGGCTTTCGCGGCCGCGACGCCGACGGGCGCGAAGAGGACCGCCGTCGCGTTGTTCGAGAGAACGTTGGTGAGCCCCGCCGTCAGGATGAAGGTCGCCGCGATCAGCGCTCGCGGCCCAAGGGGCTCGGCCGCGGCGACCAGCGAGGCGCCGAGAAACTGGGCGCCGCTGGTGCGCTCCAGCGCGACGCCCATCGCGATGGCGGCGCCGACCAGCAGGAAAATCCGCCGGTCGACGGCCCGCGAGGCCTGACGGACGTTGAGGCACCCGGCGGCGACCATCGCCGTCGCGCCGGCGAGGGCGATGGTGACGATCGGCGCGAGGCCCGTCGCGGCCGCCGCGACGACCCCCGCGAAGATGAGCCCGGCGTTCCGCGCCTTGTTGATGTCCGGCAGGTCCGTCATCGACCATTCGAGGATGAGGATGTCGCGATTGGCCCGCAGCGCCCGCACGTCCGCCCGATCGCCGAGGATCAGGAGGACGTCGCCCGCCTCCAGCCGGATCTGGTTCATACGCGCCCGGATCATCCGCGAGCGCCGCTGGATGCCGAGGAGGACGGTGTTCGTCTGATAGCGGAAGCCGATCTGCTGGATCGTCCGGCCTATCATGCGCGAGCCCGGGGCGACGACCGCCTCGACGAGGGCGAGTTCGCCTGAAGGCGGGGCGGGGGCGCCTTCCTCCGGCGCAGGCGCGGCTTCGGCCATGACGCCGGCGAGGAAAGCGGGCTTGGAGCGCAGGAGGTCCGTCAGCGTCTTGCGGGTCGCGGCGACGATGAGGACGTCGCCGGATTCAAGCGCGGTCTCGTCGAAGGGCGGCAGAACCGGCTGCTCGCGGCGGATGATCATCCGCACGGTTACGTCCGGCAGGTCCGGGAAGAGGCCGGAGACGGATTTCGCGCCGATCAGCGGATGGCCCGGCGAGAGGTTGATCTGGGCGATGAACTGCTTGCCGTCGCCGGAGGGGCCGATCTCCTCGCTTTTGGGCTGGCGGTCCGGGAGGAGCCGGTTGCCGACGAGGATGAGATAGCCGATGCCCGTCGCGGCGAGGACGAGGCCGATGGGCGTCGGCGCGAAGAAAGAAAGCCGCTCCGCCCCCGCCTCCACCGCCGCCTGGTTCGCGAGGAGGTTGGTCGATGAGCCGATGATCGTCGTCATGCCGCCGAGGATCGAGACGAAGGAAAGCGGGATCATCAGCTTCGAGGTCGATCCGCCGGACTGGCTCGCGATCGCCGCCATGATCGGGATGAACATGACCACGACCGGCGTGTTGTTGAGGACCGCCGAGACGAGCAGCACGAAACTGAAGACGAGGGTCGTCGCGCCCATCGGCCGCTTTTCATAAAGCGCGAGAATGCTTCGGGTCGGCCGCTCCAGAGCGCCCGACTGGTACATGCCCTGGCCGACGATCAGGAGCCCGATGATCGCGAAGAGGCCGGGGCTGGAGAAGCCCTCCAGGATGTCGCCGGGCGAGAGCTTCGTTCCGTCGGGCATGGGCCCGGCCATATGGAAAAAGAGGAGGAGGACGATGACGATGCCCGCCGACACCATTTCCAGCGGGTACCGGTCGGACGCGTAGGCGCCGATCGCCGCCGCGATCATGGCGAAGGTCGCCCACATGTGCCATGTCGGTTCGATCAGAGACATCGGTGCAGGAAATCGGGTCGCGCGGGCTTTCAGGAAGCGAGGTCGGCCCGCGATACGTCCATGTTTTTCAAGGGCGCGCAAGGCGCGGCGCAACATCGCCGACGGCGCCTCGCGCTGGATCGCCGGCGCGCCGCGGTCTATGTCCGCCGTTCCCTTCACCGCCGCCGGAGACCCGAACCGAGGCATGTCCGACCCGCACCGTCCCCTCAAGACCGCCTTTTCGCGCTACGCCACCGGCGTCACCGTCGTCGGCTGCATGACGCCCGAAGGCGCGCCGGTCGGCCTGACGGTGAACTCCTTCACCTCGGTTTCGCTCGAGCCGCCCCTCGTCCTGTGGTGCGTCGATCGCGCTTCGGGCCTTTTCGACATTTACGCCGGCGCCGAGGCTTACGCCGTCTCCGTGCTGCGGGAGGACGCAGCGGAGACCTCCACCCGCTTCGCGACGCCCGACCGGCATGTGATGGCGGCGGGCGAGCATGAAACGAAGTCGACCGGCGCGCCGCTCCTGCGCTCGCGCCTCGCGGGCTTCGACTGCAGGGTCGTCGGGCGGCACGCGGCGGGGGACCACATGATCCTCGTCGGCGAGATCCTCGATTTCGATGCGGCCGACGGCAAGCCGCTCCTTTATGCGAACTCCGCTTACGGAGCGTTGATGTGAGCGGCCGCGCCGCCTTTCTCGGCCTCGGCGTCATGGGCGGGCCGATGGCGGGCCATCTGGCGGCCGCGGGCTTCGATCTCGCCGTCTACAACCGGACGGCCGCGAAGGCGGCGGCGTTCGTTGAGAAACATCCGTCCGCGCGCGCCGCGGCGACGCCGGCCGACGCCGTCGACGGCGCGGACGTCGTTCTCGCCTGCCTCGGCGCCGATCCGGACGTCGAGGCCGTCGCGGCGGAGGCGCTGCCGGCGATGACCAAGGGCGCGGTCTTCGTCGATCACACGACGGCGTCACCAGCGCTCGCCCGGCGACTGGCGGAGGATGCGGCGGCTCGCGGCCTCGGCTTCGTCGATGCGCCGGTCTCCGGCGGCGAGGCGGGGGCGGTGAACGGCAGACTCTCCATCATGTGCGGCGGGGAGGCGGCGCATCTCGACGCGGCGCGGCCGGTGATGGAGGCCTACGCCGCCCGCATCGTCCATATCGGCCCGGCGGGCGCCGGCCAGCTCTGCAAGGCGGTGAACCAGATCTGCATCGCCGGGCTCTTGCAGGCGCTGTCGGAAGGCGTCGCCTTCGCCAGCGCCGCCGGTCTCGATATCGACAAGGTGCTCGAAGCGATCAGCGGCGGCGCCGCCCAGTCCTGGCAGATGGAGAACCGCGCGACGACCATGGCCGCCGGCGTGTTCGATTTCGGCTTCGCGGTGGACTGGATGCGCAAGGACCTGCGGATCGCCCTCAACGAGGCGCGGGAGCTGGGCGTGAGCGCGCCCGTGACGGCGCTGGTCGACCAGTTCTATGCGGACGTTCAGGCCATGGGCGGCGGGCGGCAGGATACGTCGAGCCTGGTGCGGCGGCTGACGAGGCGCTGAGCGACAACGTCGGTCTTCCCGCGGCTCGGCCGCAGCGAGCAACGCCTGCGCCATCGGAGCTTACAGGCTATCTTTGAACAGATGGAATTCCAGTCGCCAGGACGAACGCGGCAGTCCGTGATCAATTCACATCCGGTGCTGGATCCCCCGTCAAGCTGCGGCAGGAGTGGATTTAGGAAATTACTCCGCACTCCGCAAAAGTCCCGCCGCCTCCATCGCAAAATACGAAATTACCGCATCCGTTCCCGCGCGTCGAAAGCACGAAAGGCTCTCCAGCACGGCGCGTTCGCGGTCGATGGCGCCGGCGGCGGAGGCGAACGCAATCATCGCGTATTCGCCGGAGACCTGGAAAGCGAGCACCGGGGCGGCGGTCTCGGTCTTCACCTCACGGATGATGTCGAGATAAGGGAGGCCCGGCTTCACCATAAGCCAGTCGGCACCTTCGGCGAGGTCGAGGGCGGCCTCGCGCAGGGCCTCGGACCGGTTCGCCGGGTCCATCTGATAGGTCTTCTTATCGCCCTGCAGGACGCCGCCGGAGCCGATGGCGTCCCGATAAGGCCCGTAGAAAGCGGACGCGTACTTCACGGCGTAGGAGAGGATGATCGCATCGGGGAGCCCGGCGGCTTCAAGCCCCGCGCGGATCGCGCCGACGCGTCCGTCCATCATGTCGGACGGCGCGACGACGTCGTAGCCGGCCTCGGCCTGCAGCACCGCCTGCTTCACCAGCACCTCGACGGTTTCGTCGTTCAGGATGACGCCGTCGCGCATCAGCCCGTCATGGCCGTGGTCCGTATAGGGGTCGAGGGCGACGTCGGCGATGAGGCCGATCTCCGGGACCGCGCGCTTCACCGCCTCGGCCGCCCGGCACATGAGGTTGCCGGGGTTCAGCGCCTCTTCGCCGCCGGGGGTGCGGCCCGCGGCGTCCGTATGCGGGAAGAGGGCGAGGGCGGGGATCCCGAGATCGCGCGCCTTCCTCGCCTCCTCGACGATCCGATCGACCGAGAGCCGCGAGAGGCCCGGCATGGAGGCGACGGGCTCGGCGACGTTCTCGCCTTCGCGGACGATGAGCGCCTGCACGAGGTCCGACGCCGTCAGATGCGTTTCGCGCACGACAGCCCGCCGCCAGGGCGCGGCCCGGCTGCGGCGGGGACGGTTGGCGGGGAAGGGCGCGACGGGCGGGAGGGGCATCGGAGGGGGTCCTTTTCGCGCCTCATTCCGCGCTGCAGCGGGAAAGACGCATCTCGTTCGGGCGGTTAACCCGACTTTAGAGGCTCTCGGTCATTCTCGTCACCAACCGGAATTCAACGACGGGGCCGACGATGATTCGCGACACGGCGCTCATGGCGACGGACGACGCGCTTGAGAACGAGCCGGAAGCGCTGAAACGCGCCTATCTGCACACCCTGCAGCTCATCGAGCGTCTGCACCGCCAGCTGCTCGACGTCATCAAGGACGAGCTGGAGCGGGTGAACCAGACGGACGTGAACTCGGTCCAGGCCCTCCTCATCTACAATATCGGCGACAATGAGCTGACCGCCGGCGAGTTGCGCTCCCGCGGCCACTATCTCGGCTCCAACGTCTCCTACAATTTGAAGAAGCTCGTGGAGATGGGCTATCTCCACCACCAGCGCTCCGAAAGCGACCGCCGCTCGGTCCGCGTCTCGCTGACGCCGTCGGGCCGGGCCCTGCGGGACAAGCTCACCCACCTCTTCGACCGCCATCTCGGCTCCATCGTCGAAGTGGGCGGCGTCGACATCAACGCGATGACGAGCACCAACAAATCGCTGGAGCGCCTCGAACGCTTCTGGGCCGACCAGATCCGCTTCCGGCTCTAATCAGATCTTTCACTACCAAAGAAAAAGGCGGCCCATGAGGCCGCCTTTTTTGCATTCAAACACTTGGTCGGGCTTTCAACGAGGCGACGAGCGCGCGGCCGCCCCGCCTATCGCAGTCTCAGGACGCCTTGCGGCTGCGAGTTTTCTTCGCCGCCTTGCCGCCGGCGATGCGGCCGAGGCCGATCTGCTTGGCGAACTCCGAACGGCGCGCAGCGTAATTCGGTGCGACCATCGGGTAATCGGCGGGCAGGTTCCATTTGCGGCGATAGTCGTCGGGCGACATGTCGTATTGCGTGCGCAGATACCGCTTCAGCATCTTAAGTTTCTTGCCGTCTTCCAGGCAGATCAAATAATCCGGCGTGATTGACTTCTTGATCGGAACGGCGGGTTTCTGAGGCTCTTCCGGCTCTTTCAGCGGCGCGTCGGCGAGAGTTTGAACCGTCGCGTGAACGTTCCGCAGGAGGTCCGGTATCTTGTCGCCGTCAATGGAGTTGTTGCTCACAAAAGCAGCGACGATTTCCGCGGTCAGATGCAGCGTGTCGCCGGAGAGCTCGGTTTTTAGGGCTTCAGTTTCGCTCATGGAGTCCTCTGAGGTTTATCTCGGGGCGTATCTTGAATGAAGTGGACTTATCGTCCGATTCGTCATCGATATTTGAAGGATGAACCTTAAAACAGCGTATTCAAGATTGTTGAGGGAAGGGAGCTACTGCTCTTTATTGCGTAAATCAAGCGCCCGCAGATATAAAAATGGCTCCTGTGCGCGCTATCCTCGAAATCAGCCTGCTGCAGTCGATTTCTTCGCCGGTATCGCGTCGAATTGACGGATCGCCCCCGCGCAGCGCACATGTCACGCCCGATATTAAAAGCCCGCTGTTGTTGGAGACGCCCAATGTCCGCCACGAAACCCGCCGCCGCCGACGCGCGCGATTTCTTCGAGCGCCCGCTCGCCGACGCCGATCCTGACATCGCCGCGGTCCTGCAGTCGGAGCTGAAGCGCCAGCAGACCCAGATCGAACTGATCGCTTCGGAGAACATCGTCAGCCGCGCGGTGCTTGAGGCGCAGGGCTCGGTGCTGACGAACAAGTATGCGGAGGGCTATCCGGGCCGGCGCTATTACGCAGGCTGCGAGGAGGTCGACAAAGCCGAAACGCTCGCGATCGAGCGCGCCCGCCGGCTCTTCGACTGTTCTGAAGCAATCGTGCAGCCGCACTCCGGCAGCCAGGCGAACCAGGCGGTGTTCATGGCGACCATGACGCCCGGCGACACGATCCTCGGCATGGACCTCGCGGCGGGCGGGCACCTCACCCACGGCGCGAAGCCGAACCTCTCGGGCAAATGGTTCAACGCCGTCCATTATGGCGTGCGCGCGGACGACCACCTGATCGACTACGACGAGGTCGAACGCCTCGCGAAAGAGCATCAGCCGAAGCTGATCATCGCCGGCGGCTCGGCTTACCCGCGGATCATCGATTTCGCCCGGTTCCGGGAGATCGCGGACATGGTCGGCGCGAAGCTCCTCGTCGATATGGCGCATTTTTCCGGCCTCGTCGCGGGCGGCGTCCACCCGAGCCCGTTCCCCCACGCCCATGTCGCGACGACGACGACCCACAAGATCCTCCGTGGACCCCGCGGCGGCCTCATACTGACGAACGACGCCGACCTTGCGAAGAAGATGCGCTCGGCCATCTTCCCGGGCCTGCAGGGCGGCCCGCTGATGCATGTGATCGCCGCCAAGGCCGTCGCGTTCGGCGAAGCGCTGCAGCCGGACTTCAAAGTCTATGCGAAGACCGTCGTCGACTGCGCGAAGGTGATGGCGGACGTCATCGTCGAGCGGGGCTACGCCGTCGTCTCCGGCGGAACCGATACCCACCTCGCTCTCGTCGATCTGCGCCCCAAAAGCGTGAAAGGAAACGCGGCGGAGGAGAGCCTCGATCGCGCCGGGATCACGTGCAACAAGAACGGCGTCCCCAACGATCCCGAAAAGCCCGCCGTGACCTCCGGCGTCCGCATCGGCTCGCCGGCGGGCGTCACCCGCGGCTTCGGCCCGGCGGAATTCCGCCAGATCGGGAACTGGATCGCAGACGTTCGCGACGGCCTCGCCGAGGGCGGCGCGGACAACGCTGCGGCGGAGCGACGGGTTCGCGCCGAAGTTCTGGCGCTCTGCGAGCGGTTCCCCATTTACTGAGCTTCAAGCCGGGCGCGCAACCGGCGAGCGGCGAATCAGTCGAGCACCCAGCCATGCGCTGCCCGTTCTGCAACAACCCGGACACCCAGGTGAAGGACAGCCGTCCGACCGAGGACGGCACGACCATTCGCCGTCGGCGGTCCTGCCCCGATTGCGGCGCCCGCTTCACGACCTTTGAGCGCGTGCAACTGCAGGAGCTCACCATCGTCAAGTCGAACGGCAAGCGCGAACGCTTCGAGCGGGACAAGATGATGCGCTCCGTTCAGGTCGCCCTGCGCAAGCGCGACGTCGATCCCGAGCGTGTGGAGCGCATGGCCTCCGGCATCGTCCGGCGGCTTGAAACCCTCGGCGAGACGGAGATCCCGTCGAAGACCATCGGCGAGTTCGTGATGGAAGGCCTCGCCAATCTCGATGACGTCGCTTACGTCCGCTACGCCTCGGTCTATAAGAACTTCCGCGAGGCGAAGGATTTCCGGGAGTTTCTCGGCGATCTCGGCGAGGATGAGGACGCGGCCGGATAGGGCGCTGTGCAAGCGATGAGCGAGATGACGACGGCTGCGGAGCGATCTCCGATGGCGGCCCGGACCGCCGCGCGGCTCGCGGCCGTGCAGGCGCTCTATCAGATGGAGACCGGCGGCGGCGGGATCGACGCCACCGTCCGCGAGTTCCGCGCCCATCGTCTGGGGACGGAGCTTGACGGCGATGCGATCATCGAGGCGGACGCGGCGTTCTTCGAGGACGTCCTGCGCGGCGTCGTGGAGATGCAGCTGAAAATCGATCCCTATATCGAGCGCCGACTGTCGAAAGGTTGGACGCTCTCGCGTCTCGACGCGACGGCGCGTGCGATACTCCGGTGCGGGGTCTTCGAACTCGTCCGCCGCGCCGACGTGCCGGCGAAGGCGATCATCGACGAGTACGTGGAGCTCGCCCACGATTTCTTCGAAGGCGACGAGCCGCGCTTCGTGAACGGCGTCCTCGACGCCGCGGCGAAAGACGTCCGCGCCGACGAGCTTGCATGACGCGAACGGACGAATTCGCTCTCATCGAAACGCTTTTCGCGCCGCTCGCGACCGACGCCGCCGCCCTCGGCCTCAAAGACGACGCCGCTCTATGGTCCGCAGCGGGCGAGGGGGTGATCGCCAAGGACATGCTGGTCGAGGGCGTTCATTTCCGCAGCGCCGATCCGTTGGACCGGGTCGCCCGCAAGGCGCTCAGGGTCAATCTTTCCGATCTCGCGGCCATGGGCGCGACGCCTGCAGGATACCTCCTGGGGCTCGCCCTGCCGGACCGGCTGCTCGACAGGGACGCGCTCGGACCGTTCGCCGACGGCCTTGCAGAAGATCAGGCTGCGTACGGCCTTTCGCTCATCGGCGGCGACACGACGCGCACGCCGGGGCCGCTGGTCGTCAGCATCACGATGACCGGGCGTCTCGACGGTCGTCGGCCGCTCCGGCGCGGCGGCGCCCTTGTCGGCGACGACGTCTACGTCAGCGGAACGATCGGCGATGCGGGACTCGGTTTGCGGGCCTTTGAAGGGGCGCCGGACGGTCTCGCGCGCGAACACGTCGCCTGTCTCAAGGACCGCTATCAGCTGCCCGAGCCCCGCCTCGGCCTCGGCGAAGCGCTCTGCGGCGTCGCAAGCGCGGCGGCGGACGTCTCCGACGGCCTCCTCTCCGACGCCGGACA
>JBCBJX010000102.1:0-10589 GCA_038522735.1 Pseudomonadota bacterium
AAGGACGAAGGCGATCGGCGCCGTCAGGGGCGTCGACCGCAACCGTCCGGATACGAGCGAATAAGCGGCGAGACCCGCCGCCATGATCGTCACCCCGCCCCAGTCCATCGCCTGCTCCGTTTACGCGTCTCGCTTGGGCCCTCAGCACGCAGGACTTGCCTTACCCCGCTAATCCACTATCCCCCGTTTGTCCGCACCCAACACGGAGAAGTGACGCGCCATGAGGGCTACGCTGCAGGAAACCCCCGCCCCCGAAGAACAGCCGGCGCCGAGCGCGCCTTCCCTGGACGACGTTTCGAACGTCATCAACGAAACCCTCTCCGACCCGGCTGCGGCGATGGAGCGGTTCGGACCGCTGATCGAAGGCGGCCTCGCATTCCTCGGCTCTGCGATCGTCGCGCTGATTGTCCTCTGGATCGGCCTTTCGATCGCCGGGCGGGTCCGTCGCGGCGTCAGCTACGCGGTGTCTAAATCACCGAAGTTCGACGAGACGCTGGGATCCTTTTTCGGGTCCGTCGCCTATTACGCTGTGACGGCCATCGTCGTCATTACGGTGCTCGGGCTCTTCGGCATCCCGACGACCAGCTTCGCAGCCCTGATCGGCGCCGCCGGCCTCGCCATCGGTCTGTCTCTGCAAGGCACTCTCGGCAACCTCGCCGCAGGCGTCCTCCTCCTCGCCTTCCGGCCGTTTAAACTCGGCGAGTTCGTCGAGGCGGGCGGTCACTCCGGCACCGTGAAGGCGATCACGCTCTTCACCACGGAGCTCGCGACGGTCGATAACAAGAAGATCATCATCCCGAACGGCGCCGTCTTCGACGGCTCGATCGTCAACTTCTCCAGCTATGGGGAGCGCCGTCTCGATCTCGTCTTCGGCATCGCCTACGACGCCGACATCGACCAGGCGATGGGGATCATCCGGTCGGTCGTCGATGCGGACGACGCTGCGCGCGCGACGCCCGAACCGACGATCGAAGTCGATAATCTCGGCGACAGCTCGGTCGACATCATCTGCCGGATCTGGTGCGCGGGATCCGACTACTTCCCGCTCAAATGGCGCCTTCTCAAAACCATCAAGCAACGTTTTGATGCTGAAGGCGTCGGCATCCCGTTCCCGACGCGCACCATCGTGATGGAAAAGGCGGACGCGTAGCGCGCGTCCGATCGCAAGCGGAGGCCGCCATGGCGAACAACATCCTGAAGCGACTGCTCGGCGGCGACCCCGCGGGCGTCGCCATCCGCCTCGTCATCGCGTCGGTCGTCGTCGGCTTCATCCTCGCCGCGGTCGGCGCGAACCCGGTCGATCTCTGGAAAGGCCTCTTCCGCCGCATCGGCGACACGTTCGAGGCGGCTGTTGACAACTTCGGATCGGTGACGACGACGCTTGTCAGCTACCTCGCCCTCGGCGCGGTGCTGGTCGTTCCGACCTGGTTCGTCTGGCGGCTGGTCTTCGGGCGATCCCGAGGCGGCCGCGACTGAAACGCCGTACACCACGTTTTCGAGGAGAGGTGGCGGGTCCGGCGTTCGCGACCAAAGGGGGGAAGATCAACGAACCCCGGACCCTATGAGCGCGCCGCGAGGGGGAGGCGAGGCGCACCCAAATCTCTGTCAACAACGTAACCCGCTCAGCTTCCGCGGGAAGACCCTCCGGGCTCGGCTCGCCTGAGTGTGAAATCCGTCCAGCGAACCGCCACGCGATGCTGGGAGGTGGCGGACGTTTCGGACAATTCAAGAGCGCCCGATCAAAAACTACGCGCCGCTTTCTAGAGGGCTGCGGTCACCGCTTCTCCAAGCGCGTCGCCGCTCGTCCAGGCGGCTTCGACCCGGGGCCCGATCCGCCAGTCGCCGCAAACGCCGATCCCCTGCGTAGGATCGTAGGCGAAGGCGCTCTCCGCTGGTTTCGCTACTTGGGCGAACCGCCAGCGATGCGCCTGCGCGAAGTTCGGGCCCGGCGCCCCGATCAGCTCGGACAGGGCCGCAGCGAGACGCCCGGCGATCTCCTCCGGCTGCAGTTCAAGATGCGCCGCGGACCAGTCCGGCGAGGCGTGGACGACAACCCGCTCGCCGGCATCGCGGCCGGGCTTTGCGCCTTCGCGCGCGAGCCAGGCGATCGGCCCGGATTTCGATTTGACCGCGTCGAACCCGCAATCGAGCGGGGCGTCGTAGCCGAACATCGCTGCCCAGCAGGGCGCGCTGCGCGCCGCTTCGGCCTCGGTGGCGAGAGCGGGGACCGCCTTCAGCAGCTGCGCCGCCTGCTCGGCGGGAACCGCCGCGACAACCGCGTCGAACTCCCCAACGGCGTCGCCCTCCTTCGAGCTCAGCCGCCAGCCGCGATCCGATCGCGCGAGCTCCGAAATCTCGACGCCGAACCGAACGCCCAGCGCCTCAGCCTCATGGGCGACGATCGCGTTCATGCGCGGCGCGCCGACAAAGCGGGGTTCGCGGACCGTTTCCTCCATCACCGCCCCGTCTCCATGGACGCCGAATCGCCCGCGCCATTCCGCGGCGACGCCGGCGGCGATCCAGCCGGTCATCGCGTCGCGAAATCCGTCGGAGCGCGCGGTCATATATTGCGCGCCATGGTCGAAGCGGCCGATCTCGGTGCGGCGCGACGACATTCGCCCGCCCGGCCCGCGGCCCTTGTCGAAGACCGAAACGTCGGCGCCGGCCGCGACCAGCCGCCGCGCGCAGGCGAGCCCCGCCATACCACCGCCGACCACTGCGACCTGCTTGTCCGAAGACTGCGCCATTTCGTCCTCGCCCTTTTGTTCGCGGCGTGCTGGACGCATCGGCCCGGCCCGCCATGTGAAGGACAGGAGGTAGCCATGTCCGACGCTGCGACCAACGCCGATCTCACCGTCTATTATGACGGAGACTGTCCCATCTGTTCGCGGGAAGTCGCCCACTACCGCGGGCTCGACGCGGCGGGGCGCATCGCTTGGCGCGATATCGCCGCGGAGCCCTCCGCGAGCGACGAAGCGGGCGTTTCCTGCGAAGCCGCCATGGCGCGCATGCACGCGATGACGGCCGAGGGCGACGTCGTTTCCGGTGCGCGGGCCTTCATCGAGATCTGGCGGCGCACGCCCGGCTGGGGCTGGGCTGCGCGGCTCCTATCTGTTCCGCCGATCCTTTGGATCGCCGAGCAGGGTTACAGCGTCTTCGCGCCGCGTCGGCAGGCGATCTCCCGGTTCGCCGCGAAGCTCTTCCGCTGGAAAGAGGCGTGAGCGGACGACCCCTGCAGGTCGTCTGGTTCAAGCGCGATCTCAGAACCGTCGACCACAGACCGTTGTTCGAGGCCGCAGCAGCGGGGCCGGTTCTCCCGCTCTATGTGGTCGAGCCGGAGCTTTGGGCGGAACCCGACGCGTCGGCCCGGCAATGGGCTTTCGCCGCGGAATGCCTCGAAGAACTGCGCGACGACCTGCGCGCACTCGGCCTCGCGCTGACTGTCCGTGTGGGGGACGTCATCGATATTCTCAGCGATCTTCGAGAGCGCTACGGCGCCCTCAATCTGCGCTCGCACGAAGAAACGGGGAACGCCTGGACCTTCGAACGGGACAAGCGCGTAAAGCGCTGGGCTCGCGACGCCGGGACGGCGTGGACGGAGGAGCGACAGTTCGGCGTCCAGCGCGCCCTCGCCTCTCGCTCCGGCTGGGCCGCCGCCTGGGACCGCCAGATGGCCGAGCCCCCGACGCCCGAACCGACCGCGCTCGAGGCGGCGTCCCCGCCACCCTCGGACGAGATCCCGGACGCCGAGGCGCTGGGCCTCGCCGCGGATCCGTGTCCGGAACGCCAGCGCGGCGGACGCGCCGAAGCGCTCGCCCTCCTCCACTCGTTCCTTGACTATCGCGGCCGGCGCTATCGCGTGGAGATGTCGAGCCCCGTCGTCGCCTACGACGCCTGTTCGCGGTTATCGCCGCATCTCGCCTGGGGCACGCTCTCCATCCGCGAGGTTGCGCAGGCGACCTATGCGAAGATGCGGGCGCTGAAAGGGATCGAGGACGACGGCGCCGGCTTCCACCGCGCGTCTCTCTCCTCTTATTCGGGGCGGCTCCATTGGCACTGCCACTTCATGCAGAAACTGGAGGACGAACCCTCCATCGAATGGAAGAATTTTCATCCGGGGTATGACGGCCTGCGCCCGGACCCCGAGCCGAACGTTCTTGAAGCCTGGATCGAGGGGCGAACGGGCTTTCCCTTCATCGACGCCTGCATGCGCGCCCTTAAAGCCACCGGCTGGATGAACTTCCGTATGCGGGCGATGCTGACGGCGTTTTCGAGCTATCACCTCTGGAGCCATTGGCGCGAGCCGGGCCTCGCGCTCGCCCGGCGCTTCACGGATTACGAGGCGGGCATCCACTGGTCCCAGTCCCAGATGCAGTCGGGAACCACCGGCATCAACACGGTGCGGATCTACAATCCGGTGAAGCAGAGCCTTGATCAGGACCCGGACGGCGTCTTCATCCGGGAATGGGTTCCGGAACTGCGCGACGTCCCGGCGACGTTTGTTCACGAGCCGTGGAAGCTTTCGCCGCTGGAGCAGGAGGATCTCGGCCTGCGCCTCGGCCGGGAGTACCCTGAGCGTCTCATCGACCACGTCGCAGCTGCAAAGCATGCGCGCGAACAGATCTACGCGCACCGCCGTGAGCCCGGTTTCCGGGAGATCGCGGACGCCATTCAGGAAAAGCACGGCAGCCGCAAGTCGGGCATGCGCCGGGCCGGCCGGCGGCCGAAGAAAGCGGCGCGGTCAAAGACATCGGACGTCGCGCAGAGTGCGTTCGATCTCGGAGACGGCTGATGGCGAAGGGCGCGAACCGGAAGAAGCGCGCGGCCAAGGCCGACCTGCCGACCAAGACCTGCCCCGTCTGTCATCGCCCGTTCAGCTGGCGGAAGAAATGGGAGCGCGACTGGGAGAACGTCGTCTATTGCTCGAAAGCGTGCGCGGGGCGCTGACCGTTCTTCAGTCCGCTCACCTGTTTTCCGTCCGATACTCCGCCAGCAGCCGCCCAGACGCCGCCTCGTACACCACGAGCCGGTCGCCGCTGTCGCCGGCGATCCGCACCGTCAGCAGGGTTCCGTCCGTGCGGTAATCGACGAGGCTCTCGCCAGGCGAGAGTGGAATCGGATGGGGGGCGCTCGATGCGGGTGCGGCGACAGAAGCCGGCGCCGCCGCTATAGTGGCTTCATCTTTGTACGCCCCGGTCGCGATCAGAAATCCGAGGAGAGCCGTGCCGCCCAGAAGCACGAGCCCAAGGAAAATGCTCACCATCTTCAGTAAAAAGACAGACTGGGGCGAGTTGATGCCGGAGGCGGGCGCGGCGTCGGACATTGGCGTTTCCTGAAGCTCTCACTATGACGCGTCCATGACACGCAGCCCCGAGATCGACAATCCCGCGCCCCTCTCCCTAGACCCCCTCGCCCCGGACGAGGACGGCGCCTACCGCTTCGCCCCGGGGGAGGCGGATATCGGCGCGCGGATCGACAAATGGCTGTCGGAGCGGATCGAGAGCCTCACCCGCTCCCGTCTGAAAGCGCTCATCGAGGAGGGCGCCCTCTCCCGCGACGGGGAGGCGTTCACCGACCCCTCCTGGAAAATGCGCGCCGGGGAGACCTTCGCGCTCGCGCCGCCGCCCGTCGTCGATCCGGAGCCGAAGGGCGAAGCGATCCCGCTCGACGTTCTCCACGAGGACGCCGACGTCGTCGTGCTGGTGAAGCCCGCAGGGCTGGTGGTCCACCCGGCGGCGGGCAACTGGTCCGGCACCCTCGTTAACGCCCTCATCCATCATTGCGGCGACAGCCTCTCCGGCGTCGGGGGCGTCGCGCGGCCGGGGATCGTCCACAGGCTCGACAAGGAGACGTCCGGCGTCATGGTCGTCGCCAAGCACGATGCGGCGCACCTCGGACTGACGAAGGACTTCTCAAGGCACGCCATCGAGCGTGTCTACGACGCGATCTGCCTCGGCGCGCCGCGGCCGGGCGTCGGAACCGTCGACGCCGCCCTCGCCCGCGGCGGCGGCGACCGGAAGAAAATGGCTGTGGTGAAGGAGCCGGAGCGCGACGATGCGAGGCGCGCCGTCACCCATTACAAGATTGTCGAGAGCTTCGGCCGGACGCGGGCCAAACTGCCGGGGGACGCGGTCGCAAGCCTCCTCGCCTGCGAGCTGGAGACCGGCCGCACCCACCAGATCCGCGCTCATATGGCCCATATCGGCCATCCGCTGATCGGCGACCCTGTCTACGGCCGCGGCCCCGGTCTCGCCGGCGTCTCCGCGGACGCGGACGACGCGGCGGCCTGCGCTGTGAAGACCGCCCGCGCCTTCCGGCGACAGGCCCTCCACGCCCGGGTCCTCGGCTTCGCCCACCCGATCAGCGGCGAAGATTTACGGTTCGAAGCGCCGCCGCCGGCGGATTTCGACAAACTGCGGGCCGCCCTCGCCGCTCTGTGAGCAGACGCGACGGAACCGTGTCTCGCTTCGGCAGCAGGGCGCATTACGCTTTCGTTACGACACTTCAAACGCCCCGCTCCGGCGCCTATGTGAACGCTTCGCAGTCGCCGACAGGGGCTGCGGGCGATGGCCGCCGCACGCCGCGGGGCCAATAGAAGGGGAACCGCCATGGCCAAAACCGGGTCCGCGCTCGCGACGCGCAAAACCACCAACGCCCTCACCACCCTCGCCTCGACGCCGGAAGGCTCGTTGTCGAAGTACCTCTCCGACATCCGGAAATACCCGATGCTGGAGAAGGAGGACGAGTACACCCTCGCGAAGAACTTCGCCGAGTCCGGCGACACCGACGCGGCGGGCAAGCTCGTCACATCGCACCTGCGGCTCGTTGCGAAGATCGCCATGGGTTATCGCGGCTACGGTCTGCCGATCGGCGAGGTGATTTCGGAAGGCAATGTCGGCCTTATGCAGGCGGTGAAGCGCTTCGATCCGGAGAAGGGTTTCCGCCTCGCGACCTACGCCATGTGGTGGATCCGGGCGTCCATCCAGGAATACATCCTGCGCTCCTGGAGCCTCGTGAAGATCGGCACCACGGCGGCGCAGAAGAAGCTCTTCTTCAACCTGCGGAAAATTAAATCGCGCATCGACGCGATCGATGAGGGCGACCTCAAGCCCGAGCAGGTGGAGCATATCGCGACCAAGCTCGGCGTGACGGAGGAAGACGTCGTCAGCATGAACCGCCGCATGGCGGGTGCGGACAATTCGCTCAACGCTCCTCTGCGCAACGACGCGGACGGCGGCGGCGAGTGGCAGGACTGGCTGGTCGACGAGAACGCCGTCTCCGCGGAAGATCACCTGGCCGACACGGACGAACACGATATGCGCATGGGGCTTCTCGAACGCGCCATGGAGGAGCTGAACGAGCGCGAGCGCCACATCCTGACCGAGCGCCGCCTGCAGGAAAATCCGTCTACGCTCGAAGACCTCTCCAAGGTTTATAAGGTCTCGCGCGAACGGGTCCGCCAGATCGAGGTTCGCGCATTCGAGAAGTTGCAGAAGGCGATGAGGCGGCTGGAGAAAGAAGCGAAAGCGCCCCGCCCGCAGATCGAGCAGGGCGAAGGCGCCGCGGCTTGAATGTCGCGCGGCTCTATCGCCGTCGCAGCTGAAACAAGATCGTCAGCAAGATCAGGATGATCAGGAGAATAAGCGGAAGAAACGACGGAGCGGCCGCCTCGTCGCTTTGATCCGGCGCTGGCTCGCCCGTTCGGCTCGGCTGCAGAACTTCAACCGCGGTGGCGGTGAAGCTGAGATACGGGGATTCGGCGCGCGCGTCCGTTCCGTCCTGATAGGAACCATATTGAAAATAGCCGCCGCCGAAGTCTCTTCCGTCCGGCGGAAAGACAACCTCCTTTAGGCCGGTGACCGGATCGTCCAGCAGAGAGAACGACGGACCGTCGGCATCTATGATCTGAATATTCGACGTTTCCATGGAAGCTCGTCCAGACGGAAACTCACTGACGACGCCGATGCTAAGATTGAAATTAAAGCCCGTCCGATCCGGATACTGATCAGGATCAAACTCCGCGCCGTAGGTGCGCGTCTCGACATTCGCGCGGGCGCCGGGCTCGCCGCTCACGGCGTTTATGTCCGGCGGATCGAACTCGGGCGTTTCGTGAACGTAAAGAAACGTGGCGCCGAAGGCGGCTTCGACGCGCTTTATGTAGTAGAAGTCTGCGACGCTTTCCGGTCGATAGTAGTCGCTGAGCGTATAGCGGATCTCGACGGGAACCGTTCCGTCAGCCGCTGCGTCCTCGAACTCAAAACCGCTCGCCCGCCCGACGCCTTTGATGATGACTTGCGTATCGCCCAACTCGTTCGCCCCCATCGCGTGGCGCAGCAGTCGCCACCCCCGCGTAAGACGGTAACGCTAAGTGGCGGAGGCGCCAGCGCCGGGCGATGATCGACGGGCGGGTTCTAAAACCGCGCGCCGAGGCGGAGGATCGCGCCGAGTTGGCCCCCTTCACCGGCCGTCTGGGCGGTGAAGGCGGACGCGGACGCCGTCCACGGACCTTTGATTTCCCGCGCATAGGTCGTCTCGACGACCACCGGGCGGGCGGCGTCGAGATCGAGGCGGCGGTTTTCGACAATCACCGTCCCGTCTTTCTCGCGACCGACCGGCAGCGCGACGTCGGCTGAGCCGCTGCGGGCCGTGAGCGGCTGGCTGACTGCGAAAGAGAGAGTATCCCGCCTGGCGAACACGCCGCCGCGGGCGAGGGCGACGACGAAGGCGTCCGTCTCCACATCGTCCCAGTTGTCGAGGAAGTAGCTCGCGCCCTGCTCCGTGCGCCCCGTCGTGTAGGAGGCGTAAAGCGCGAAACCGGCGGCGAAGCCGGAGAGCGCGGCCTCCACATACTCCGTATCGGCCGTGTTTGCTTCAAAGGCGCCGCGGCCGAAGCCGCCGAGGGCCGAGCCCTCTTCATTAAGGCGGCCGTATCGGGCGGTGACGTTGAACGCCATCTTGCCGATCTTCACATCGCGCGCCGCGGCGAACGACATGAGTTCCGATTGCGCGTTGCGGTCGTTGAACGCCTGGAACGCCGCCGTCGGGCTTTCGTTGCCGACGAGTTCGTAACGATCCGTGGTGCGATGATAGGCGCCCGACAGGGTGAAGCCGAGCGGCGCCCTGGCGATGAGCGCGACGCCGTCGGCCTCCTCCATCAGCGCCGCATAGGGGGCGCGGGCAGGGTTCGCGTTGACGAGCGCCGGGTTGGCCGTCTCGCCCGCAAAGCCGAGGCGGCCGTCCGTCGCCATCGCCATGTCGATGGAAAGACCGTTCGCGATCTTCACCCGCGCGCGGCCGGTGACCCGATCGCCGAGCTCGTCTTCGCCCATGAAGCGGCGGCGCTCCGCATCGACCGGCGCGAGGTTCGAACGTGCGATCGAATACTTCGCAACGCCCGGCACCGAGCCGGAGACGAGGTCCGCCGACGGCGCGGAGAAGAAAATGCGGTTGAGGATCTGGTCGTCCTCGTTCATCCGCACCTGGCCGGCGAGATCGACCGGGAACGGGAAGCCGTCTTCATCGAACGCTATGGCTCCAGCGAAAGCAGCGTCCGCAAAGCCCGCGCCGAAAGCGGAGGGCGCCGTCCACTGAGCGTCGGCGAACGTCACATCCTGAGAGAACGCCGACACGGACGCGAAGCCGAGGGGGCCGAGCGGCGCGAGGGCCAACGGCAAGTTAATGAGCCCGCGTCCTTCGACGTCGTTCGACTCCGACGCGGCGCGCGCAAGACTTGATGTCGAGGATGTTCGGAAAATTCGGGAGATGATCTCTTGAGACGAGACGCTCGGGAAGGTCGCCTTCAGAATTGCAGCGGCGCCGGCGACATAGGCGGCCGCGATCGCCGTCGATTCCCCCTCGACGGCGCCGAACAGCGACGGATCGGCGCCGGCGACGCGTGTTGAAATCGTTCCGTCTACCAGCACGCCGACGCAGAAGTCGTTCGCGCCGCGACAGGCGCTGGCGCCGTTAAGCCCCGGGGCGCCGTCGTCGAACGGAATGTAAAGCGGATTGTTGGAGTCAATCGGCGCTCCGCCGTCGTGGTCGGGGTTCGCCTCAAAGCTCGTCGCAATGATCACGTTGTTCTGGGAGTCCGGATCGCCCGCCGCAGTGATCGCCGGGTTGCCCGGCGTCGACACGAAGCTGAAAGCGGTGCCGTCGAAGGCGCCTACGCCGCCAAGCTGTCCCGCTGCGATGACGACGATCTTGTCCGCGGCGGCGGCCGCCTCGATCGCGGTCTGAACGCGGTCGCCAGCGTCCTCGAGGAACGAGCCGACGCCGATGACGATGACGTCGCTCTCAGCGCCCGGGAGCGAGTTGTAGACGGCCTGGTCGCCCGCATCGCCCTGGAAGCTGCCGGCGACGCCCGCAGCCGAGAGGATCGCGGCGGCGAGACCCGCTTCCGGGAAGAAGGGCTGTCCGTTCACATCATAGGCGAAGCGAACGTCGACGAGATCAGCGCCGAAAGCGACGCCGTGAATGTCGGTTCCCGCCACAGGATTGGAGTCGCCGTTGCGGTTGGCGCCGACGACGCCGCCGACTTGCGTGGAAAGCTGGTCCTCCAACGCATAGGGGCGCGTATCGATCGCGAA
>JBCBJX010000103.1:0-10447 GCA_038522735.1 Pseudomonadota bacterium
CGAAGGCCGCCTCGCCGACCGCTGGCCGACGGAAAAGGAGGATCTCGAACGGCTGTTCGGCCACCTCGAAGGCGAACTCGACCGGGCCGGCTACTTCCACCCGCCGGAAAAGCGCGAGGTCATGGCCCGCACCCTCCGCGCGTTGCTCACCCGCGCCGACCTGACGGCGCAGGAAACCCAGACCCTGCGCGGCGTCGTGAAGGCCCTCGCGAAGGGTCGCGGCGCGGCGCGGATTTCGCGCGGGGGGGCGGCCCGCGACGCATCCCGCTAGACCGGCGGCCGATGGATCCGAGACACCGCCAGCGGCTTAGCCCTCAATGACGAACCCATGACAAACGCAGATTTGTGTCGTTTGGGGCACACCGTTTAGAAGAAACCATCGAATCGCGGGCCGCCAAGCGCAATCTTCTGCGTTTTGCATTGCAGCACGATTGTTAAGCAAGTGTCATGCGCGTGTAAGGGTTTGGAAAGGTTCCGGTAAGGAGCGCGACCCTTGCGCGAAAACGTTGCGATGAGAAAGTCGGAGGCTTGAAAACGATGGCGACGATTGAATTGAACGGCGTGCGCGCGCTCGCGTGCGCAGCGAGCGTTATGGCGATCGCGACGGCGGCGCCGGTCTTGGCGCAAGACGCCGAGACGGAAGATGACGGCGATCTGATCGTCGTCACAGGCTCGCGGATCGCGACGGACAGTACACTGACGGCTGCAAGCCCGGTGCTTGCTATCGGCGGCGATGATATCCGCACGTCCGGGCAAATCGACATAACGGCGCTTCTTCGCGAGTCCCCGGCCCTCCAGGGATCGCTTCCGGGATCGTTTTCGGCTTTCAACGGCGGCCCGCTCGGCACTAGTCGTCTGAATCTTAGAAGTCTCGGTACGGAACGTACGCTCGTTATTGAGGACGGCCGGCGACACGTGGCCGGCCAGGAAGGCACCGCCGCCGTCGACGTGAACACGATTTCCACCGCGCTTCTTGAGCGCGTAGACGTCCTAACCGGCGGCGCATCGTCGATCTACGGAGCCGACGCTGTTTCCGGCGTCGTCAACTTCATTATGCGCGACGGCGCTTCATTCGACGGTATGGAGGTCCGAGTTCAGACCGGCATCACGGACGACGGGGACGCCGAGGAGTGGTTCCTATCGATTGCGAACGGCTTCACCTTCGAAGAAGGTCGAGGCTCCATGGTGTTCGCTTTAGAATATCAGGGAACGGAACTTGTCACCGGAGCCGATCGCGATTTCGCCGGTTCGGGGCAAGCGACGCTGATCCCCGACTTCGCGTCTTCGCCGTTTTCGAACGTTTATGCCGCCAACGTCACGCTGCCGATTTCGAGCGGTTTTGGCGTCATCGCGCTTGATGACAACGGCTTCGGGAACGCCAGCGCGTTTGTCGAAACCGCGTTCTTCGGCGCCAACGGACCCGGCTGCCGCACGGTCGGCAGCGCCAATATCCCAACCTGCCAGGTCGTCGATAACGGAGTTCTGCGTCCCTACAACCCGGGAGACATCTTTGTCGACGCCTTCAACGCCGTCGGCGGCGACGCCGTTCCGGTTCTTACCGACGATACAATCATCCTGCCGGAGACTGACCGCATTCTGTTTCAGACGAATACCGACTACTCCGTCAATGATTTCATGTCGTTTTTCGTCGACACCAAGTATTCGTTCACCCGGACGATTGAGAACAATCAGGTCAACGGCTTCAATGACGACATTCCAATCGCGCTCGACAACCCGTTCATCCCCGATGCGTTAGCCGCTCAGGTCCAGTCCCTGATCGACGACGGCTTGGATCCCTCGATCGGCGTCTCGCGCGACGTACTGGACATTTCGGCGCGTTCGAACCCGATCGCCGAGCGGAAGCTGTTCCGCATCGTCGGGGGCTTTGAGGGCCAGCTGCCGGTGCTCGGTTTTGATTATGAAGTGTCTTACAATTTTGGACGCACCGACGCCGATATCACGTCGCGTCAGCGAATTGAAGATCGTTACTTCGCAGCGATCGACGCCGTGGAGGATCCGACGACCGGAGAGATTGTCTGTCGTTCGGAACTCGACACGACAGATCCTGCGACCTATGCGCCGCCGACCTCGATCTTCCCTGCCCAGAACGACAACTTCGGCATCTCCACCTTCGTGCCCGGCGACGGACAGTGCGTGCCCATCAATATTCTTGGCCTGAACTCGATCAGCCAGGAAGGCGCGGACTTCATCTACCGTCCGACCACATCGCAGAACACAATTGAGCAGCGTGTGTTCCTCGCGACGGTCACGGGCGACACGGAAGAGTACTTCTCGCTTCCGGCGGGTCCTATCGGTTTCGCCGTGGGTTTCGAGAACCGTGAGGAAGAAAGCGCCTTTCAGCCGGACAGCTTCTCTAACGCCGGCTTGACCTTTGGAACACTGGAGTCGCGGGGCGGCATCACGCGTCCGTCCTTCGGCGTCTACGAAGTTTCCGAAGGCTTCATTGAATACAACGTTCCGCTCCTCGCTGATCTTCCGGGCGTCAAGTATCTGGAATTCCGCGGGTCCAATCGCTGGTCGAACTACACCACCACCGGGACGGCCAACGCCTGGTCCTATGGCGGCCGCTATCAGCCGTTCGAGGGCCTGACGCTTCGCACGACGTTCTCCAGAGCTGTCCGTTCGCCGAATATCGGCGAGCTCTTCGCTCCGCTATTCACCGTCACGCTCGGCGCCGATGAAGATCCCTGCAACCCGCAATTTATTGACGCCGGGTCTGAGTTCCGCCGGGATAACTGTGCGATTCTCGTCGGGCCCGCGCTCGGTACTGATCCGGGTGCGTACAACTCGACGAACTTCCTGTCCGCGTTCGTCCCGGGCGTCAGCGGGGGCAATCCTGATCTCAACGAAGAAGTCGCCGACACGTTTACAATCGGCGGCGTCTGGCAGCCCAGCGGCTTTCTTGAAGGCCTGACGGTCAACGCCGACTACTACTCAATTGAAATTGAAGGTTTGATCGATACGCTCGACGGGTTCGATATTGCTCAGAACTGTGTCGATCTCCCGACGTTGAACAACCAGTTCTGTACTCAGATCGATCGCGATCCGACTGACGGTTTCATCACGGGCTTCCGATCCGGCCAGATCAACCTCGCCGCCGTGGAGACAGCGGGCGTCGATTGGCGTGTGATTTACGAGTTCGAAATGCCGACGCTTCCGGTTTTTGGCTTCGATCTTCCTGGCGACATGCGGTTCGCCGCCAACGGCACCCGTTTCCTGAAGTATGACGAGACACGCGACGTATCGGCTCCCGACGCCGTTACGGACGTTCTGCGTACGACTGGATTACCAGAGTGGATCGTTAACTTCAGCTCCGATTGGACCATCGGCGACTTCGTGTTCGGATGGCGCGGTCGTTATGAGAGTTCGCAGCTGACGCCGGGCATCGAGCCGGAAGATCTCGTCTCTAATCCTAACTTCTCCCGGATAACGGAGACCGGTTCGGCCCTCGTGAGCGACTTCTCGGCCTCTTATTTTGTAAGGGACGATCTTGAGATCTACGGCGGTATCAACAACGCTTTTGAAGCGGAGCCGTTTATCGCGCAATTGTCTCGCCCGGCGGGGCCGCGGGGCCGGTTCCTCTTTGTTGGCGTGAACGTCACGTTCTAAGGAACCCGCGCTCGGAAAAAACGAGCCCGCGCCTCGGCGCGAGCTTTTTCTTGACCGGGGCGGCGTCGGAGGATACGACGCGCGCTTCTGATGACGGGTTCGCGCGTGAACCGCCGTTGAGATCGCGTCGGCATAGGGCCGGCGCCGGGCCGCGCTGAGGGAAGACGCGCCGCTTCAAGCGGGCGTCCCATGCAGTCATGTCGAAACGCGTTTCCGCGAAATACAAGCTCGACCGCCGGGTCGGGGAGAACGTCTGGGGCCGTCCGAAATCGCCCCTTAACCGCCGGGACTACAAGCCGGGCATGCACGGCCAGGGCCGCAAGGGCAAGATGTCCGACTTCGGCCTGCAGCTGATGGCGAAGCAGAAGCTGAAGGGCTATTACGGCTCGATCACCGAAAAGCAGTTCCGCCGCATCTTCACCGAGGCCGCCCGCCGCAAAGGGAACACCGCCGAGAACCTGATCGGCCTTCTCGAAAGCCGCCTCGACGCGGTCGTCTACCGCGCGAAGTTCGTGCCGACGGTCTTCGCCGCCCGGCAGTTCGTGAACCACGGCCATGTTAAGGTGAACGGCGTGCGCACGAACATTCCGTCCTACCGCCTGAAGGTCGGCGACGTGGTCGAGATCCGCGACCGCTCGAAGAACATGGCGCTCGTGCTCGAAGCCCTGCAGCTGCCGGAACGGGACATCCCCGACTATATTGAGGTCGACCCGAAGGTGATGACCGCCTCGATGGTGCGCGTCCCGGAATTCGCCGAGGTGCCGTACCCGTGCACCATGGAGCCGAACCTGGTCGTCGAATACTATTCGTCCTGACACGGTTGAATATGAACAAACAAAAAAGCCCGGCGCGCGCCGGGCTTTTTTGCTTTCGATCCGCCGAAATTCAGGCGGTCGCCGGCGCTTCCGCCAGGCCTTTCTCTGCGAGGAAGGTTTTCAGTTCGCCCGCCTCGAACATCTCTTTCACGATATCGCAGCCGCCGACGAATTCGCCCTTCACGTAAAGCTGCGGGATGGTCGGCCATTCGGAGAATTCTTTGACGCCCTGGCGGATCTCATCGTCCGCCAGCACGTTCTCCGAGCCGTACTCGACGCCGAGATAATCGAGGATCTGCACGACCACTGAGGAGAACCCGCACTGGGGAAATTGCGGCGTGCCTTTCATGAACAGCATCACCGGGTTGGCGTCGATCGTTTCCTGAATGCGGGCGCGAGCGGCGTCGGTCATCGGGCGTCCTTTCCTGCACGTTCTGCGGACGTAAGCGCCGCCGGGCGGGGGGTCAAGAACCGCTCCAACAGAGAAGAATCTGATCAATCACGGTTTTGTGGACGTAGAATGGTTCAAAACAGGGCCGAAATCAGCCATATTAACTTAAGAAAGATCGTTCTGGTCCGCCGATTGCATCGTTTCGGGTGAAGAACAACGCGCCAGGGAGGCGATGGCTATGTTTATCGGGTCAGTACACCTCAGCGATCTTAACGGCTTTCTCCGCGCGAAGGAGGAAGCCGAACGGCTGAAGACGGCGCGCGCCACGTTCGCCGCGCCCCGCGCATCCGGCGCGAAAGTCCTGCGCAGCATCGAGCCGCAGGCCATCTACCGCGAACTGCGCGAGGCCCGCGGGACCGCCGCCTGATCCTTCAATCCGATTTTAAGCGGCGGCCGCCAGTCTCGGACGCATGTCCGGGACCTTGTTGATCGACGCCGCGCCCCGTCCCGCCGTTTCGCCGGCCTTCGTAGAAAGAGCCGCGCTCGCGGCGTTCGTCGCCTATCTCGGCTCGGTCTTCATCTCATTCCTGATCGAGGGTGATGTCGCCATCGGCGACAGGGGCGTCCTCGGCGGGGACTTTCTCGCTTTTTACGCCGCCTCCCTCGGCGCCCGCTCGGGCGAGGCCGCCGCCATGTACGATGTCACGGTCTTCGAAGCGGTTCTGCGCGGCGTCGTCGAGCTGCCGGAATACGGGCTATGGTGGCAGTATCCGCCGCCCGTCTTCGCGCTGGTCGCGCCGCTCTCCTTTCTTCCGTACCCAGCCGCCTACGCCGTCTGGATCGGCGGGACGTTCGCCCTGTTCGCGGGCGCGCTCCGCCTCGCAGGTCTCAAGCGACGCCTGCTGATCGTCTCCGCGGCCTCGCCGCTCGCGCTCATCACCATCACCCAGGGGCAGATCGCGCTCCTCACCGGCGCGTTGCTGGTCCTCGCGGCGGGATGCGTCCGCACGCGGCCGGTTCTCGCCGGCGTCTGCGCCGGGCTCCTCATCATCAAGCCGCAGCTCGCCGTTCTGCTCCCGGTCGCTTACGCCGCCGCCGGTTGCTGGCGGGCTTTCGCCGCGGCCGCAGCGACCGTCGCAGTCGCGCTCGCCGCTTCGACGCTCGCTTACGGCGTCGATATCTGGCCGCCGTTCTTCGAGGCGGTCGCGCGTCTCAACGCCGACATCTCGGGGCCTCGTTCGGTCGCGCCCCTCGACAACATGGCGACGCCGATGGCGACCCTGATGAGCTGGGGCGTCCCGGCGGGGCTCGCCCGTCTCGCGCACGGGTCGGCGGCGATCGCCATCGCCGCGTTCGTCGGATGGGTCTGGCGACGGCGCGGGGCCGACGACCTCGCCGCGGCGACGCTCTGCGCCGGCGCGGTCCTG
This sequence comes from Pseudomonadota bacterium, assembly GCA_038522735.1. GTDB lineage: Bacteria > Pseudomonadota > Alphaproteobacteria > Caulobacterales > Parvularculaceae > JBCBJX01. The sequence continues at coordinate 6,264 of JBCBJX010000103.1, forward strand.
GTCACGCCCTATGCGTACGCCTACGAACTGGTGCTGCTTGGTTTCCCGTGCGCCGTGATCGCGGCGCGCGCGGCGGCGTCCGGCTGGCTGCGCGGCGAGCGGGAGGCGCTTGCGCTCGGCTGGATCGCCGCCATGGCCTACGGGCTCTGGGCGCATGCGGAAGGCTGGCCCGTCGCTTTCGGGATCGCGCTCGCCTGCTTCACCCTCGTCGTCCGACGCGCCGTCGGGCGCCGCCGTCCTTCGCGACGCCGCCCCGCGGCTCCTCAGGACGAGCCGTCGTTCCGGTTGAAACACGCGCCGAACTCATCCTGAGGAGCGCGGCGCAGCCCGTGCGTCTCGAAGGATGGCCGCGAGCGCTTTGTCCTGCCTAGGCCGCTGCGGTCTCCAGCGCCAGCGCGTGCAGTTCGCCGCCCATCTTGCCCTTCAGCGCGGCGTAGACGAGCTGGTGCTGGGCGACGCGGGTTTTGCCGGCGAAGGCTTTGGAGACGATGCGGGCCTTGTAGTGGTCGCCGTCTCCGGCGAGATCGGTGATCTCGATCTCCGCGTCCGGCAGAGCCTCTTTGATCATCGCTTCGATCTCGTTTGCGGGCATTGGCATGGGGTCTCTCTCCGGTTGGTCTCCCGCCATGTAGTCGGCGAGGGCGTTGTCGTGGAGGGCGTGGAGGTCTGGAAGGGCGAGCGCGTCTTTCTCGTCGAGCACGACGTCTTCGCCGCCGAGCGTCCCGATGCGGAAGGCCTGGACGCCGGCCATCGAGGCTTTGAGGACGAGGGCGTCCGCCTGGTCCGCCGGCGCGGCGAGGACGTAGCGGCCCTGATCCTCGCCGAACCAGAAGGCGGCTTTTCGGGAGATGACGGGCGTCGCGAGGAGGGCGCCGAAGCCGGCGGCGAGACCCATCTCCGCCACGGCGACGATGAGCCCGCCGTCGGAGACGTCGTGGGCGGCCGAGACCGAGCCGTCGTCGATCAGCTTACGCACGAAATCGCCGTTCTTTTTCTCCGTCTCCAGATTGACGGGGGGCGGCGCGCCGTCCTCGATATCGAACAGCTCTTTTAAGTATAGCGAGCGGCCGAGCCAGCCGCGGGTGACGCCGATGGCGATGAGGGCGTCGCCTTCATGTCCCGCGAGGCCGACGGTTTTCTCGTGGTTCTGAACGAGCCCGACGCCGCCGATCGCGGGCGTCGGCGGGATCGCGACGCCGTTCGTCTCGTTGTAGAGCGAGACGTTGCCTGAGACGACCGGGAAGGAGAGGGCCTCGCAGGCTTCTTTCATGCCCTCGAGGCAGCCGACGAACTGGGCCATGATCTCCGGCCGTTCGGGGTTGCCGAAATTGAGGCAGTTGGTGATCGCAAGCGGCGTCGCGCCGACAGCGGTGAGGTTCCGCCACGTCTCCGCCACCGCCTGCCTGCCGCCTTCGACGGGGTCCGCGAGGCAATAGCGGGGCGTCACGTCCGCCGTCATGGCGAGCGCTTTTTTCGTTCCGTGCACCCGCACGAGCGCTGCGTCGCCGCCGGTCGCGAGGGTGTCGCCCATGACGGTTCGGTCGTACTGCTCGTAAATCCAACGGCGTGAGCAGAGGGTCGGCCCGGCCATCAGCCGCGCGAGGGCGGTGAGCGTCGTGTCGGCCCCCGGCTGGTCGGCGAGGGAGACTTTGGTCTCTTCGATCTCGAAGGCGGCCTCGGCGATGACCTCCGTCTTCGCGAGATTCTCCGCCGCGTCGCGCAGGGCGTCGAAACCGTCGGCGCCCGGTTTCAGGCGGATGTAAACCTGCGCCTCGCCGTCGCTTGCGCTCCAGCCGGTCGCATCAACGTTTTCGTCCGTCTTCACCCGATCATCGAGGAGGGCGGCGACGATCGTCTCCAGCTCCGCCGCCGTTTTGCCCGGGGCCTTCAGGGTCACGAGGCCTTCGCGGACGGCGACCTCCGGGTCGTCGAGATTGCGGTGGCGGAGGCGGTCCGTATAGGGCCGGTCGTAGTTGGGCGCATCGTCGGAGAGGGGGGCGACGGGGAGATCGGCGACGGTCTCGCCCTTGTGCTTCAGGACGAGACGGCCGGTGTCGGTCGTTCGTCCGATGACGGCGAAGTCGACGCCCCATTTGTCGAAGATCGCGCGGGCGGCGTCCTCACGGCCGGGCTTCAGCACCATGAGCATCCGCTCCTGGCTTTCCGACAGCATCATCTCATAAGGCGTCATGCCCGCTTCGCGCTGGGGCACGGCGTCGAGATCCATCTCGATCCCGGAGCCGCCCTTGTCCGCCATCTCCACGGACGAAGAGGTGAGCCCGGCGGCGCCCATGTCCTGAATGGCGATGATGGCGTCGGAGGCCATCAGCTCAAGGCAGGCTTCGAGCAGCAGTTTCTCGGTAAACGGATCGCCCACCTGCACGGTGGGGCGCTTCTCGGCGCTTTCCTCGTCGAACTCCGCGGACGCCATGGTCGCGCCGTGGATGCCGTCCCGGCCGGTCTTGGAGCCTACATAGACGACGGGATTGCCGGCGCCCTTGGCGGCGGAGAGGAAGATCCTGTCCGTATCAACGAGGCCGACGGTCATGGCGTTGACCAGGATATTGTCGTTATAGCGGGCGTCGAAATTCGTCTCGCCGCCGACGGTCGGCACGCCCATGCAGTTACCGTAGCCGCCGATCCCGGCGACGACGCCCGAGACGAGATGGCGCGTCTTCGGATGATCCCAGGAGCCGAATCTGAGGGCGTTGAGGTTCGCCACCGGCCGCGCGCCCATGGTGAAGACGTCCCGCATGATGCCGCCGACGCCGGTCGCCGCGCCCTGATAAGGTTCGATATACGAGGGGTGGTTGTGGCTCTCCATCTTGAAGACCACCGCCTGGCCGTCGCCGATATCGACGACGCCGGCGTTCTCCCCCGGCCCCTGGATGACCTGCGGACCCGTCGTCGGGAGCTTGCGCAGGTGACGCCGCGAGGACTTGTAGGAGCAATGCTCCGACCACATCACGGAGAAGATCCCGAGCTCCAGAAGGTTCGGCTCCCGGTTCAGCCGCTGCACGATGAGGTCGTATTCCTCAGGCTTCAGGCCGTGATCGGCGACGATTTCGGGGGTGATTTCGGTCATGGTCGGTCCGATTGTGAGATGAACGTCATCCCGGAAACGGCGCAGCCGTTATCCGGGACCCAGTGTGTCAGGGTGCGGAGCTTGCATCCCTGGGTCCCGGCTCTCGCTGCGCTCGGCCGGGATGACGGTAAAGGCGTTTGGCGGCAGGGCACGGTGTTAACAACGCCTCGTCATTAAAACAGCCGACCCCCGAGGGGCGTCTCGATATCGGGGCGGATGAGGACGACCTCGCCGTCTTCGTCCGGCACGCCGAGGGTCAGCACCTCGGACATGAACGGGCCGATCTGGCGGGGCGGGAAATTCACGACGGCGAGCACGCGGCGGCCGATGAGATCCTCCGGCGGATAGTGTCTGGTGATCTGTGCGGAGGATTTCTTCTCGCCGATCTCCGGCCCGAAATCGATCCGCAACTTCATGGCGGGCTTGCGCGCCTCGGGGAACGGCTCCGCGGCGATGACTTCGCCGACGCGGATGTCGACTTTCAGGAAGTCGTCGAAGGAGATTTCGGGCGCCGGTGTCACGCCGCCTCCAGCACTCCGCGCCAGAAGCGGGCGCCGTCTTCGGAGCCCTGCTCCGCCGAGATCGCGCGCTCCGGGTGGGGCATTAGGCCGAGGACGTTGCCCGCCTCGTTGAGGACGCCGGCGATGTTGCGGGACGAGCCGTTCGGGTTGTCGACATAGCGGAAGGCGACACGGCCGTCGCCTTCGAGACGGTCGAGGGTCGCGTCATCGGCGAAGTAGTTGCCGTCATGGTGGGCAACGGGGATGTCGAGATAGGGATCGTCCGCCAGCGCCTTCGTGAAGCGGCCGTCCGTGTTCGCCGCCCTCAGCGTCACCGTACGGCAGACGAAGTCGAGGCCCGCGTTGCGCATCAGCGCCCCGGGCAGAAGTCCCGCCTCGATCAGGATCTGAAAGCCGTTGCAGATGCCGATGACAGGAACGCCCGCCTCGGCGCGCGTCTTCACGTCCGCCATGATCGGCGAGCGCGCGGCGACGGCGCCGCAGCGGAGGTAATCGCCATAAGAGAAGCCGCCCGGCAGGACGATGAGGTCCGTCTCCGGAAGCTGCGTCTCCCCATGCCAGACCATCGCCGGCTCGAC
>JBCBJX010000104.1:0-10373 GCA_038522735.1 Pseudomonadota bacterium
GAAGGTCATCGTCGCGATCAACAAGGACGAAGAGGCGCCGATCTTCCAGGTGGCGGATTACGGACTGGTCGCGGACCTGTTTCAAGCGCTGCCGGAGCTCGAGGCGGCGCTGTAGGCTGCGCCGGTACCGCCCTATGCGTCAAAGAAAAGCCGCCGTTCAGGCGGCTTTTTTTGTGAACAGGCCAAAGACGTTTCTGCGTGGAGCGGGCTGCGGGCTACGCGCAGATTTCCAGCGGGCGGCCCGCACCTCTATTGCTTCGCGCTCGGATTTATCCGCCCAGTGCAGCGCGAGAGCTTCGGCGTTGATGTACGCTTCGCCGTTCTGGCGCTTCTCACGGTAGTCAAGGACGAACGCGACAAGCTGGGTCCAGTGGAGGATCAACGGAACGCGCCAGAATTCGCACAGCATCTGTTCGTCGAGCGCCCCGTAGAGAATGCCGATAGACCAAGTCTCATAAAAATTCAGTAGGTGGACGATATAGTCGTAGTCCAGCCGTTCTTCAGCGTCAGGCGGAACTGGTTCGTCGCCGCCGCGAGCGGCAAGAAACTCGCCGTAAACCTCGTCGAAGCAGATATCGTCTTTATACTTCGCGCGAATGTACCGGAGGCGCTCAAAGAGCCCGAAGATGTCCTGATCTTCGTTCGTCTTTTCGATGAATTCCAAGGTTTTCTGGCGAATCTGCGCCAGACGTATCATCCGATAGCCGAATACCGTCAGCCCCGCGGTCGCGGCGAGCGCCAGAACGGAAAACAGGCCGGCGAAAGCCGTGTATGTGTTGGCGTCCAAGGCGTCAGCAGTACTTTGCGTCAGAACGCCGGCCGCGAAAGCGATGATGCCGAACGCCGTCTGCAGGAGGCCAACGACATAGGCGCAGGCAATGAATGCGAGCACACCGACGATGAGCCAGAAAACAAGGCCGTTGCGTCGGGCGTGACCCTGCAAGCGCTCCCAGTCAAGCTCGCCTTTAGGCTTCATGACGCCCCCCCACACGACCCCGGCGTGTATTCGTCCGTCATGGAGGCGGTGCAGTCAACCTTAAATTACAGCCGCCCTGAGCATTCGTTACGCGGCGCCGCCGCCAAGCGCGGCGCCGCCGCCCGATCCGCAATTCCGTTTCAACATCGCGAGCTTTGTCATGGATTCTCTCTCCCGTCTGCCCACCATAAGGTGTTTGAAAGCACTTAAGAAAGCGCGAACGCGCCTGCGGGGACGCCGGGCCTGAGCGCTCATGATGGATTGAAGGTCAAAGAACCGCCCCGCATGAATGCCGTGCATAAGGTACGCCGACAGCTATTTCAACCTTAAATTTGAAGACGTGGGCTCGCCCAAATGCTCATGGGGAGCGCGACGGCGCAACGACTTCCTAGAGAGTGGGGACTTCGTTTATTCATAGCAAGCGCAGCAAACGGGTAGTCTGGGACATGACCACGCTCACCAAAATCGGCGTCATCGGCGCGGGGCAGATGGGGAACGGGATCGCCCATGTCTGCGCCCTCGCCGGCTACGACGTCGCGCTCAACGATATCGACATTTCGCGCATTGAGGCGGCGAAGGAGACGATCGAGGCCAATCTCAGCCGTCAGGTCGCAAAAAGCCGCATCACGGAGGCGGAGATGCGCGCGACCCTCGAGCGGATCGCCGCGGCGCCCGGCCTTTCCGATCTCTCCGATTGCGACCTCGTGATCGAGGCGGCGACGGAGAACGCGGACCTCAAAAAGAAGATCTTCGGCGATCTCTGCCCGCATCTTCCCGAAAAGACGATCGTCGCGACGAACACCTCCTCGATCTCCATCACCGGACTTGCATCGTCTACGGATCGCCCTGAACGGTTCATCGGGCTTCATTTCATGAACCCGGTTCCGGTGATGAAGCTCGTCGAGGTCATCCGCGGCATCGCCACCTCGCAGGACACCTTCGAGGCGGGCGCGGAGCTTGTGAAAAAGCTCGGCAAACAGATGGCCGTGTCGGAGGACTTTCCGGCCTTCATCGTCAACCGCGTCCTCATGCCGATGATCAATGAGGCGATCTACACGCTCTATGAGGGCGTCGGCACCGTCGACAGCATCGACACGGGGCTGAAGCTCGGCGCGAACCACCCGATGGGGCCGTTAGAACTCGCCGATTTTATCGGCCTCGACACCTGCCTCGCCATCATGCAGGTGCTTTATGAGGGCCTCGCCGACTCCAAATACCGTCCGTGCCCGCTGCTTGTGAAGTATGTCGAGGCCGGATGGCTCGGCCGCAAGACCGGCCGAGGCTTTTACGATTATCGCGGCGAGACCCCGAAGCCGACGCGCTAAGGCGCCGACGGAACGGGCCCTTCGGACCGGCGCGCCGTCAACCGCATCCGTTCCACCAGAGCGGCGCTTTGCGCCGGCGTCTCCGCCGCCGAGATCGTCCGGAAGAGAACCGGCGCCGGCGGTCGCGCGTAGATGGTGAGGACGCCGCCTGTCTCGATCCATTTCGCAGCCTCTTCGACGGTCGCCTGAACCGGAGTTTCAGCTTCGGCCGTCGCGACACGGAGGAGCGCAGGCGCCTGCTCGCGCCAACCCTCCGCCGTTCCCCCGAGGCGGCTTGCAACAATCTTCATGATACGGTCGATCACGCCGGCGTCGTCGGCGATGATCGTGGCGCGCCCGAGGGCGAGCGTCGCCTCGTAGAGCGTCGCGACCGCGTCCTCGCCGTCGGCGTAGGCGTCGAGAAGTCCGGCGAGCGCCGGGCCGTCGCCGGCGAGATCGGCCTCCAGCTGCAAAGCGCCGTCGAGATCACCCTGCATGGCGACGGTCCACGTACCGGATCTGCTAGACCAGGACCAGTCGCTTTGCAGGTCGAGCGCGACGACATCGAACCCCGTGTCTTTCAGGAGGCGGAGCGTCTCCGCAAGTTCGGCTTCGTCGTGGCCTTCGATCGCCGCGTTCAGCCGCGCCAGCGCGGCGGCGTCGATCCGAGCGCCGTCGATCCGCCAGCGCGCCCGTTCAAAGAGGACGGCGTGAGGCTCGAACGTCTGGCTGCAGTCAGTGCAGAGAAAGCGCTGCGCCGTTTCGTCGATGCGAAGCTCAGCGGCGGAGACGACGACGGCGCCCCCGGCCGAAACTTCGACGCCGGTCATCGCCGCCGGGCCGAAACGGATGAGGGGCGGCTGGCCGCCGGCGCTGGTTTTAATCGTTTCGAGGGCGCCTCGGTCCAGCCGGTCGATCGAAAAGCCCGCGAAGCGCGCGCTCAGATCGATCGGCCGTTCGTCCTCGCCCTTGAGGCCGACGACAGCGAATCGCGCTCCGTCGGCCCGGACCGACGCGGCGCCGCCGCCGAGATCGCGCTGTGCGAGCGCCTCGGCTCCGCCTGACGCGGTCACATCGCCCTCGGCGAGACGCGCCTCGAACCGCAACCGGCTCGCATCGAGCGCCTGCGTCTCGACGCCGCCGGCGTCCGACGCCTGCGGGTCGAATACGAGACCCGTTGCGACGACCGTCGCCGCGCTCGCGACGCCGGACGCATCCTCCTCGATAAAACGCAGCCGGAAGCCGTTGATCGCGATGCGATCGGCGAGCGCCGTCCTCCCCGCCGCCTCCCCCCGCGCCGCGGCGAGGACGCCGGGGATTGAGAGATTGCGGACCCGCGCGACGTCGATCTCGTAGGTCTCGTTCTCGCCGGGCGGGGCGATCGCGACGTTGCGGAACACAAGCTCGCCGGTGGCGAGATCCGGCGTCACCGAACCGACGGTGACCCCATACTGATCAAGCTGACCGAGGGCGTTGGTCGCCTCCAGGATGCGTCCAAGCTGGCGGGCCGAGGCGTCGGAAACGGGCGCGGCGAGCGAAAGCGCCGCCGCGATGCAGATCGTGCGCAGCATGAATGCTCCCTTCAGCGGCGCGGTCCGATTATTCGCCGCCCGAGTGCTCCACATCGAGGTTCAGGAGGTCGATGAGCGCCGCCGGGTTTTCCTGCCCGGCGGCGACGACCTGCAGAACGGTCACCGGCTCGTTTGGATTGGCCGAGGCCGTCAGGGTGCCGCTCTTTTCGACCCAGGCGGCGAGCGCCTCGACGAACTCCGGCAGTTTCGGATGCAGGACGGCGAGTTGCGATCCGGAAACCCGGATCATCGCGGGCGCCGAGACTTTCATGTCTTCCGGCGTCGATCCCATCTGTTTTGAGGCGACGACCATCACCTTGTCGATCAGCTGACGGTCAGTGATCGATGTGCGGTACTGCTGGATCAGGAGCTCCGAAAGAAGCCCCGCCTGATCCTCCTCGGTGAACCCGCCCTCCGCGTAGCCCGCCCAGCCTTCAAGGCTCGGCCCGCTGAGGCGATAAAGATCCTTGTAAAGAACGAGATCGTCGATATCGAGGCTGTACTCAAGGCTGGCGTCGCCGCCCGCCCCGTCGAAGCCCCAGGCGAAGTCGCCGTCGGCGACAATGGTCTGAAGCCCCAATTCCTCAATCACGGCTTTGGTGTCCGCCATCTGCTGTTCGAACGCCGCCATCTCCGCCTCGCCGAGTTCGCCGAGCTCGCGCTGCTGATCAGTCATCAGCGTCACGAATGTGAGGAGGTTGACCTTAAGGTCCGTCATCTCGCCGCGGATGTCGGACGGGACGAGCCATTCAAAGTCGTTGGCGAAGCTGCGCTGCTCGGCGACCGAGATGAACGTCTCGCCGTCATAGGCGCCCGTCTGGTTGATCGACACGATCTCGCCGAAATCGAGAAGATCCGTCTCCGTCACCGGCGGCATCTCAAGGCGCGCCATATATTGAAGGCCGCTGCGGATGTCGGCGTTCGACAGCGTCAGCGTGTCGACGGTTGAGAGAAACTCCGAGCCCTTCGGATAGCCTCCTGTCGTCATGCGGACGAAATTTTCGCTGTAGACCGCAGTGACGCCCTCGATCGCGGCGGCGACCGGGTCGGCGTCCGCGGCGATCTCGTCCTCAAGGCCTTCGAGCGCTTCCGGGCCTGCACCGATGATGGTGTTCACGAAGCCGAGAAGTTCGGTACGTTCCAGCGTCCCGTTTTCCCACCCGGTCGAGATAACGCCGTCGATCGCGTAGCGCACCTCGCCGCCGGTCTCTGCGTCCGACGCGACGAACGATACGCCCTGCACGGCCTCGATCGCGTAATCCGTCGCCAGAGCCATCGCTGCGTACCCGGAGAATAAGGCGAGCCCGCCCTGCTCCGGCGTCGGGGCTGCGCGCTCCACTGGGCGCAGGGCGAGGTCGTCGATCGCGGCGCGCTCCATCGTCAGCGTGAGGTCCGCTTCCCCGAGGGCGAGCCCTTCGCTCGCGACGCCGAGAAAGAGGATCCGGTCGGCGACCATCGACAGGCCGTCGGCCTCGCCCGCCGCGAGGCGCTCGATCGCCTCGACGGAGACGTCCCAGATGCGCGTTTCATCGACGGTGATCCGCGCGTCCGGGAAAGCGTCCAGAAAGAATGCGACATCCTCGACGACGGTCGCGCCCGTCTCGGCGTCGTGGGACGCAGCCCCGTACTCGGTCGAAATCCCAGTCAACGCTTCGAGCGCCGCGGACAGGGCGGCGACGTCGATCTCGCCCGACCCGGAGTTCGAATACCCGATCTCGAGAATTTCGTGGACGAGCGTCTGTTCCGGCTCGTCTTGGCCGCCGCCGCATCCGGCGACGAGGGCAAGGGCGGCGGCCGGGAGGGCGGCGCGAAACTGGATCATGGACGTCCCCTTATCGGACGCGAGGCCGCGCCCGTGATTGCGTGGGCGGCACCGTAGCCCGCGCCGCCGCGCCCTGTCACGGCGGGGACGGGTTAAAACCGCCGCAGGAGCCGTTCGATATAGGCCCGCTCGGCCGGGTCGAGGCCGGGCTCGGCGAGGCGCTCGCGCAGGGCGTCGACGAGGGCGCGGACGCGTTCAGACCGCGTCGCCTCCAGCCCGTTGCGCTCGCCCTCGCCGCTGCCGAGCGGCCGACCGAGAGGATCGACCGGGCCCGGGGCGCCGCCTTCGCCTAGCGAGCCTGAACCGCTCCGACCGGCTTCCGCCGCGCGCCGCGCCTCGGCGTCTTCCGAGAGCGCCGCAGCAGCAGCGCGAAGGCTCGACAGCGCGTCCGACTGGGATTCGCCGGCAGAGCCCGAGGCCGGGTCGCCGAGAGCCTGTTCCGCTTCCCGCATGGCGGCCTCGGCTTCGCCGAGACGCCCGCGGCTGCGCTCGCTGAGGCCGGAAAGACTTTCACCGAGCGCCTCGGCGGCCTCGGCGATGGCGCGCTGGGTGTCCGCAAGCTCGTCGCGGCGGGCGTCAGCCCCCGCGTCCCCCTCAGGGCCGGGCGGCGCGGCGTTTTCCTCCTCATAGGTCTGATCAGCGAGGGCGCGCTGGCGGTCGATGAGATCGCCGAGCTCGTTCAAAGCCTCGTCTTCAGCTTCGCTCTTGCTGTCGCCGGAGCGGTTTCCGGGGCCGCCGGCGGCGGTGCGCGCCTGCAGCGCCTCAAGTATCTCCGACAGCTCCGCGAGGGCGTCGCGCGCCTCGCGGCCTTCGCCGGCTTTCGACAGCTCCCGAATACGTTTGAGGCGCTCTTCGAGATCGTCCGCCGCCAGTATGTCGCCCATGGCGCTGTCGTCGCCCGGTTCCTGACCGGAAGCTTCGAGGGCGGCGATATAATCGGCCATCGCCTGACGGAGCTGCTCGACGAGGGCGTCGATCTCCTCCTGCGGCGCCCCTCGTTCAAGCGCCTCGCGCAAGGCCTCCTCGGCGGCTTTAAGGGCGCGCCGGGCGGTTTCGACCGCGCCGTCCTCCAGACGCAGCGCGACGTTCCAGAGATCGTCGACGAGATCCGCGTAGCGCTCTGCAGGCGGCGTGTCGGTTTCGTCGGCGGCTTCCAGAACCCGCCAGTAAGCCCGGCGCAGATGCAGATGCTCCGCATAACCGCCGGAATAGATCTCTGGGGAGAGGGTCATCGCCTCAAGCGCGCGCGCCGGGCGTCGCCATGCGTCGCCGGAAACCGTCAATACACGCCTTTGTTCGATGACAGCCTTCGCTTCCGGGGTCTGGAAAGCGCGCTGCGGCAAGGCGAGGCGGACGGCTTCGGATCGGCCCTCCTGCTCGGCGGCGTCCAAGGCGACAAGGCGCGCCTCGACCGCGAGCCCCGCCCACGGATGATCCTGCAGATTGACCCGCGCCCGCCGGTCCCGACCGCGCGCCCGGAGGGCGACGTCGATCACTTTGGTTCGGGCGGTGTCGTCGATCTCAGGCTGGTCGGGGCCGAAGTCCTGATCCGCCGCGAGGCGCAGTTCGAGGCGTGTTCCGACGACGCCGTAATCATCATCGAGGAAGATCGGGAGGACGAGCGCGCCCGCCTCGTCCGTCTCCGCCTCGCCGACGATCTCGGCGCGCGGCGGCGCGTCGCGAATGATGTCGATCACGACGGAGCGCCCGGCGATCGCGACGCGTCCCGAGGTCGTCAGCGGAACGGCGCCGGCGTGGCCCGCGCCGCGCTTCTCAAGGCGCTCGCGGCCGGTCGGCGTCGCGACCCGGGGCGCGCGGCGGGCGCCCGCCACCGCGAGGCGCAGCATCGAGTTCTCCGGAACCGCGAGGACGCCGCCTTCGGACCAGCTGACAGACCGGGGCGGCTTGCCGGTGTAGCGGGGCGGCTCGATCCAGGCGTCGACGCGCAGGGACGTCGTGCTTTGCGTTCCATGCAGAGCGCCGCCGAGCCGGCTCCAGCGCTGATCGCCCGCGGCGACGCCTGAAAGCGCGATGAGAAGCGCCAGCGCCCAGCGCGCGCCGAAAGGGTCGATTGCCCGCCAGTCGATGCGAGCGGGGCGCAGACGCCGCGCCCGGCGTTCGTCGGCGGCGCGGTCCTGAGACGCCGCCCAGAGCGCCGCGGCCATCGGGTCGGTCGCTTCAAGAGGCCGGTCCTCGAGATGAAAGAGCGCCCGGCGGCGGATAGCGGCGTCCCGCTCAACGCGCGAGAGCGCCGGTTCGGCGCCTCGGGCGCGGGCTCGCCCGCGCCGGAAACGGGCGACGCTCCAGCCTGCGAGCGCCAAAAGCGCGGCCGCGGCGGCGAGCGTCGCGAAAGGGCCCGGCAGGAGGGCGAAGACGCCGAGCCACGCCGACGCAAGAAAGAGCCCGAGGCCAAGGAACAAAGGCGCGAACGCGGGGACGACGGCTTCAACCGCCATGGCGGCTCGCGCCCATGCGACGGCGGCGTCGCGCGCGATGTCGGGGCGGCGGGCGGTTTCGGAAGCGTGAGGCGCGTCAGGCGTCATTCTTGCAGACCTTAGCGGAGGGTCCAGGCGCGGAACATGCGTTGCGCCGGCCCTTACCGAACGGTAACCGCCGCCGCTTAAATCGAACTCAACGCCCGCCCGCGAAAGCCCGCCTGATGTTCAAACGCTATCGCGAACGCCGCAATCTCGTCGCCCACGCGCGCGAGGCGCGCAACAATCACAGGGCCTTCCAGACTGCGGTCGCGATCATCCTCGCCTACAATGTGATCGGCGTCCTCGACATCGCCTCGACCGTCGCCGCCATCCGCGCCGGCGGGGTGGAGGCGAACCCGGTCATCCGGTCGATGATGGAAAGCCAGCTCGTCAGCTGGATCCCGACCAAGCTCGCCCTGCAGATCCTTGTCTCCGGCATGGTGCTCTGGTTCCCGCACCGCTTCGTCGTCGGGATTTTCTCTGTCGCCGTCCTCATCAACGGCGGCTTCGTCGCGAACAACATTCGTCTCGCTTTCACGCTTTAGAGGGTTAACGGACGCTGGACCCGAGGCCCTTCCGCTGACATGCTCCGCCGCGTTGCAAAACGGGAGGCGGAATATGCTCCGTGCAGGTTTGATTTCACTCATCGCGCTGTTCGCAGCGTCGTGTTCGACATTCGGCGGCGGCGGCGACATCGCGGGCCCCGAAACCACCGTCGAGCGGTCGGCCCGGACGCTGCAGGTCTTCGCCGCGGACCCGGACCTTTCCTATGTCCGCGCCAACATGGACAAGGCGAAGGCTCTCATCATAGCGCCGCAGATCGTCAAGGCGGGCTTCATCTGGGGCGGCTCGGGCGGCAACGCCGTCCTCCTCGTCCGCGACGAGGTGACAGGCCGATGGGGTCAGCCCGCCTTCTATACGCTGGGCTCGGTCACCTTCGGGCTGCAGGCGGGCGCGGAAGTATCCGAAGCCGTGATGATGGTGATGACGACGCGCGGCGTCGATTCGCTCCTGCGCTCGTCGGTCAAGTTCGGCGGCGACGTCTCCGTCGCCGCGGGCCCCGTCGGCGCCGGCGCGAAAGCGCAGACGGCGGACGTTCTCGCCTTCACCCGTGCGAAAGGCCTTTACGGCGGCCTGAACCTCGAAGGCGCCGTCGTGAAGCCCCGCAACGACCGGAACAAGATCTACTACGACGCCCAGATCACGCCGAACGACGTCATCGGTCGCCAGAATGTCAGCAATCCCCATGCGAACGTGCTGATCGACGCAGTGGAGACGCTGGAGCGGGAGAGTCGCTGACGGCTAGTGCAGCTTCAGCTTCGGCCGCACGACCTGGTTCACGTGGCCGACGGCGATGAGAAACATGCCGCGAAGCCAGCCGTGCACGCCCAAGAGGTGCATGCGGTAGAGCGACATGTAAACGAAGCGCGCGAGGCGGCCTTCGACGGCCATCCGCCCGCCGACGAGGTTGCCCATCAGCGACCCGACAGTCTCGAAGCGCGAAAGCGAGACGAGCGACCCGTGGTCCTTGTATTTGAAGGGCTTTAGCGGCCGCTTCGCGATCAGGGCGCAGATGTTCTTGAACGCGGTCTCCGCCATCTGATGCGCGGCCTGGGCGCGCGGCGGGATCGGGCGTTCCGCGCCTTCGGGAACGAAAAAGCAGCAGTCGCCGATGGCGAAGATGCGCTCGTCGCGGGTCGTCTGCAGGGTCTCTTTCACCACAAGCTGGCCGCCGCGGGCGCTTTCAAGGCCCGCCATCTCGCGCAGGTAGTCCGGCGCTTTCACGCCCGCCGCCCAGACGCGCAGGTCCGCGACGACCGTGCCGCCGTCCTTCGTCTTTATGCCGCGGGGGGTCACCTCCGTCACCTGCGCGCCGGTGACGACGTTGACGCCAAGCTCGCGCAGCTCCTCCGTCGCCGCCTCGGCGAGCTCTTCCGGCAGTGCAGGCAGGATGCGGGGCCCCGCCTCGAGAAGCGTGACTTTGAGGCGTGTCTCGTCGAAGACTTCGAGGCCGTAGTGTTTCAAGGCGCCGGCGGCGTTGAAGAGCTCCGCGGCGAGCTCGACGCCGGTCGCGCCGCCCCCGACGATGCCGATCTTCACATACTCGTCCGCATCCGGAAACTTCATCATCGTCCGCGAGACGCGCAGGCAGTGATTGAGGAGTTTCTGACGGAACCGGTCGGCCTGCTCGCGGCTTTCAAGGAAGAGGCAGTTCTCGGCGAC
>JBCBJX010000105.1:0-10176 GCA_038522735.1 Pseudomonadota bacterium
CGCCGAATTGGGATCGAGGATTGACGTCGCGAACGGGTTGTAGAATTCGCAGCCGCCGGCGCCCGGCGTCGCGGATCCGTTGATCAAGTCGATCGAGCCGACGCCGCAGTCCGGGCCGCCGAAGCCGTTCAGCGCGAGGTTGAGGCGGTCAGTCACCGTGTCCGGCGTCGATACGAGGAAGTCGTTCACGGCGTGGGTGAACGAGACCTCCCAATAACCGTTTCGGCCGAAATAGTCAGACCGCAGGGCTGTTGACATGCGCCACGTGTCGGACTCCGTGAAGGTGGGCTGACGGTCCTCATTTGGATCGGCGCCATTGCCGTTAATCCGACCGAGGAAGATAATGTCCTCGCCGAACACGTTGAACGGGTTTGAGTCCGGGACGACCGGGGACGTCAGGGACGGGAAGCTCGGCGAGTTGCCCCGGTCCGCGCGATTGCGTGCGTAGCCGAATTCCAGGGACGCGACCACTTCGTCGGTGAGATCGTAGTTGGCGTCAAAGTAGCCAGTCACCCGCGTTTCGTCGGCGATGAGGTTAAAGTATTCGCCGAAATCAAAGGTGCACAGACCCGGGGTTCCGACGCCCGGAATTGGTGCGCCGAGCGCCAGTTCCCCGCCGCCGACGGAAGAGCAGCCGGTCGGGTCGATGATCGGCGTACCCGGCGGAACGCCGGCGCCGGCGAGCGGACCGCCCGGGAGAACGATGTATGATCCTGGGTTCCCCAGCGTAGAGGTGTCGTTCGCGGGCTGGCTGAGGCGTCGATCCGACGTAAAGAGCGGCTCGCGCTGCAGATAGCTGATCGCGGCGATGACGGAAGAACGGTCGCCCTGGGCGCCGAAGAGGGCCTCGACTTTGTACTCGTTGACGTCAGAGTCTTCGGTCGTCTGCTGATAATCAGCGGTAAGGCGGACACCTTCATAGTCCTCAATGGTAATGAAGTTGACGACGCCGGCGACCGCGTCCGAGCCGTAGGTCGCGGACGCGCCGTCCTTCACGATCTCGACCCGATCGACCGCGATGAGCGGAACGAGCGAGGAGGTATCGACGAACTGGACGCCCGCGTCGTTGCTTGCGCCGGTCAGCACCTGGCGGCGACCGTTCAGCAGGATGAGCGTCGAGTTGAGGCCGAGGCCGCGGAGGTTGATGGACGAGGTGCCGACGGTCTGGTTCTGGGTGAATGCGTCCGGACGGTTTTCAGCGCCGTTCGAAAACGTCAGCGTCTGGGTGATGTCGGCGATGTCTTTTGCGCCGATCGCCTGAATGTCCTCCGAGCCGACGGTCGTCGTCGGCGACGGCAGATCGAACTGGGATTTCCGTTTGATGAGCGAGCCGGTGACGGTGATCACGTCGTCCGTTTCTGTGTCCTGCGCGATGACAGGGGCCGCCGTGGTTGCGATCGCGAGGGCGCTGGCGCAAGCCGTCAGACGCTTGAAGAGTTCCGATTTCATAGAAAAACCTCCCTGGATACGAAGCTACGCCGACGGTTCTGTGGAGCGCCGCGGTCAAGTGTTCATACCTGATCCGCCGCCGCCGTCACGACCGGAATTGACAGCCCCCGGCGATTTCTTGGCGATGTGTTGCAAGAAATCGTGAATATGACGCCTCATATTGCGCCGGCCGGTGCGGCGCACCCGTCATATTGCACCGCAACATCAATGTGCGTTGTTGTTGCGGTGCAGAATTATTGAGCGGGCTGCGCGACCGAGTAATCCCCGCCCGCCTCGACCTTGCGATGATCTCCCGGACGCCCGCGCCGAGGAGATCGACCATGCCAACGACCGTCGCCGTATTCGGGGATTCGCTCACCGCCCGCGGGCGCAATGACGCGGGCATCACGCTCGCGACGAACATCTCCGGCTATTCGGCCTGGACGGAGCAGTTTCTGGGCGACGCCTTCGTGCGGCCCTTCCTTAATTTCGGCGTTGCGGGAGACACGACGACACAGGCCTTCGCCCGCATCGGCGATGTGACGACGGCGGCGCCCGATATCTGCTTCGTCCTGGTGGGAACGAACGATGTCGCGCCGGGCGGGCCTGCGGCGCCGACGATCATCGCGAATCTGCGGGCGATCTACACTGCTCTGAAGCTTGCCGGCGTTTCCGTCTACGCCGCGCCGATCCCGCCGCGCACCGGCCTCGACGCCGAGCGCGAAGCGGTGCGCCAGGAGGTGAACGCATGGGTTCGCGCGACCGGCGAGACCTATCTCATCGACCGGCTGGTTGATTTTGAGACCGTCTTCGGCGCCGGCGGCGTCCCGCGACCCGGATATTCAGACGACGGCGTGCACCCGACGACCCTCGGCGCGCTGCATATCGGCCGCGCGCTCGCCTCCGCGCTGCAGCCGCAATTTTCGCCGCCGCCGCCGCCGCTCGCGAACGGCGCCGCCGTCCTTGCGCCCTCAGGCGCTCTCCTCGGCGCGGCGGGAACAAAACTCAACGGCGCGCTCGGCGACATCGCCGACAACTGGGAGCTTCGCAAAAGCGCCGCTGCGACCGGCCTCGTCGTCGCCGGCGAGAAAGAGCCGAGCCGGAGCGTCATCGCGGACCGCCAGGTCGTGACGGCGAGCGGCGCCGCGCCGACGGGCTCCGCCGACGCGTACGCGACGTTCATTCTGGTCACGGCGCCGACAGGCCTCAGCGCCGGCGAAAACGTGCAGGCTATGATGGAGCTCTCCGTCCGCGCCTCAGAGAACATCACCCAGGCCGGGCTCCGCATGCAGATCGACGGCTCGACGAACGTCGCGGCGCTCGCGGGCGAGCGCTTCACGCCGACGACCGAAGCGCCGCGCGTTCCGTGGGATGCGACCATCGCGACGCCGATCGTCACCGTCCCGGCGAGCCCGACCACGCTGAAGATTTCATTCGAGGCGCGCTTTGCGCCCGATGCGAATGTGGTGATGGAGGCCGCCTTTTCGTCGGTGCGCCTCGTCAAGCACGCCTAAAGCGGCGCATACGCCAGATCGAGAGCCTCCGCGACGGCTTCGTGACGGACCTTGCCGTCCGAGATGTTGAGCCCCGCAGCGAAGTGCCTGTCTTCCGCAAGCGCCTCTTTCACGCCCTTCCGCGCGAGAGACTTCACATAAGGGAGCGTTGCGGCGCCCAACGCGAAAGTGGACGTGCGCGGAACGCCGCCCGGCATGTTGGCGACGCAGTAGTGAACGACGCCGTCCACCTCATAGATCGGATCGTCGTGGGTCGTCGGTTTAGACGTCTCGAAGCAGCCGCCCTGGTCGATCGAGATGTCGACCAGAACGGCGCCCCGTTTCATTGTAGAGAGCATGTCCCGCGTCACGAGTTTCGGCGCCGCCGCGCCCGGGATCAGGACCGCGCCGATGACGAGATCGGCGTTCGCGACGGCGTCGGCGAGGGCGGCCTTCGTGGAATAGATCATGGACGCCTTCTCCCCGTAGAGCGCGTCGAGCTCCGACAACCGGGCCGGGGACTTTTCAAACAGCGTAACGTCGCCGCGAAGCCCGAGGGCCATCTGCAGGGCGTTCACCCCGGCGACGCCGCCGCCGAGGATGACGACCTTGGCGGGGCCGACGCCGGGGACGCCGCCGAGCAGCAGCCCGCGACCGCCCTGCGCCTTCTCCAGCGAGTGGGCGCCGACCTGTACGGACATTCGGCCCGCGACCTGGCTCATCGGCTGAAGGAGAGGGAGGCCGCCCGTCGGCGAGGTCACGGTCTCATAGGCGATCGCCGTCGCGCCGGACTTCATCAGCGCCTCGGTTTGCGGCTTGTCGGCGGCGAGGTGCAGGTAGGTGAAAAGGATCTGCCCCTCACGGAGCATCGCGCACTCGGGAAGCTGCGGCTCCTTCACTTTCACGATCATGTCGGAGCGCTCGAAGACCTCCGCCGCATCGGCGGCGATGGTCGCGCCGGCGGCGGCGTAATCCTCGTCGGAGAGATCGATCCCGGCGCCGGCGCCCGTCTCGACGAGCACCTCCGCATCGGTCGTCGCGACGAGTTCCGTCACGGCGTCCGGCGTCAGTCCGACGCGGTATTCGCGGGTCTTGATTTCCTTCGGCACGCCGATGCGCATGGCTTCGCTCCCTTTGTTTCCGGTCGGGACTTTACCGCGCCGCCGACGAAGACCATTGCGAATTTTAACGGTTTCGCGCATCGACAACGATGTTGATTCGATAGTTCAGGTAAAACGCGACATGGCGTTCGAAAATTTAATCGATCAGAAGGACAGGCTCCTTCTCTCGGCCTTGCAGGAGAACGCCCGGCTTTCTTTCGCCGAGCTTGGCGAGCGCGCCGGGCTGTCGCCGTCGGCCTGCCATAAGCGAGTGAAGGCGCTGGAGGAGGGGGGCGTCATCCACCATTACGCCGCCCTCGTTTCGGAGGACCGCGCCGGCCTGCGCACCAGCGTGTTCGTTCAGGCGACCCTCAATGAGCAGACCGAGGACGCGCTTTCCCGCTTCGAGGCGGCGGTGGCGCGCCGGCCGGAAATCACCGAATGCTATCTGATGGCTGGGTCTTCGGACTATCTCATGCGCGTTCTCTGCCGCGACGCCGGCGACTTCGAGCGGGTGCATCGGGACGTGCTGACCCGGCTGCCGGGCGTCGCCCGCGTCATGTCGAACTTCGCCATCCGCAAGGTCTTCCGTCGCAGCGCCGTGCCGCTCGGCTGAGATCGAATTTCACAGCATCTAGTGCTTGGCGGACCTGCGAACGCTATATATAGTGCATTCTCACACTCACACTGGGGAGCCGCCACACATGCTCGACGCCGCGCCCGCCCTTCCGGGCCTCATGACGCCGTCTTACTCCTACAAGCCGTTCCGCTATCCGTGGGCCTACGATTTCTGGAAGAAGCAGCAGCAGGTCCACTGGATGCCGGAGGAGGTGCCCCTCGGCGAGGACTGCAAGGACTGGGCGTCGAAACTCTCCGATGCGGAGCGGAACCTTCTCACCCAGATCTTCCGCTTCTTCACCCAGTCCGACGTCGAGGTGAACGACAACTACATGGAGCGGTACGCGCGCGTCTTCAAACCGACCGAAGTGAAGATGATGCTGTCGGCGTTCTCCAATATGGAGACGATCCACATCGCCGCCTATGCGCTCCTCCTCGAGACGATCGGCATGCCGGAGTCGGAGTTCTCCGCGTTCCTGGAATACCAGGAGATGGCGGACAAGCACGATTTCATGCAGAAATTCGGCGTCGAAAGCGAAGCCGACATCGCCCGCACCCTCGCCATGTTCGGGGCGTTCACGGAGGGTCTCCAGCTTTTCGCGTCCTTCGCCATGCTGATGAACTTCCCGCGCTTCAACAAAATGAAGGGCATGGGGCAGATCGTGACCTGGTCGATCCGCGATGAAAGCCTCCATTGCGAGGGCATGATCAAGCTCTACCACGCCTTCGCGAAGGAGACCGACGTCGTCACCAAGGCGGTCGCCGACGATATCGTCGACTGCTGCAAAACCGTGGTGAGCCTTGAAGACAAGTTCATCGACCTCGCCTTCGAGATGGGTCCTGTCGAAGGGATGACCGCGGACGATATCAAGTCCTATATCCGCTACATCGCCGACTGGCGCCTCGGCCAGCTCGATCTGCCGAAAGTCTACGGCGTCGAGAAGCACCCGTTGCCCTGGCTCACCGAGATCCTCAACGGCGTGGAGCACGCGAACTTCTTCGAGGCGCGGGCGACGGAGTACTCCAAGGCTGCGACGAAGGGCGACTGGCATGGCGCGGAGGGTGTCTGGGCGGCGTTCGACACCATGCAGGCGAAAAAGGCGTTCCAGCCCGCCGAGTAGAGGATTTGGCGGGCTGGAGAGGGGCGCGTTAGGCTCGCCCGCGTGAGTTACGAGTTCCGCTTCGACCAGCCCGCCGACGCCGAGGCGCGCCGCATCCTCGCTGCGCTCGCCGACAGAGCCGCCGCCGTCCTTTCGGACGCCCCCGATCCGACGCGGAGCGTTTTCAAGGCGCGGCGCGCGGCGAAGCGGGCGAGAGCGCTCCTCACTCTCGCCCGGCCTGCGCTTTCCAAAGAACAGTATGCGGAGCAGAACACCGCGTGGCGGGAGGCGGGACGCACCCTGTCCGGGCTCCGGGACGTAAGCGCCGTATCGGCGACGCTCGAACGCCTGGCGGCCGAGGAGGTCGCTGATGACGATCTTAAATCGGCTTACGAACAATTACGCGATATCGCCGCGACGCGGGAGCGCTGCTCACTGAGACGTCACGAAGCGGCGGCCCGGCTCGCCCGCGCCTGGCAGTTCGTGGACGAAGCGAAGCGCGTCGCACCGTCGTTTGAAACACTGCAGCCGGCGGATCTGATCGCGGGCGCCCGCAAGGTCTATCGCCGCGGCAGGAAGGAAATGCGTGACGCCTCGCGCGAAGCCTCCGCCGACCGGGATCACGACTGGCGCAAGCGGGTGAAGCATCACGGGCTTCACATGCGTCTCCTTCGCCCCCTCGATCCGAAATCGGTCGGCGTCCAGGAGCGCAGGGCGAAAGATGCGGCGGCGGCCCTTGGCTGGATCAATGATCTCGCCGTCGCCGCGATCGAACTTTCCGGTCTGGCTGAGGACGTCTTTTCCCAGCGCGCCCTGCGCTCCGTCGCCGACGGTATTGCTATGAAGCGGGACAAAGCGAGGGAGGCGGCGTTCGACCGCGCCGAGCTTGTTTATCAGGACACGCCGCAGCGTTTCGCCGCAAGACTGATCGCGCTCGACCCCGATCTATTCGCCCCGCCTGGCGACGAGAACGCCGTCCGAGCCGCCTCCTGAGAGGCGGCGGCTGGGCCGGATCCCCGCAACGCCGCTGTCATCAAAGCGATGCCGGAACGACATCGAAGCGTCAGCAGTTTCTGTTTCCTCGGCTGTGTCATCAGCATCGGGAAAACCATCATGAAGAAACTGCTCGCCGCCACCGCCGCGATCGCCGCCATGAACGGCGCGGCGTCGGCCGCTATCATCAAAATGTCCTTCACCGGCCAGCTCACGTCCGCCGGCGATCCCTCGGGCCAAAACTATTTTGACGGCGTAACAATGGTCTCCGGCTTCTTCGTCTTCGACAGTGAAACGCCGACGACGCCGTTCACGCCGACGCAAGCGCGCCACTTCAACGCGATCCAGGAAGTCTCTTTTCAGATGAAAGACGGCGCCGGCGCGACGGTCTACGACATCGTCGACAACGGCTCTTCCGGCTCGAACATCCAGGTGCGCAATCTCGGCGGGCTCGACGGGATCCAGTTCATCGACTCAAACGAGGTTCCGCAGGTGTTCGCGAACCAACCGTCGACCGTGACGGGGATCGACTACTCGCTGAACCTCTCCGGCCTCAACTCGTTCCTGAACGACATTACGCTCTCGCAGAACCTGGACTTCGACTGGCTCAACACCGGATCGGTCGACATCTTTCAGGTGTCTTTCGACGACGATTTCCAAGGCTTCGACAACATCAACTTCGCCCTCGATTCGCTTGTCTTCGAGGACGTGACTCCGTTGGCCGTCTCCGCGCCGGGCGCCTTCGCGCTCTTCAGTCTAGGCCTTCTTGGTCTCGGCGTCGCGCGCCGCCGCAGTTGAGCGTCGCAGGTTCGAAACGGGACGCGGCCCTTTTGCGGGGCCGCGTTTCCCTATAACTCGCTTCGGACTACGTCCCGCGATCAACGCCACTGGAGACGCGCATGTCCGACAACCCCGCCCGCATCACCATCATCGCCCGCGAGTTCACTGCCGCGGCCCTTGAATTCCATCGCGGCAAGATGGCGGAGCGCGGCTACCGCATGGAAGGCTCGATAACGCCGCGCGTCTTTCAGGTGATTGAAGGCGTCGAGCCGCCGAAGGATCTCTTCGAGGGCGAGACGATGTTCGCCGTCACTTTCGTGCGCAAGGACGCGCAAGACTGAACGTGGCGGGCGCCGGCCGAGCGCGGACGGGGCTTTCGCCCTGCGCGACGCCTGAAGCCGCGATCGCGCGTCTCGTCGAGATTTACGACGCGTCCTGCGCGGCGCTTCGGCGGGATTTCGACGCATACGCCAAAGACGGCGCGGCGCCCGATCTTGCGGCCCGCGCCGCCGGCGCTTACCGCTATCCAAAACTCGCTGTCTCCTATCGTCCCGACGGGCCGCCGCCGCCGATCAGCCGCGCTTTCGGCAAGTTCGCGGCGGCCGGCGATTACGCCGCGACCATCGCGCGGCCGCGCCTTTTCACTTCCTATCTGAAAGAACAGCTCTCGCTCCTGGTCGAGCAGTACGATTGCGAGATTTTCGTCGGCCCGGGCGAGGATGAAATTCCGTACCCTTACGCGATCGAAGGCGCCGCCGGGATCGATGCGGACGCCGCGACGCCGAGCGATCTTGCGCGGCTTTTTCCGACGCCGGACCTCGCCGTCACCGACGACGCGATCGCGAACGGCTATGCGGACGCGCCAACCGACGGGCCGTACCCCCTGTCGCTCTTCACCGGGCCGCGGACGGACTACTCCCTGCAGCGCATCGCGCACTATACCGGCACGCCGGCCGAAGACTTCCAGCAGTTTATTCTCTTCACGAATTATCATCGCTATGTCGACGAATTCGTGCGCCTCGGGCTCGAGCGTCTCGGCTCCGACGGCTATCAGACCATTTGCGGACCGGGAGGGTGCGCGGTTCGCGCGGGCGACAAGCGGGATGCGGCCCCGCTCCTCGAAGACGTCGCCTGGCGGAAGTATCAGATGCCGGCGCATCACCTGAAACGTCCCGACGGCATGGGCGTCAGCCTCGTCAATATCGGCGTCGGCCCCTCGAACGCCAAGACGATTACGGATCATCTCGCGGTCCTGCGTCCCCAGTGCTGGGTTATGGTCGGTCATTGCGGGGGCCTTCGCCATTCCCAGCGGCTCGGCGACTACGTCCTCGCCCATGCGTATCTTCGGTACGACAACGTCCTCGACGCCGATCTTGCTCCGGAAATCCCCGTGCCGCCGATCGCGGAGGTGCAGCTGGCGCTCGCGGAAGCGGCCGGCAAGCGCGCTGGAAGCCGCGAAGAGCTTAAGAGACGTATGCGGACAGGGACGGTGGTCACCAACTCCGACCGCAACTGGGAGCTCCGGTACTCCGAAGAAGCGCGCCGCTTCAACCAATCCCGCGCCATCGCGGTCGATATGGAATCGGCGACCATCGCGGCGAACGGCTTTCGCTTCCGCGTTCCCTACGGAACGCTCCTTTGCGTTTCCGACAAGCCCCTCCACGGCGAGATCAAACTTCCCGGCGCGGCGAACCGCTTCTACGAACGGGCGATCTCCGAGCACATGGCGATTGGTCTCGAGGCGATCGAACTCCTCGCCAAAGACGGCGGCAAATCGCTGCACTCGCGCAAGCTCAGAAGCTTCGACGAGCCGCCTTTCCGGTGAGCTCCGACGGGAGCGTACGATCCGTCAGTGTAGTGAAGAATTACTTGCTCAGCGTATGGCTGCCTGAGGGTCGTGACCTCGAAGATCAGCCCTGAGCTCCTATCCGTGGCTTGCAAGCGCTCCTCATCTCGAGAAAGGCTGGCAAATGCCGTCCACTACGATTACCAATGAGAGCTGGCCGAGTTTTTTGAAGAAGCTGTGCAAGATAAAGCCAGATCGTTTGAATACAAAAAAATAATCAAGATTATTTGATTAATGTTATTGAAATTTAGGGCTTCTCCTCTTCATGAAGCATTTTTGTTAGGCGCACTTTGGCTTATTCGGCATCATTTCGCCTGTAGACAAGACTTCGCTTGTGGTGCAGACCGGATGTCGGGGCGCAGCAGAAACAGAACGCATCGGCCGACAACACGGATC
Source organism: Pseudomonadota bacterium (assembly GCA_038522735.1). Classification (GTDB taxonomy): domain Bacteria; phylum Pseudomonadota; class Alphaproteobacteria; order Caulobacterales; family Parvularculaceae; genus JBCBJX01. The sequence continues at coordinate 9,755 of JBCBJX010000105.1, forward strand.
CTGCGCGCGGCGCAGGCTTTCGCCACATCAGCGTGCGCGACGCTACAGGTCGGCGTCGCGCCTTTTTTAGCGAGCCCTGTTCGCATGCCGAACCATCGTCGGCCGAGCCGGGTAGAGGCTGAGGACAGCTTATGAGGACCACCAGACGCGACGTGCTGACGGGTATCGGCGCGGCGGGGCTCGCCGCTTGCGACGGTCTGGGCGTGGGGACGGACGGCCAGTCCGGTCGGTCCGCATCATTCGGCGATCCGCCGCCGCCGCCGCCGGCTCCCCCACCGCCCCCGCCGGCGCCCCCGCCGCAGACCGGCGGCGCTCCTGATTTTGTCGTAAACCCGCCTGCAGATCTGCAATCGTCGGCTTATGCGCGCTCTGATCTTCTGGGATCGACGCCGAACCAGACGACGCTCGCCAACTTTTCACCC
>JBCBJX010000106.1:0-10040 GCA_038522735.1 Pseudomonadota bacterium
GCGGCCTGCAGCGCCGCCTCCGTCTGCGCCCGGAGTGTGAGGTAGTAGTTGATCCCGTAGTAAAAGCCGGACCAGGAGAGGAGAAGAAAGAGGTTCGCCTGAATGTCCGGCCCCAGAAGAACGAAGAGCGACTTCGACTGATAGGCCTGCTCGCGCACCTCCAGAAGGTCCGTGCGCGCGATGATGTTGAAAAGATAGGCCTTGATGAACGTGATCGCGACGGCGGCCGACACCGCCGCGCCGAGGGAGAGGGCGAGGAGCGTTGCGGGTTTGCGCGTCCGCGCGAACTGGAAGACGGGGCGCAGGACGAGGGTCGTCACCGCGAAGCCCGTGAGCGTCGAGGACGCCGAGAAGAGCGCGAAATACTGACGTTCCCCAGAGGCGGCGTTGTAGAGCGTTAAGAAGTGCATCAGGCAGAAGCCGGACCAGCCGAGGGCCTGCAGGGTCCAGAACATCCGCGATTTGTCCGCGAAGGCCCAGTTCAGCCAGGCGCCGAGGCCGCGGGCGCCTGAGAACGGCCCCGTCGGTTCGCCTTCGGGGGTGGAGGCGCGCGCGATGTCCCGCCGCGCGAGAGCGCTCAGGCGGTCGCGCTTGGCGCGCGGCCCTGCGGTGTCTGCGGCGGCGGACATGGATTTTAAAAAGCGCCGCATGGGCCTCCGTCGCAATGGCGCCTGCGGCGGACGGCGCGCCCGCCGCGGCGAGGCGTTATTATTCGGGCGCTTCCTCGGCCTGCGCAAACAGGGCGACGTCGCCGCCGGCGGCGGTGGTGTTCACCGTCAGGGTGCGTTCGTGGCCGTAGCGCCAGGGGTCGTCGTCGGAGGCGAGGATGGGGACGATCGGCCTGTCCCGCTCCGCAAGGAGGCTCGCAAGCGCGCTCCGCCCGACGGGCCCCGCATCGAGGGCGACGGCGTCGATCATCGGATCGGCGATCAGCGCCTTCGTCAGCGTCGGCGCAGCGCGGAGGAGGCCCTTCGGCGCGCCCGCTTTCTCAAGAGCGGCCGCCCAGACATCGACGCTCGGCGTCAGGGCGAGGACCGCATTGCCGGCGGCGAGGGCGCGCGCGACCTGATGGTAAAGCGGCCCCGTGTCCTCGCCCGGCCCGCCGAGGCAGAGAACGACGCCCCGGGCGGCCATCCGAAGCGTGTTCATCTCGCCGGTCGGGCCCGGCAGGAGCGTCGGATCGCGGAAGACGCCGTTGGCGATCTCGGAGGCGACGCGGAGCGTCTCCCCGGCGTCCTCCGAAACGGTTTCGGATGCTGCGCGGAGGATCTCGCCGCGTTTCTGGTCCATCCGCGCCCAAAGTTCGCCTGCGGATTTGAGGGCCTTTTTCGCCTCCCCGTCGAGGGCCGCGGCCTCGCCGATCGGCAGCGGGGCGTCGGCGCGCTCGGGCTCTTCCGCCGGTTTCGTCAGATGGCGGAGATAGTGAGGGCCGCCCGCCTTGGGGCCGGTGCCGGAGAGGCCCTCGCCGCCGAAGGGCTGCACGCCGACGACCGCGCCGATCTGGTTGCGGTTCACGTAGACGTTGCCGACATGGGCGCGCGCCGCGACCCGCTCCATCACCGCGTCGATCCGCGTGTGGACGCCCATCGTGAGGCCGTAGCCGAGTGCGTTGATGTTGTCGACCAGAGCGTCGAGTTCGGTCGCCTTGAATTTCGTCACATGGAGGACCGGGCCGAACACCTCCCGCTCGACGTCCGCGACCTTATCGACGCGGATGGCTGCCGGGCGGAGGAAATAGCCCGCATCCGGATCGGCGGGCGCCGGCGCTTCCGCGATAACGCGGCCCTTGGCGCGATGCTTTTCGATGTACTCACGGATACCGTCTCGCGCCTTTGCGTCGATGATCGGTCCGACATCGGTGGAAAGCGCCGCCGGGTCGCCGACGGCGAGTTCGTCCATCGCGCCTGAGAGCATGGCGACGGCCTTGTCGTAGATCTGGTCCTGAACGCAGTAAATGCGCGCCGCCGAGCACCGTTGGCCTGCGGACTGAAACGCCGAAGCGACGACGTCCTTGGTCGCCTGTTCGAGAAGGGCCGTGGAATCGACGATCATCGCGTTGATCCCGCCCGTTTCGGCGATCAGGACGGCGTCGCTCTTGCCCGCCGCGATGAGAGAGTTGCGGATGCGCTGGGCCGTCGCCGTGGAGCCGGTGAAGATGACGCCCTTCAGAGCGGGGTGTTCCACCAGCGCCTGTCCGACGACCGAGCCCGGGCCCGGAACGAAATGCAGGACGTCCTCCGGCACGCCGGCCTTATGCAGCAAGCGGACGGCCGCCGCGGCGATCAGCGGCGTCGTTTCGGCGGGCTTGGCGATCACCGCATTCCCGGCGGCGAGGCCGGCGGCGGTCTGGCCCGTAAAGATCGCCAGCGGAAAATTCCACGGGTTGACGGTGGCGACGACGCCGAGGGGCGCGCGGCCCTCCAGCGTGTCTTCTGCACGGTCTGCGTAATAGCGGAGGAAATCGACCGCCTCGCGCACTTCGGCGATGGCGTCGGGGTGGGACTTGCCGGCTTCGTTGACGGCGAGGCCGAGGAAGAAGCCGGTCTCGGCCTCCATCATGTCGGCGGCGCGGCGGAGGATGGCGGCGCGCTCCTCGGCGGGCCGGGCGGCCCATTCCGGCGCCGCTTTCGCGGCGATGTCGGCGGCGCGCTCTGCATCCTCCGCGGACCCCATCACGACCCATCCGGCGTGGTCTGCGAGGCGGGCCGGGTTTTCGACTTTCTGCAGGCCGTCACGGGTTTCGACGCCGCCGACGATCGGCCCGGCGCTCGGTTTCTCCGAGTTCGCCGCAAGGCCGATCAGGCGGTCGGCGGTCGCGGGATCGGTCCAGTCGAGGCCTTCGGCCGCCAGCCGCTCGCCGTCGAAATAGTCCCGCGGGTCCGGAATATTCGGGTTCGGGATGTCGGCGAGTTCTTTCGCGTCCTTCACCGGGTCGTGGACGATGTCGTCGACGGTGAGGTCCGGATCGAAGAGCTGGTTGACGAAGGAAGAGTTCGCGCCGTTCTCAAGCAGTCTGCGGACGAGATAGGGAAGCAGCTCCTCATGTCCGCCGCAGGGCGCGTAAATGCGCGAGCGGTAGCCTTTTTTCAGGAGCCGTTCGTGCACGGCCTCGCCCATGCCGTGGAGGCGCTGGAACTCGAACCCCTTCTTCGACACGTTGTATTCGTCCGCGAGCGCCACGGCGGCTTCCGCCGTATGGGCGTTGTGGGTCGCGATCTGCGGGTAGAGGATGTCCGCGGCCTCGAAGAGCTTGCGGGTGCAGGCGAGAAACGAGACGTCCGTCAGCACCTTCCGGGTGAAGACGGGATAACTCTCCAGCCCCATCACCTGGGCGCGCTTGATCTCCGCGTCCCAGTAGGCGCCCTTCACGAGACGGATCATCGTCCGCCGGTTCGCCGCGCGGGCGGCGGCGACCAGCCAGTCGATGACATAGGCGGCCCGGCGCTGATAGGCCTGCACCACGACCCCGAAGCCGTCCCAGTCGCCGAGGCTCTCGTCCTTCAACAGCGCCCCGATGACGTCGAGGGAGACGTCGAGGCGGTCCGCTTCCTCCGCATCGATATTAAAGCCGAGGCCCGCCGCCTTCGCCTGACGGGCGAGCTCCGCGACCCGCGGCACGATCTCCGTCAGCGCCCGCTCGCGTTTGATGAATTCATAGCGCGGATGAAGCGCCGAGAGCTTCACGGAGATGCCGGGGTTTTCGTCCGCAGGCCGCTTCGCTTTGGCGTTCTTGCCGATCGCGGCGATCGCCCCTGAATAGGCTTCGATATACTCCTGAGCGTCGGTGGCCGTCAGCGCCGCTTCACCCAGCATGTCGTAGGAATAGGTGTATCCGTGGGCGACCTGCTTGCGGCCCTTCTTGATCGCCTCGTCGATCGTCTCGCCGAGGACGAAGTGCTCGCCCATGATGGACATCGCCTGGCCGACGGCCGTGCGGATCACCGGCTCGCCCACCCGTGCGATCGCGGAACGCAGCTTTTCGGCGATGGAGACGCCCATGGTGCGCTCCAGCACCGTCGCCGCCGTCATCAGCCCGCGAGTCGAGACGTTGACGACGAAGCTGGAGGATTTCCCGGCATGGCGGTTCCAGTCCCCCCGCTCGATTTTGTCGCGGATGAGGGCGTCGGCCGTCGGCGCGTCGGGCGTGCGCAGGAGCGCCTCGGCGAGGCGCATGAGGGCGACGCCCTCCTGATTGGAAAGCCCGTATTCCTGCAGGAACTGCTCGATGAGGCCCGACCGGGCCGCCTTCCTTCGAGCATCTTTCACCAGCTTTTTGGCGGATTTCTCTACCGCGGCGGCGTCTTTGGGCGACAGGGTCGCTTGCGGCAGCAGATCGGAGATGACGGCCGCTTCGTCTTTCAGCGTCGCCGCGCGCATGGCGTCGCGGAGGGGGGCGAGGTCGGACATGAGGGGTCCTCCCATGATTGCGATCGGTCCCCCGCCGCTTAACGCCGCGAACCGCCCATGTCACTGCGTCGCTCGATTGCGCCTTTGCGAACGCCTGATTACCACCACATGCGATGAATCACGCGGTCGCGGGACGGATCCCGGGCCGCCGGATCTTGCGCAAATAGAGGATGGCCCACGATGACCGAGGCGCTCATTTACGATGCGGTGCGCACGCCCCGCGGCAAAGGCAAACCAGACGGCGCGCTCCATGAAATCACGCCCGTCGAGCTGGCGACGCAGGTGCTGAAATCGATCCGCGACCGCAACGAACTCGACACGACGAAAGTCGACGACGTGGTCTTCGGCTGCGTCTCGCCGGTCGGCGAGCAGGGCGCGAACATCACCCGCACGGCGGTGATGAGCGCGGACTACGCCGAGACGACGGCGGGCGTGCAGGTGAACCGCTTCTGCGCGTCGGGCCTTGAAGCCATCAACATGGCCTCCGCGAAAGTGATGTCGGGCGAGGCGGATTTCGCGATCGGCGGCGGCGTCGAAGCCATGTCGCGCGTGCCCATGGGCTCCGATGGCGGCGCCTGGCCGACGGACCCGGCGCTCGCCTTCAAGACATACTTCGTGCCCCAGGGCGTTTCGGCGGACCTCATCGCGACCAAATACGGCTTCTCCCGCGACGACGTCGACGCCTACGCCGTAGAAAGCCAGCAGCGCGCCCACAAGTCCCAGTCCGAAGGCCGGTTCAAGAAGTCGATCGTTCCGGTGAAAGACGTGATCGGCGAGGTCGTGCTGGACCACGATGAAGCCATCCGTCCGGAGACGGACATGCAGTCCCTCGGCTCCCTCAACCCGTCCTTCGCCGGCGTCGGCGCCTTCGGGTTCGATAGCGTCGCCCTTCAGAAGTACCCGGAGCTTGAGGCGATCAACCACGTCCACCACGCCGGCAACTCCTCCGGCATCGTCGACGGATCGGCGGGCGTCCTCATCGGGTCTCGCGAGGCGGGCTCGACGGCGGGCCTCAAACCCCGCGCCCGGATCAAGGCGATGGCCTCCATCGGCTCGGAACCCACCATCATGCTGACCGGCCCGGAATATGTCGCCGCCAAGGCGCTGAAGAAAGCCGGCATGACGGCGAAAGACATCGACGTCTGGGAGCTGAACGAGGCGTTCGCCTCGGTGGTCCTGCGCTTCATGCAGGCCCACGACATCGACCATTCCGACATCAACGTGAACGGCGGCGCCATCGCCATGGGCCACCCCCTCGGCGCGACGGGCGCGATCATCACCTCGATCGTCCTCGACGAGCTGGAGCGCTCCGGCAAGGAAACGGCCCTCATCACCCTGTGCATCGGCGCCGGCATGGGCACGGCGACCATCATCGAACGCGTCAACTAGTCTTCGGATCGATCGAAAGGCCGGCGGCGCCGGCTTTTCTCTCCGTTTTCAAACCATCAAAAGGCGGACGACATGTCTTACAAAACCTTCTCCTTCGAGATCGACGGCGACGGGATCGCGCTCCTGACGATCGATCTTCCGGGCCAGTCCATGAACGTCTGGAACGAGGACCTCATTTCCGAGTTCGGCGAGGCCGTGGACAAGTTCCTCGCCGACGACGCGATCAAGGGCCTTGTCGTCACCTCCGGCAAAAAGTCCGGGTTCCTCGCGGGCGCGGACCTCCGCATGCTGCAGCGCACGGCCTCCATGCGCGGCTCGGCGACGCCGGGCGAGATGTTCGACGCCCAGTTCGGCATGAACGCCATGTTCCGGAAAATGGAGACGGGCGGCCATCCGGCGAAGAAGCTCCAGAAAGGCGAAGCCTTCGCCAAGCCCGTCGCCGCGGCGATCAACGGCCTCGCCCTCGGCGGCGGCCTCGAAGTCTGCCTCGCCTGCCATTATAGGGTGGTGGCGGATGATCCGAAGCTCACCCTCGGTCAGCCGGAAGTGCAGGTCGGCCTGTTGCCGGGCGCCGGCGGCACGCAACGCATTCCGCGGCTCATCGGCATCGCCAACGCCCTGCAGATGAACACGACGGGCGCGCCCGTCCGTCCCCAGAAGGCGCTCGAGCAGGGCCTCGTCCACGAAATCGCCCCGCGTGACGAAGTCGTCGCCCGCGCCAAGGCCTGGGTGAAGGCGAACCCGCAAGTCGCCCAGCCCTGGGACAAGAAGGGCTTCAAGTTCCCGGGCGGCGGCGGCGCCATGCACCCGGGCGCGGTGCAGACCTTCATGGGCGCGAACGCCATGGCCCAGCAGCAGACCCAGCACAATTTCCCGGCGGTGGAGGCGATCCTTTCGTGCACCTATGAAGGCTCCATCGTGCCGATGGACACGGCGATCCGCCTGGAGAGCAAATACTTCACCAAGCTCATGCTTGATCCCGTCGCCGGCAACATGATCCGCACTTTGTTCGTCAACAAGCAGGCGGCGGAGAAGGGCGAGAAGCGGCCGAAGAATGTCGAGAAACAGGAGCTGAAAAAAGTCGGCGTCCTCGGCGCCGGCATGATGGGCGCAGGGATCGCTTATGTGACGGCGAACGCCGGCATGGAGGTCGTTCTTATCGACCGCGATCAAGAGAGCGCTGATCGCGGCAAGTCGTACTCCGCCGGCATCCTGCAGAAGGCCGTCGATAAGGGCCGCAAGACGCAGGAGCAGATGGACGAGTTCCTTGCGCGCATTCATCCGACACCGGATTACGAGAAGCTCGCCGACGTCGATCTCATCATCGAGGCGGTCTTTGAGGACCCGAAGGTGAAGGAGGAGACGATCAAGAAGGCGGAGGCGATCATGCCCGCCGACAAGGTGTTCGCCACCAACACTTCGACTCTGCCGATCACCGGCCTCGCGAAACACTCCGTACGTCCGGCCCAGTTCATCGGCATCCACTTCTTCTCGCCGGTCGACAAGATGCCCCTCGTCGAAATCATCCCCGGCGACGAGACGGGCGATCTGCCCCTTGCGGTCGCCCTCGACTACGTTGCGAAGATCAAGAAGACGCCGATCGTCGTGAAGGACACACGCGGCTTCTACACCAACCGCGTCGTGCCGCCGTACATCAATGAATCCATGCAGATGATCACCGAGGGCGTGAACCCCGCCCTCGTCGAGAACGCCGCCAAAATGCTCGGCATGCCCGTCGGCCCGCTCGCGCTGTGCGACGAGACGAGCCAGGAGCTCGGCCTGCGCATTTCACGCGCGACCCGCGCCGAGCTCGGCGACGACGCCGTTCCGCGCACGAAGGTCGACGACCTCCTCGAGCTCTTCGTCGAGAAACTCGGCCGCAAGGGCCGCAAGTCCGGCGGCGGCTTCTACGACTATCCGGAGGGCGGCAAGAAGCACCTCTGGAAGGGGCTGCAGGAACACTTCCCCCTCGCGGACGATCAGCCGACGGTCGATGAGGTGAAGGAGCGCCTTCTTTACGCGAACCTCGTGCCGGCTGCGAACTGCTATGACGAGGGCATCGTCTCCGACCCGCAATCGGCGGATCTGGGCGCGATCTTCGGCTGGGGCTTCGCGCCCTGGACCGGCGGGCCCATGAGCTACATCGATACGATCGGCGCGGAGGAGTTCGTCCGCACCGCCGAGCGGCTAGCCCAGCGCCACGGCCCCCGTTTCCAGCCGCCGGCGAAGCTGCGCGAGATCGCGGCCGCAGGCGGCAAGCTCTACGATCAGGCCGCTTAAGCGCGTCGCCGCACACAACTTCTCCCCCGCGAGCGGGGGAGAAGTTGTCTCGTCAGGCGGTTTCCCAAGAAGCGTTGCGACGGGGCGACTTCACCCCCGCCGCAGATTAAGGCAAGGTCCGCCAAATCCTTGGAGGACCAGTATGATTTCGACCGTCTCTCTACGGCGGCTCGCCCGTTTCGCGCCGATCGGCGCGGCGTTCGTTCTTCTCGCCTGCGGCGGCGACGGCGGCGAGGAGGGCGCGGGAGAGACCGCCGGCGCGCCGCGCATCGAGGTTGCTCCGCTCGTCGAACGCCTCGACCACGGCCAGCTGACCGAAGACCTCGTGATCCTTTCGGCCGACGACATGGCCGGCCGCGCGGTCGGCACGCCGGGCGGCGAGAAAGCGCGCGCCTATATCGCCGGCCGCTTCCAGGAGATCGGCCTCAGGCCCGTCGGCGGCGACAGCTTCGTCCACCCCTTCATCGCCGCGGCGCCTGGCACGGAGCGGGGCTTCGCCGAAGCCGCCAACGTGCTCGGGCTCGTTCCGGGCTCCGCGCCCGGCGTCATCGTGGTGACCGCCCATTACGACCATCTCGGCGAGAAGGACGGCGAGATCTACAACGGCGCCGACGACAACGCGTCCGGCGTCGCGACGCTCCTCGCCATGGCGGCGGACTTCATGGAGACGCCGCCGCGCCACCCCATCGTCTTCGCCGCCCTCGACGCCGAGGAGGTCGGCCAGCGGGGTGCGGAGGATTTCGTCCAGAGCCCGCCGCCGCCGATCCGCATGTCCGGCGTCATCCTGAACGTCAATCTGGATATGGTTTCACGGTCCCAGAAGCGCGAACTCTACGCCGCCGGGGTCTACCACTACCCCTATCTTCGTCCGTATATCGAGCAGACGAACGCTGCCTCGCCGATCACGGTGCGGATGGGTCACGACCAGCCGGAAGACGGGCCGAACGACTGGACCGAGCAGTCCGACCACTACGCCTTCCACCTGCGCGGCGTCCCGTTCATCTATTTCGGCGTCGAGGACCATCCCGACTACCATCAGTCGACGGATACCTCCGACAAAGTGCGCCAGGCGTTCTTCGCCGATTCCGCCGAGACGATCGTCTATGCGGTGCGCACGTTCGACGAGAACCTGGAAGCGATCCTCGACGCGTCGGGGCGGTAAGCCCTCAGGCGGCGTCTCGAAGGGCGGCGGGGCTCACCGGCGCTTCAGCCCGCCGAGGAGCCCGCGCACCAGCGAGCGGGTGATCTGGGTCGTGAAGGTCCGCGCGGCGGACTTGATGACGGCCTCGCCGACGGACTGGCGGTTGGACGACCGGCGCCGCGTCGAGCGCGACGTAGACGTTTTCTTCCGGGACGACGTCCGCGCCTTCGCCGCGGCTTCCTCCTTAGCGGCCCGCTCGGCGTCTTCGGCCAGCGCTTCGGCGCGCTCCTTCAAAACTTCGTAGGCGGAGCGGCGATTGATCGCCTTGTCGTACTTCGCGGCTAGCTCCGACCGGGCGAGCACGACCTTGCGCTCCTTCGCCGTGATCGGCCCCATGCGGGAACCGGGCGGGCGGATGAGGGTGCGCTCCACCGGCGTCGGCACACCCTTTTTCATCAGGGTGGAGACGAGCGCCTCGCCGACGCCGAGCTCCGTAATGACGTCCTCGGTCTTGAACGTTTTGTTCGGGCGGAAGGTGTCGGCGGCTGCTTTGATCGCGCGCTTCTGCTTCGGGGTGAACCCGCGCAGCGCGTGCTGCACCCGGGCGCCCAGCTGGGCGCCCACATCGTCCGGCACGTCGCCGGGGCTCTGGGTGACGAAATAGACGCCGACGCCCTTGGAGCGGATGAGCCGCACCACCTGCTCGACTTTCTCGACGAGCGCTTTCGGCGCGTCGCTGAACAGAAGGTGCGCCTCGTCGAAAAAGAAAACGAGCTTCGGCTTCTCCGGATCGCCGACTTCCGGCAGCTCTTCAAAGAGCTCC
>JBCBJX010000107.1:0-9933 GCA_038522735.1 Pseudomonadota bacterium
GTCGTCTTTCTGACCTATCGGGATCACGTGAACATCGGCCTCGACATCAAGCGCCGACCTGGCGATTTGACCATCAGAGCTGAGGGGCGGACGTATGTTCTCGCGGAGCCCGCCGGTCCCGCTGAATGGCCCATCGGACGGACCGATAAAGGCGGCGAGCGCGATTTCCGGTCGAACATGTCCCGTTGGGCTGTCGCCGAATTTTGACTGGCGGTTCAGCGACCGCTATCCGGCGACGGCGACTGAGACCGGGCGCATTAGTTTTTTTGCGGACCTACAACCCGTCGCTCGTCCGCTGCAGATCGTTCGCTGTCGGATCGAGCGGGCGGGGCGCCCAGGCGGCGATGCGGGCGTCGGCCGCGGCGCGCGCATCGTCCGTCAGCGTCTCGCTGACGCGGGCGGCCTGCGGCATCGCCTGGGAATCGCCGTTCGACGCCGCAAGAGCGTACCAGAAATAGGATTGCTCGGCGTCCTGAAGATCGCTCGGGCCTTTTTCAGCAGACGGCTGAAAAATCGCGCCGAGATTGAATTGCGAGTTGACGAGGCCGAGCTCCGCGGCGCGCTGGAACCAGACGACGGCCTGGCTCTGATCGCGGGCGCCGCCGCGGCCCCGGGCGTACATGACGCCGAGGACGTGCATGGCGTCGCGGTTTCCGGCTTCCGCCGCCTGGCGGTACCAGCCGCGAGCCGCGACAAGATCCGTCGGCACGCCGAGGCCGCGCTCATAAAGCTTGCCGAGTTCGAACTGCGCTGGAGGGTGACCCTTGTCGGCGGCCTCGCTCAGCCGGTCGAAGGCGAGGGTGGCGCGCGCCGGGTCGGCGCCTTCGGCGAGGACGGACATGGCGTCGTCATAAGCCGCGCGCCCCGTATCGCTCTGCGGCGCGGCGGGCTGCGCCGCAGGCGTCGCCGGCTGCGTTTCCGGCGGCGGAGCGATCGTCGCCGCGGGAACGCCCATGTCGTCGTTCTGATTGAGGACGGAGCGGGTCCACAGGAAGCCGACGCCCCCGACGAGGGCGACACCGAGGAGCAGGGCGATGGCGAGAACCCGCTTTGATCCGTTCGCCTCGTCGTTCTCGGTGAGCGCGACCGTCGCGTCGGCGTCGTCGACACCGAGTTCGTCGACCGCCGGCGCCTTTGCGCGGCGGGCGGCTTTTTCCTTCACCGGCTTTTCTTTGGGCGGCTTGCGGACCGATCGGTCGCGGGAGGATTTTTCGGCTTCTTCGGTGCGTTTTTTCGCGGCTTCGCGCGCCGCAGCGAGGAAATCTCCCGGACGCGCGGGCGCAGAGGCCTGCTCGTTCTCGAAATCCGAAACCGATGCGTCGAGATCGTTGTCAGCGTCGCCCCGCGAGCGCTTGAGAAGGGACTTCAGAGCGGCTTTGTCCGCCCCCGCCGCACGGGCGAAGTCCTCATCATGCCGGCGGGTCGCGCCTGGTTTGTCCCGACGCGGACGAGGCTCCTCGCCGTCGTCATCGTCGCCGAGGTCGACCACGTCGAAGATGTCGTCGATCGACTGCTTCTGTGGCGCGTCTGCGCCGCCCGCCCGGTCTTCCATCCGCCGGCCGAAAATGGCGGGCTCGTCCTCATCGTCGTCCGCGTCCTGAACGGCGCGCGGGGCGTGGTCGGCGGCGAGGCTCGGCTCGTCGTCGAACAGGCGGTCGGCGTTTTCAACGGTTTCAAGCCGGCGTTCGATGTCCCCGAGCCGGCGGCCGATCTCTGCGGTCGAGGCTTCCAGGCGCTCCAGGATCGCCCGGTCGCCGGCGTCTGAGCCCGGCGCGTCTTCAAGCCGGGCTTCGATCGCGTCCGTCGCCTCGCGTGTCGTTCGTTCGATCTGGGTGATCTGGGCGGCGAGTGCGTCGAGGCGCTCGTCCGTCGCGGCGCTGCGATCAGCCGCGGCGTCGCGGACGCCCTCGATCTGCTTCGACACCTGGCTTGCGATCTGGGCGACGGCGCCCTCGACGCCGCGCATGGCGTTGAACGCTTTGTCGGCCTTGCCCGCGGCGGTTTCGAGGGAGGAGAGGCGGCGGTCGAGATCGTCCGCATTCACCCCGTCGATCCGATCGCGGAGGCCTTCGAGGCGCTCCGACAACAGACGGGCGGCGTCGGAGTTGCGTTTGTCGCTGGCCGCCAGGCGCTGCTGAAGATGCTTCAGGGCGGCGACGACGTCGCGCTGAGAAAGGCCCTCGCGCGGCGGCTGCGTCGGCGCTTGCGCCGGCTGTTGCGCCGCGTACGCGCGATCTCCAGAAGCCATGTCGCCCTCCTCACCTTCCTCGTAGATCGCCTGATTCAACGCTTCACGCACCACGTCCGAGGCGCGAAGACCGTCATGCGCCGGGGCCGACGATCCGCGCTCGGTGAAGTTTGAAGCGTTTTCAGTCATTCGCCCTGCCGACCGCCTGCGAATCACGTGTGGGTTAACAAAGCTTAAAACCCCCGTATGTTGTGTAAAGCACTTCTTTAAGCACAAGATTTTGCGTCTCAAACGGCCGTGCTAGCGGGCGCCGATCGGGCCGTTTGGTCGCTGCTGGCGTTCCTTTCGCGCATCGCGGGCGCAGAGTATGACGACGGGCGAAGCTTTCGTGGCCCGTCAGTCGGCCGCGCAGTGCAACCAACCTCCGGAGACAACCGATGTCGTCGCAATATTCCGCGCCCGTTCGGGACATGAAGTTCCTCCTCCACGACGTGCTCAACATAGAGAAGTACTCGAACCTTCCGGGCTTCGCCGACGCGACGCCGGACGTGGTCGACGCGATCCTCGAGGAGGGCGGCAAATTCGCCGCCGAGGTTCTGCATCCGCTGAATTCCGTCGGCGACAAGCAGGGCTGCCGGTACGATAAAGAGACCCACGCCGTGACGACGCCGGAGGGCTTCAAGGACGCCTACGGCCAGTTCACCGAGAACGGCTGGTCGGCTCTTCGCGCGGACCCGGAATATGGCGGTCAGGGCCTGCCGAACGTCGTCGGCTACGCGGTTTCGGAAATGACGTCCGCGGCGAACATGGCGTTCGCCATGTATCCTGGCCTCACCGCCGGCGCGGCCGAAGCCATTCACGTCGGCGGCTCTGACGAGCAGAAGAAGATGTATCTGCCGAAGATGACCTCCGGCGAATGGGCGGGGACCATGAACCTCACCGAGCCCCATTGCGGTACGGATCTGGGGCTTCTCCGCACCAAGGCGGTTCCTCAGGGCGACGGGACCTACAAGATCACCGGCCAGAAGATCTGGATCTCCGGCGGCGAACAGGACCTGACGGACAACACCGTCCAGCTCGTCCTCGCGCGGATCGAAGGCGCGCCGGAGGGCGTGAAAGGCATCTCTCTCTTCATCGTCCCGAAATTCATTCCAAACGAGGACGGCTCCCTCGGCGAGCGGAATTCGTTCCACTGCGGCGGCCTTGAAGAGAAAATGGGCATCCACGGCAACGCGACCTGCGTGATGAACTACGAAGGCGCGACGGGGTATCTCGTCGGGGAGGAGAACAAAGGCCTCAAAATCATGTTCGTCATGATGAACGAGGCGCGCCTCGGCGTCGGCGTTCAGGGCCTCGCGCAGTCGGAAGTCGCCTACCAGAACGCGCTCGCCTTCGCGAACGACCGACTGCAGTCGCGCTCGATCACTGGTCCGAAGCGTCCGGATCTGCCGGCCGACCCGATCATCGTTCACCCGGATGTGCGCCGTATGCTGATGGATGCCAAGTCGTTCAACGAAGCAGGCCGCGCCTTCGCCTATTGGACGGGCCTCTATCAGGACCTTCTGGAAAAGAGCCCGGACGATGAAATTCGCCAGAAGGCTGACGACTATATGGGGCTGATGACGCCGATCATCAAAGCCTTCCTCACCGATCGCGGCTATCTCAACGTCCACAACTCGCTGCAGGTGTTCGGCGGGTCGGGCTTCACCGAAGACTGGCCCATGTCCCAGTTCCAGCGCGACGCCCGTATCGCGCTCATCTATGAAGGCACCAACGGCATCCAGGCCCTCGACCTCGTCGGCCGCAAGCTGATGGCGAACGGCGGGCGCGCCTGGCAGACCTTCTTCAAGGAGGTCGACGAATTCGTCGCCGACAACGAGAACGACGAAAACCTCAAACCGTTCGTCGAGGGACTGCGCTCATCCAAGGCGCAGCTTGAAGAAGCGATCGGCTGGTTCGGCGAGAACGCCCTCTCGAACCTCGATAACGCCGGCGCCGCCAGCCACGATTTCCTGCAGCTCTTCGGGCTCACGGCCTTCGCCTATATGTGGGCGCTGATGGCGAAAGCGGCGTTCGAGAAGGGCGGCGAAGGCGCGGAAGACCCGTTCTACAAAGCCAAGCTCGCGACCGGGAAATACTTCCTCGACCGCGTCCTGCCGGAAACGGCCGCCCACCTCGCCAAGGTGAAAGCCGGCGCCGACGCCATGATGGCGATGGAGCCCGAAGCCTTCGGCCTCGCAGCGGGTTGACGACGGAACTTGAAATTCGCTGCGTCACGCGTCATATTTTTAGCGACGCCTGACGCAGCGAGGACTTGAGCATGGCTTTGTCGCACGAAGGGCCGGCGCTGGACGACGCGATCGGACGAACCGTAAATTTGCTCGGCGGTCCCGAGATGATCGGCGTCGAGGTGCGCACCGCGCTCGACGCCCATGACCTCATCTCCAAGGGCTTGCAGGTCGGCGCCTTGAACCATCTGGTGATGCAAGTGCGTTTGTTAAGAGGCGGAGGCGACCTGCTGGAAGCCGCCGTCGGCATGAGCTTACGAACGCTTCAGCGCCGACGGGACGAGCTTCAGAAGCCGCTCAACATCGAACAAAGCGGACGGACATGGAAGTTCGCCGAGGTGCTCGGGCGGGCGGAGGAATTGCTTGGCTCTCGCGAGAGCGCGGAAGAATGGATGAAAAAGCCGCAAATGGGGCTTGATCGGCGTCGGCCTATCGACTTGCTGTCGACCCCTGCAGGCGTAGAGGCGCTTGACGATCACCTGACGCGGCTGGAATACGGCGCATACGCATGACCCCCCTCTCGCCTCCTTTCGGCGACGGCGGCCTCACGTTTTGGCGCATTGATCAGCAAAAACATGCGGGAACCTGGTCGAGCGGCGAAGGCGCGTTTCTCGCTGGCGGTCGCTGGAACGTGCGCGGCACGCGCTGTGTTTACGCCGCCCACGATCCGGCGACGGCGATATTGGAGGTCGCTGTTCACAAGGGATTTGATACGCTCGACATCCGGCCGCATGTCGTAACGCGCGGGCGGATCGCCGGAACAGTGGGCGTCCGGATCGTCGAGCCGCAACAGATTCCGAATTCCAACTGGCTCCATCCCGGCTTGCCCAGCCTCGGGCAGCAACGGTTCGGCGACGCTCTGCTCGATCAGCATGCGGTAGTACTGGTGCCCAGCGTCGTCTCGCGTAACAGCTGGAACATCATTTTTCGGCCGGGAAGCGTCGAGACCCAATGCGCTGAAATCAACCAGGAACGGCTGGGCCTCGATCCTAGGCTCAATCCGCCGACCTAGAGCGTCCGTCCCTTGCGCCCCAATTTCGCCCTATCGGCGCGCTGCTGTTGCTTTGGTTTTATCTGGGAGAGCGGCATGACCGAGTTGAAGGCCCTTGTTCCGATCGCGATCCTCGCGGCGACGGCCGCCTGCGCGTCCAATCAGGGCGCGGATGAAGGTCCGGAGCCTGGAGGCGCCGACGATCCGCGGCGCGGCGAGACGGTCCGCAGCATCTGCTTCCGCTCGACCATCAACAATTTCAGCGTGATCGCCCGGGACAAGATCGTCCTCACCCGCGGTGTGAACGATCAGTACCTTGTCGAGCTCGCCGGCGGCTGCGACGCCCGGGACGCGTTCACCAGCATTGGCGTCGGCGGGCGCGGCGGCGGGTCCTGCGTGACGAAGTTCGACGACATCTTACTCGACCGCTCGGTCGCGGGCCCGCGCCGCTGTCAGATCCGCGAAATCTACGACTGGGACCCGGACGCCGACGTGGAAGAGGACGAGGCGCCGGACCCCGACGCTTAACGGCCCTCGGGCTGATCGCCTCTAAGAAAAACCAAGGCCGCGTCCACGCCGGGCGCGGCTTTCTTTAACTGGCACTCCCACACGGCGAGCGCGCGCCAGCCGGATGCTTCGAGCGCTTCGACGGCCGCGCGATCGCGCTCCCGGTTGCGGGCGATCTTAGCGCGCCAGTAGTCCGCGTTCTGCTTCGGCTCCCGCGAGCCGCGCGGACAGTCGTGACCGTGCCAGAAACATCCGTGGACGAAGATCACCGCCTTGAGGCGCGGGAACACGAGATCCGGCGAGCCCGGAAGGTCCTTGCGATGAAGACGGTAGCGATAGCCCGCGGCGTGCAGCGCCTTGCGCAGGCGCATTTCCGGCCCGGTGTTCTTCGAGCCGACAGCGCGCATCACCGCCGAGCGTTTCTGCGCATCGAAAACATCCGTCATGGGGCGTTTCTAACCCGGCGGGGTGGGGCGGAAAAAGGGCGGTGCGCTCGCGCGCTCGTCAGATCGCCCGGCGCCCGGCCGCCGCAATCGCATCGCAGCCTGACGATCGGCTGGATGGCGCGAAAGGAGGACTTGTCCATGCGTACTTTGATCAAGCCGGCCCTTATCGGCCTCGCGCTCAGCTTCGGTGCGGGCGCCGGCGCCGCGTCCGCCCATCCGGGGCACGACCGCGACCGGTATGAAGACCGGGACGACCGCCGCGACAGGCGCGATGATCGCGGAGACCGCCGCGACGACAGGCGGGACGACCGGCGCTATGACCGCAGGTATGATCGCCGGGACGATCGGTATCATGACCGCCGCGACCGCCGCCGGGACTTCCGCCACGCGCACCGCCATCACCGCGGGAAGGTCGCTTACTTTCCGCACCGCCCTTTCAAAGCGTTCAGGGGGCGCGGCTTCAACTGCCGTCCGATTGAATATCGCGGCCGCTTCCGCGGCAAGCCGGCGCTTTATTCGGCGCGCCAGTGCTTCGGCCCCTACGGCCGACCCTTCATCGTCGAGGGCTCCGAGCGCCTGATCCGCGTCTTCCACCGTCGCGGCTATCGCTTCTAGGCCGCGTTTGACGGCCGCCCCCGAGTCGGACACCGCTGCGGCATGCAAAAGATTGCGGCGGTGTTTTCGGCGATCGCGGCGGCGGCGGCTTCGGCCGCCGCCGGACCGCTCGCCGACGTGCGCGCCGGCGCCGCCGGGGACCGGGTGCGGATTGATATCGAATGCGTCGGCTCCTGCGCCGGCCGCATCGCGGGATCGTCCGTCCGCATTTCAGGGCTGGAGATCGGCCGGGCGATGAAATCCGCGTCGGGGCCTGCGACCTTCTCCCTCAGCCCCGTCGACGGCGGGGCGCTCCTCATCATCGACGACGTCGCGGATCTTCGGGTCTCGACCGAAGAGGAGGGCGGTTACTCCCTTATCCGGGTCGTCGGACGCCTGAACCCGAAAGAGGGCGCGAGCCTTGAGCCCGCGCCCCAACGCCTCGCTGAAGCGGCGCCGCAGCCTGAAAAAACCCCTCCGCGTCCGACCGCCCGTCCGGTCGACGCGTCCATTCGCGACACGCCGGTCGTCGACGCCGCCGATCCCGGAGAGCGCTTCCGCGCCGTCGCGGAGGCGCATCCCTCGCCCGATCTCTCGGCCGACGCCTGCCGGTCCGCCCGCGCGCGGCTTCTCTCCGACGCCTGGGCTCTCGACGCTCTCGCCCACACCGCGTTCTGCGACGCCGCCGACGGACGCATCGGCTCGGCGCTCAGCGCCTTCGAGCGCATTCTCCAATACGATCCCCAGGACGTGGTCGCCCTTTACGGGCGCGCCGCCATCGCCGCCGCACGCGGGGACCGGGACGAGGCGACGCGCTGGTATGACGGCGCCCGCGCCGCCGAACGCCTCAGCAAGCAGAGCTGACGCCCGCCGACTGCGCGCGGCGATTGGAACGGGCCGCCGCGCCCGCGATACTCCGCCCGCACGCGAACGGAGTGTCCCATGATCCTCGTCCACCATCTCCGCATCGGTCGGTCGATCTTCACCGTCTGGCTCCTCGAGGAGCTCGGCCTCGAGTACGAGCTGAAAATCTACGACCGAAACCCGGAAACCTTCCGGGCGCCGCCGGAGCTGAAAAAGGCGCACCCCCTCGGCAAGTCGCCGGTGATTGAGATCGACGGAATGACCATCGCCGAATCGGGCGCGATCGCGACCTATCTGGTCGGCAAGTTTGATAAAGAGACCCGTCTGGCCCCGGCGTCGTCCGACGAAAAGGCGTACACGCAGTATCTGCAGTGGCTGCACTACACCGAGGCGTCCGCCTTCGCCCCGCTTCTCATGCGCCTCCTTCTCTCCCGCGAGCCGGACCCGAAGCCGAAGGTCTTCGAGGCGTTCTCGTCAGCCGAGGTGACGCTGCAGCTCGACTACGTGGCCAAACAGCTCGGCGACAACGACTTCATCCTCGGCGATCGGCTGCAGACGCCCGATTTCGGGATGACCTATATCTGCGAAATGGCGGGCCGCTTCGGACTGCTCGAGGGCTACCCGACCCTGAAGGCCTATTTGGAGCGCAATCAGGCCCGCCCGGCGTTTCAGCGAGCGAAGGAAAAAACCGGCGGTTAGGCCGACCCGATTTCGGGCGGATGCTGGCTCTGCTAGGCCTCCGCCATGACAACGGCCTCCCTTCTCGCGCTGCTCGACTATGCAGGCGTCTTCGTCTTCGCCCTCTCCGGCGGGCTGACGGCGGTGCGCCACCGGCTCGATCTCTTCGGCGTCGCGGTGGTCGCGCTTCTCCCGGCCGTCGGCGGCGGCACGGTGCGCGATCTCCTCCTCGATGCGCCGGTCTTCTGGCTTGAAAACGAGGCGTACGTCGCGCTTGCAGCCGGCGCAGGGGTTGCGGCGTTCGCCGCGCCGCGTTTCTGGTCGAAGCTGAAGGTCCTCGTCTGGTTCGACGCCCTCGGCCTCGCTCTCTTCGCCGTCGTCGGCGCCGCCAAGGCCTACGCCCTGGGTCACGGCGCCCTCGTCGTCGTCATTATGGGAACGATCACCGCGACCTTCGGCGGTCTCATCCGCGACGTCGTCTGCAATGAAACGCCGATGCTGCTGCGCGAGGAGATTTACGCGACGGCCGCCCTCGCGGGCGCCGGCGTCTACTGGCTCTCGCGCGATCTCGGAGCGACGAACACGGCGGGGCTCCTCATCGGCGGCGGGGTCGCGTTCGCCATCCGGTGGGCGGCCATCGTCTTCAAGCTGAGCGCGCCGAAGCCGCCCGCCTGGAGCTGAGGCTTTGCCGCCCGCGCGGCTTCCTGTTACCGAACCTGGCCGAACCGCCCGAAACTTCAAGGACACGTCCATGCCCCTCGACGCGCCGAAAAAGCCGCTCTCCTTTCAGGGCCTCATCCTGACGCTGCAGGCTTATTGGGCCGAGCGGGGCTGCGTCATCCTGCAGCCCTATGACCTTGAAATGGGGGCGGGGACCTTTCACCCGGCGACGACGCTGCGCTCCCTCGGGCCGAAGCCCTGGAAGGCGGCTTACGTGCAGCCCTGCCGCCGTCCGACGGACGGGCGCTACGGCGCGAACCCGAACCGGTTTCAGCATTACTATCAGTTTCAGGTCGTCCTGAAGCCGAGCCCGGACGATATTCAGGAACTCTATCTTGGATCCCTCGACGCCATCGGCGTCGATCGCTCCGTGCACGACATCCGCTTCGTGGAGGACGACTGGGAGAGCCCGACGCTCGGCGCATGGGGCCTCGGCTGGGAGGTCTGGTGCGACGGCATGGAGGTGACCCAGTTCACGTACTTCCAGCAGGTCGGCGGCTTCGACTGCAAGCCGGTGACCGGCGAGATCACCTACGGCCTCGAACGCCTCGCCATGTACGTCCAGAGTGTCGACAACGGCTTCGACCTCGACTTCAACGGCGCGGATGGCGCGGACGCCATGACGTACGGGGATGTTTTCCACCAGAACGAGGTGGA
>JBCBJX010000108.1:0-9648 GCA_038522735.1 Pseudomonadota bacterium
AACCCATTTGTTGAGGGCGCTTTCGACCGCTGACGGATCGAAATCATCCGGGTAGGCGCATTCGTTCATCTGGCAGAAGCGCGCGGCGTTCCAGAGCTTGGTCCCGAAATTGCGGTAGCCCTCCACGCGCTGCTCCGACAGGCGAATGTCGCGCCCCTGCGCCGCCATGGCGGTGAGAAAGAAGCGCAGCGCATCGGCGCCGTATTTCTCCACAAGGTCCAGCGGGTCGACGACATTGCCCTTGGACTTCGACATCTTTTGTCCGTCAGCGTCGCGAACAAGCGCGTGGATGTAAACCGTGTGGAACGGGACCTCCTCCATGAAGTGGAGGCCCGCCATCATCATCCGGGCCACCCAGAAGAAGATGATGTCGAACCCGGTGACGAGCACGTCGGTCTTGTAGAAGCGCTTCAGTTCGTTCGTTTCCTCAGGCCAGCCGAGGGTCGAGAACGGCCAGAGCTGGGAAGAGAACCAGGTGTCGAGAACGTCTGGGTCGCGACGCAGAATGACCTCGACCAGCTTTTCGCTTTCGCCTGCGCCCTTTTCGATAGCGACGCCGCTGTGCATCTCAACTGAAGAAACGGTGACGCGAACGTCCGCGCCGTAGTGCGCCTTGGCTAATTTAATCGCTTCGTGTTCTGACTCCGCGACGAAATGCTTTCCGTCCGGCCCGAACCAGGCGGGGATCTGGTGGCCCCACCAGAGCTGGCGGGAGATGCACCAGGGCTCGATGTTCCGCATCCACTGGAAATAGGTCTTCGACCAGTTCTCGGGCACGAATTTCGTCGCCCCCTCCTCCACCGCCGCGATGGCGGGCTTCGCGAGGGTTTCGGCGTCTACGAACCACTGGTCTTTGAGGCGCGGCTCGACGACGACGCCGGAGCGGTCGCCGAAGGGCTGCTGGATCACCTTGTCCTCGACGCGCTCGAGGAGCCCGAGGGCGTCGATATCGGCGACGACGCGCTTGCGCGCCTCGAAACGATCCAGACCCTTGTATTTCTCCGGGATCGGACCGTCCATGCGGCCCGCGTCGTCCATGATGTCGTACATGGGCAGGCCATGGCGCTTAGCGACCTGAAAGTCGTTGAAGTCGTGAGCGCCGGTGATCTTCACCGCGCCGGAGCCGAACT
This sequence comes from Pseudomonadota bacterium, assembly GCA_038522735.1. GTDB lineage: Bacteria > Pseudomonadota > Alphaproteobacteria > Caulobacterales > Parvularculaceae > JBCBJX01. Next base: position 1,131 of record JBCBJX010000108.1, read on the forward strand.
CCGGATCCGGATGCTCGTCCGCGATGATCGGAATGTAGCGGTCCGCCAGCGGCAGGAGGACGCGCTTGCCGACGATGGGGGCGTAGCGCGCATCGCTCGGGTGCACCGCGACGGCGCCGTCGCCGAGCATGGTCTCAGGCCGCGTCGTCGCGATGGCGATATAGTCCCGCTCCTCCCATTCGGTCGGGTTCCCCTCCTCGTCATGGGCGATGGGGAATTTGTAGGTCTCACCTTTCTCCAGCGGGTATTTGAAGTGCCAGAAATGCCCTTGAACCTCCGTGCTCTCCACTTCGAGATCGGAGATCGCCGTCTGGAACTTCGGGTCCCAGTTGACGAGGCGCTTGTCGCGGTAGATGAGGCCTTCCTTATAAAGAGCGATGAACACCTTCTGGACGGCGGCCGAAAGGCCTTCGTCCAGGGTGAACCGCTCCCGCGACCAGTCGCAGGAGGCGCCGAGGCGCTTCAGCTGGTTGAGGATCGCCCCGCCCGACTGCGCCTTCCACTCCCAGACTTTTTCAATAAACGCCTCGCGCCCCATCTCCTGGCGCGTCGGCTGCTGGTTCTCCATGAGTTGGCGTTCGACGACCATCTGGGTCGCGATGCCCGCGTGATCCGTGCCCGGCTGCCAGAGCACCGCCTTGCCGCGCATGCGCTCGAACCGGCAGAGCACATCCTGCAGCGTATTGTTGAGTGCGTGGCCCATATGCAGATTGCCGGTGACGTTCGGCGGCGGAATGACGATGCAGTAGGTCTCCGCGGACGGATCGTCCTTCGGCCGAAAGCAGCCGGCCTCCTCCCAGCGGGCGTAAAGGCGCTCCTCGGCCTCGGCGTGGTCAAATGTCTTCTCAAGCATGGCGTCGTCGTTCAGCTGATCGCGGGCGAAAGGGCCTTATAGCGCGGGCGGCGCAACAAAAAAGCGGCCCGAGGGCCGCTTTTCACCGGAGATGAGGTCGCCCGTCAGCGGCCGCGGCGGGCGATGCGTTTGATCTCCATCTCGACCTTTTCCTCGACGATCACCGGCAGGTTCTCGTCGATCCACTGCTTCAGCATGGGCTTCAGCATTTCCGAGACGATCGCTTCAAGCGTCCGGCCGTTCTCGCTGACGCGGACGTTTTCGGTCAGTTGCTGGAAGGCGTTGGCGGCGACGGCGGCGCGGTCGTCCGTCAGATAGCTGTCGTCGTCGTCCGAACTGTAGGAGCGAGCGGCGTCGGACATCGGCGGATCCTTTTTCGGTTGGGGCTGGGCGGGCGCCGGACGGGGCGCGGGTGCGAACGCAACGGGCTCCGCGGAGCGCGGGGTCGGCTCCGCCGAGCGCGAGGGCGCGGCGGGCTGGAACTGGGCGGCGGGCGCCGGCGTCGGCTGCGGCCGGGGAGCCGCCTGCGGCGCGGGCCGATCCGGCTCAGGAGCGGTCTCGACCGGGCGGACGGGCGACGGCGGGGATTTCACGGGCTCAGGCTCCGGCGCTGCGGCTTCGGCCCCGTCGCCCCCCTCTTCTTCATCTTCGGCGATGATGCGGCGGATGGAGGCGAGGATTTCCTCCATGCTCGGCTCAGGCTGGGCGTTGTCCATCGCGCGTTTCGCCCCCTTTCACTGGCTCTTTACGGCGCGTCTTCGAGCTTCACCGAAGACGAACTCATCACGTGACGAAGCGGGTGTCGCGCGATTCTGTCTTATAGAAGACCGAATCTCTCGGGCGTCAAAGCGCCGATGGCCGCGAGCAGGGAGTAAACCGCCACGTTTTCATCGCGTTCCGCCGTGACGAGCTGCACGCGGGCGTCGAGGAGCTCCTGTTCGGCGTCGAGAACGTCGAGGGTCGTGCGCGCCCCGACCTGCGCCTCCTGGCGGACGCCTTCAAAGGCGATCTCGTTGGCGGAGACGGCGGACGTCGCGGCGTCGATGGTGGCCCGGGCCGCCTCAAGCTGCGTCCAAGCGGCGATCACCTGTTCGCGTACGGAGCGCTCCGCTTCGACGACGCGCAACCGGTCCGCGGAGTTCTGGCGGGCGGTCTGGCGGATGCGCGAGTAATTCGCGCCGCCCGCGAAAAGCGGGATCGACGCACGAACGCCGACGGTCGTCTCTTCGTTTTCGTCCTGAAAGAAACTTGGATTGCTGGTGTCCGCGTAGCGCGCGAAGCCTTCAACCCGGGGCGCGAGCGCCCCTTTGGCCGCCTGGGCGCCGCGCCTGGACGCCGTCTCTGTCTCGCGGGCGGAGATGATCAACGGCGCGTTGTCGCGCGAGAATTCAAGGGCCTCGCCCTGGCTCGGCGGCGCAGCCGGCGTTTCAGGGGCGGGCGCCAGCGACGTCGCCGCAAGCCCCGCGACGGCTTCAAAATTCGCTTCACTCGCCGCCAGCTGCGCGCGCGCAGCGAAAACCGCGGCCCGCGCGTTCGACAGCCGCGCCTCCGCCTGGGCGACGTCCGTGCGCGTCACTTCGCCGACGCGGAAGCGGGCCTGGGCGGCTTCGCGCTGCCGCGTCAGGACCGTTACGTTGTTATTGCGCAGTTTTAAGACCTCGCGGTCCCGGAGAACGTCCAGAAACGCCGTCACGACGTTCAGTATAATGTCTTGTCGCGTTGCATATAGCCGGGCCTCGCCCGCGCGCACCTGCGCTTTCGCCTGGCGGATCGCGTTCCAGTTTGAAAGACCGGCGAACACCGTCTGGGTGGCTTCGAACTGATACTGAAACGTCACGAGTTCCTGCTGCCCCGCGACGCCCAGAAAATCCGGAACCGTTTGCTCGGAGGACTGATAGTTCGTCGAGCCAGTCACCTGCGGCAGACCCGGCGCTCTGGCCTGGGCGATGTTCTCGCGGGTCGCGCGTTGCTCCTGCTCCGCCGCTGCGAGCGTCGGGTTGTCGTCGAGGGCGTGCTGAAGCGCCTCGATGAGCGAAAGATCGCTGGTCTGACGCGCGTACGCCGGCGCGGAAATCGCGGCGATCATCGAAGTAAGGCCGATAGCGGCCATCCAGGTCCGGTCCATGAAATCACCTTGTCGGGCCGCTGACGGCCGTTCCCCGCAGTTCGATCTTTACGGCATATAGTTCGCCGCCGTCCGCTGTGAAGATGGGCGCCGGCCGCTAAAAAACGAATTCTTTCTCGCCGCGAAACTCAGGCAGGACCGCGGCGGAGCTGTTGAAGACAACCCGTTCGCCGAAATGATCGCCGGTGCGCAGGACGACGACCGCCTCCCCGACCTCGCCGCGCCGCGCGACATAGACGAGGCGCCCGCCGTCGGCGAGCTGGGACTTCAGGGCGGACGGCTCAGTCTCGAGGGCGCCCTCGACGACGATCACGTTGAACGGCCCCTGGTCCGGCGAGCCGGCGACGACATCGCCGGTCAGAACCACTGTGTTGTCCGCGCCGACCTCGCTCAGCTCTTTCTCAGCCGCCTCGGCGAGGGCCTGGTCGCTTTCAAGGGCGACCACCGTCTCGGCGAGCCGGGCGAGTACGGCGGTCGAATAACCGAGGCCGCAGGCGACATCGAGCACCGCGTCGTCCGGTTTGATGTCCGCAGCGTCGACAAGCTTTGCGAAGTCCCGCGGCGACAGCATGCAGCGCCCGTCGCTCACTTTGAGCTCAAGCTCCGAATAGGCGAGCGCCTGCTTGTCGGAGGGAACGAACCGTTCGCGCGGCGTGGCCGCCATCGCAGCGATCAGCCGCGCGTCGGTGACGTTGTCGGGACGCACCTGGCTGTCGACCATATGGCGGCGGGCGATGGCGTGGTTCATGGGGGAATTCCGGCTGCGACGGCGGTTTTCTATGGTCGCCCGCCCTGCTCCGCAACTCGTCGGGCGCGGATATCGCTTTGACCGCCGCGGGGCGGCGCGCTACACACCGCGGTCTTGGACGGCCACGTGGCGGAGTGGTGACGCAGCGGACTGCAAATCCGTGTACGCCGGTTCGATTCCGGCCGTGGCCTCCATTCCTTATTATAGGCGCTTGCAAGAGTGGTCAGCGGCTCAGAGCCGCGCGACGACCGAGAAGAGAAAACGCCGCCCGAACAGGTCGTAGTGCTGCGCCTGCACGAAGCTTTCACCGTTGGCGACGATCGGCGCCGGCTCGTCGGTCGCGTTCTCCAAGGTCGCAACGAAGCCGAGCCCGGAGCCGATATCCGCCCGCAGGCTCACATCCGTCCAGATCACGGCGTCCGCATCGCCCGTTCCGGCGGGAAATCGTTCGTCTTCTACGCGCCCCCGCCTATTGAAGAGCGTCGACAACGAAATCGGCCCGCGCGCGGCGCCGACGGCGAAGAGAGAACGGTGGCGCGGATATTCCATCGTCCCTTCCGCGTCGAAGACTAGGCCGCCCGCGGACACGATGCGAACGTCATCTGTGTAGGTATGGTAACCGCTCGCCCAGATGCGGTCGACCAGGGCTCCGCCTCGGAGGTCGAGCTGATACTGCGCTTCTGCGTCGAGACCGCGCCATTCGAAATGGCCGCCGTTCCGCAAGGTGCTGGTGACCGACAGCAGGTCGCCGGTCGCTGGATCGCGTTGGATCAGGGGCGCGCCGGTCAACGTGCTTGTTCCGCATGCGGGGGATGAGAGGTCCTCGCTAAAATAGCATTCTTCCAACGGTTCTGCGAGACCGTCGATGGCCCCGCGCACGTGGAAATCGCGCCACGCTGCGGAGACCCGCAGTCGTCCCGGCAGGAACGCAGGTTCGACGAAATCCGTCTCGGCGCCGGCGCTGAACGCGACGACTTCCTCCGCGTCGAGATCGGGATTGCCGACGAACGTCGTCTCCACGATGAACGCGCTCTGTTGATAGCCGTCGGGCGTTCCGAGCGGACCGCCGACGGCGCAGTTCGCTGCGACGACGGCGTCGGACGAAAACGCGCATGGATCGGCGTAAAACCGAGAAGCGAACTGACCGCGTGTATAAAGCTCCCAGATGTTGGGCGGCCGCGAGCCGGCGTGCGCGTCGACGAACAGCTTGAGCGCTGGAACAGGGCGCCAGTCCGCTGCGCCCTGAATGTTCGTGAAGGGTGGTATTTCACTGACGGCGGACGCCCGCGCCCCGAAAAACGCGCCCGCCTCGCCGAACGGTCCGAGCGGTACGCTGTCTGCGCTGAGGTTTAGAAATAGTTCCGCGCGGTCGAGGGTGGCGTCGAAGGATGTTCCGTTGAAGCTCCCGAGGACGGGCTGGGCGTCGTCGCTGCGGTCGTCGAGGCGGGTCCTGCGGGCGACAGCGCCGATCCGCAAAGCACCCGCGGCGTTCTCGTAACCCGCCGTCGCGCGGAGTTCGTGCTCTTCGACGCGAACGCGCCGCCGTTCCGGGTCGGCGCGGACGAAATCGGCGACTGCGGCGGAGACGCCGCCTGCTGTGAAGAAGTCCGTCGTTACGCAACCGGGCGCCGAGGCGCAGGCCGCTTCATCGACCGTCAGCAGAAGGTTCGCGCGGCTGATCCGGTTGCGCTCCTCCGTGTCGGCCAGGTTGCGGCCGTAGCGATAAGAGATGTCGGCGCTGCGCGGGCCCGCTTCGAAGCCGAGCGACAACTCCGCGTCCAGGTACCACCGGTCGGTTTCGCGACGACGCGGCCCAACTTCAGTAAAGCGCCTCGAAATCGCGACAGCAGCGACGTCGGGTCCATACTGATCGAAGACGAGTGTTCGAATGTCATCCGTCAGTGTCGGGTGATTGATCGGGATCGGAATAGCCCCGCCGAGTTGCGGGTCGGCTCCCTGGAACACGGTCGCCGGCACGGGCGCGAGCTGCAGATCGGTCTGAGACCATCCGGCTTGCACGAAAAGGCCGAGTTCGATCGACGGGGCGACATCCATCGACCCGTCAAGAAGGGCGAGCGCCCGCTCGTTCGGCAGAACAAGGGCCGTATCGCCAGCCCAGTTGTAAAGCTGATCAAGACGGCCTTCATAAGGCTCAGCGCCGCCTGCGCCGTCAAGCGAAAGCGCGACGCCGGGAATAAACTCGCCCGTAGGACCGACCGCGCCTGCGATTGTCCCCGCCGGAGTGACGGTACTGCCCCCGAAACCAGGGGCGAAGACAGCGTTCTCTCCGAACCCCATTCGACCGTCGACGGCGAACCCATAGGGCGTCGCCGTCTCCGTCCGATCCGCTCCGAGAAGCCCGTCTTCGCTTTCGAAGGAGAGGCCCGCCACGACCCGGCGCGCGCCGTCAGCCGACCGCGAGCCGGCGAGGACGTATGCACCGTATTCCTCGCCGTCGCCCTTCTCCGTCAGCCCGTATCGCCCGCCGATCTCGACGCCCTCGACATCGCGCCGGGTGACGAAGTTGACGGCGCCGGCGACGGCGTCCGGATCGAGAAGCGCGCCGGCGGAGGCGGCCGTGACCTCGACCCGCTCCAGAAACGGCGCTGCGATGGAATTGAGGTCGACGCCCGCGATGGTGCCGTTGCCGCCGGCGAAAAGCGTCCTTCGCGACCCGTTCACGAGAACCAATGACCGATTGGTTCCAAGGCCTCGCAGGTCAATGAGATTGAGCCCCGCCGTCGTTCCGAGGAGGGATGTATTGGCCGCCGTGATCGACGCGAGGGACAGGGGCAGCTGATACGCGGCGTCCGCAGTGGAACTCGCCGCGAGGAGCTGCAGCAGTTCCGGGTCGATTTCGACGACGTTTGCATAGGACAGACCCGCGACCGCCGTCCCCGTCACGATAATCGTCTCGATGCCGACAGTCGATGCGGAGAGCAACGGTTTGCCGTGCGGCGCGCTCGGCGGCGAGACCATGGCGCTGAGAGCGAAGGTCGTCGCGTTCAGCTGGTGAAGGTCGAGATCCACCGCGGCGAGGCGTCGCCTGAGGTGGCGCGGGCTCGGTCGCCGTCGAGCGATCGGCTCGATTTCCCGCCCGTCCAGAAGTCGGCTGTCGGCGATAAAGGCGTAGCCCGCCTTGCTCGACAAATCTTCAAGAACGTCCGCAACCGGCATGGTCTCGCGCGTCTTCGCCGCGCGCGGCGGGTCGGCGTGCGCAAGGCCAGGCGCGATCAGGATCGCAAGAAGGAGGCGTCGCTGCATGCGCACGCTCTACTTTTCCTCCGTATCGCCCGGAGCGTCGGGCTCCTGCAAAACGACGCCCGAAGTCGTTTCGCGAACCTCAAGACCGAACGCGATGGCGAGGCCCGCGACCGCCGTATCCCGATCAGTCAAGTCGAATTCCCCGCTCACCGGATAGGCGCCGAGCGACGGGTCGTTCAGGAGGATCGGCGGATCGAAGTATCGGTTGAGTTCGGCAACTACAGCGGCGAGCGGCTCGCCCCCGAACCGCGCGACTCCGCGCCGCCAGGCGAATTCAGCCGCCGGATCGACGGCTTCGACTGCGCCCGGCGCGCCGTCTACGGAGAGGGAAACCCCCTCGCCCGCGCCCAGAGTGACGGCGCCGCCCTGCTCGCCAGCGACCCGGACGGTCCCCTCCAGGACCGCAACCGCCGCGCCCGAGGGTGTCGATCGTACGCTGAACGCCGTTCCGACAACCACGACGTCGCCATAGGGGGTCGCAACCGTGAACGGTCGGTTCCGATTGCGCTCCACGCGGAAAAACGCCTCGCCGTTGTTGAGGACGACCGCCCGCTCCTTGCGGGTGTAGGCGACTTCGACCGCGGTCGCGGTGTTGATCGTCACGGCGCTGCCATCGGCGAGAACGATGTTCCGGCGTTCTCCGATATCGGTCGCATACGCCTCCGGCGCGGCGTCCTGCAAGGCGAATTGAAGGGCAAGCACGCCTGCGCAAAAGGCGGCGGCGACCGCCGCGGCGATCACGCGCCATGGCGCCCGTCCCGCTCCGGGACGACGGTCGGCGAACTCCTGCAAGTCCTCGAACAGCGCCTCGGCGAGCAGGTCGCTTTCGGCGTGATCAAGCGCGCGGGACGCCCTCTCGTAGGCGGCGAACGCCTCGGCGTTCTCGCGATCGCGCATCCATGTGCTGAATTCCGCTTCCTCGCGCGCCGTCGGACGTCCGCCGAGACGCCTCCCCGCCCATTCCGCGGCCTGCGCCTCGCGCCGGTCTCGTGCGATGTCCGGTACTTTGATCACTGTTCCGTCCTCATCGTGTCTGCGCCTTCGGCGCCGTTTTTCCGTCGCGCTTTGGAAAGGCGACGACTTCCGCGTCGTTCTGATTTTCGATCGCCCGCCGTAGTTCCTTCAGGGCGGCGATCACATATTTTTCGACGCTGCTGACCGAGACGCCCATCGCCTCAGCGATTTCTGTATACGACATATCCTGAAAGCGACTCATGACGAAGGCGCGGCGCACTTTGTCCGGAAGCGCATTGATCACCTCGACGGAGAGCCGCGCATCGTCTTTGGCTGTCGCCACGCGTTCAGGCGACGGCGCATCGGAGGGCGCATCGTCGATATCTCCGTTCTCGCGGTCGCTCGGCGGCGCGTGATGGCGCCGACGCAGGCGCCGGGACCGAAACTCGTTCGCCGCAACGTTCGAGGCGGTCTTGAAAATCAGAGTTCGGGGATTTTCGACATCGCCGTCCTGGGCGAAACGCCAGACGCGGAGGTAAGCGGACTGCGCGATGTCGCGCGCTAGGTCGCCGTC
>JBCBJX010000109.1:0-9379 GCA_038522735.1 Pseudomonadota bacterium
CTGCGCGACCTGGCGCGCTTACGCCGACGTCTTCCGCGGCGAGTCGCCGATCGCGGGGCAGGAGAAGACTGTCGGCGCCCTTTGAGGGCCGCTGAACCCAAAAGGGCTAGTCGTCCAGATCGTCGTCGAGCAGGATGCGGTGCGCCGCGCCGTCCGGGTCGTCGAACTGTCCGGACCGGACGCTCCACAGGAACGCCGCGAGGCCGAGCCCGCCGAGGGCGAGGGCGATTGGAATGAGGATGAGGAGCCCCGTCATTCCGCGGGCTGTAGTGCGGTTTGTCGGGCGCCGGGACCGGCGAGGCGCCCGCCCTCCGGACGCAGAGCGTTGAGCGTCACCACCAGCGACGAGCCCGACATCGCAAGCGCCGCGATAAGGGGCGTCACGTGCCCCGCCATGGCGAGGGGCGCTGCGACGGCGTTGTAAAACGCTGCGAAAGCGAAATTCTGCAGCATGCGGGCTTTCGCGGCGCGGCCGGCGCGGATCGTTCGCGCGACCGGGGCGAGCCGGTCGCCCTGGTAGACGACGTCCGCTGCGGTCTGGGCGATATCGACGGCCGAGCCGGGCGTCATCGACACGGCGGCGCCGGCGAGGGCGGGCGCGTCGTTGAGGCCGTCGCCGACCATCAGCACACGTTCGCCTTCGGCGTTGAGCGCCTCAATGATCCCGGACTTCTCCTGCGGCGACACTTCAGAGCGCCACTCGTCGAGACCGATCTCCGCCGCGACCCGCGCGGCGGGCGCGCGGCGGTCGCCGGTGAGCATCAGAACGCGAAGGCCGAGGGCCCGGAGGTCGTTGACGGCGGCGCGGGCGTCCTGACGCACAGCGTCGGCGAAGACAAGGCGCTTTGCGTCGCCGCCGCCGATACGCACCCAGGTTTCCAGACTATCGTCCTCTGCATCCGGACCATCGACGCCGACGAACGCGCGTGAGCCAAGGAGGACTGTCGCGTCGCCGATGTGGCCGGAGAGACCGCCGCCTGAGGCTTCTTCCACGTCTTCCGCTGCGAGACCCGGGCCAGCGGCGTCGACGATTGCGCGCGAGAGAGGATGGCGACTCGTGCGCGCCAGTGCTGCGGACGCGTTCAACTCCTCCGCCGTCAGAGCGCCGGCGTTTAGGAGAGCCGGTTTCCCAGAGGTGAGGGTCCCCGTCTTGTCGAAGACGACGGCGGTTGCGCTCGCAAGGCGCTCCAGCGCGTCGCCGGTCTTTACGAGGACGCCGGTTTTGAAAAGGCGGCCGGACGCGACGATCTGCACCGCCGGCGCCGCGAGGCCGAGGGCGCACGGGCAGGTGATGATCAGCACCGCAACAGCGTTCATGATCGCTTCGCGCGGTCCTGCTCCGAGAAGCAGCCAGCCTGCGATTGTCGCGAACGCGAGGCTGTGTACGACCGGTACGTAGAGCCCCGCAGCGCGGTCGGCGATCTGCCGATAGCGGCTTTTGCCCTGCTCCGCGCTTTCGATGAGGCGTGCGAGATCGGCGACGAGGGAGGTCTCCGCGTCCGCCGTCGCGGTCACGGTAATTGGTCCGGTCAGGGCGACGCACCCGGAATGAAGCGTCGATCCGGGCCTGATGGAAACCGGGGCCGTCTCGCCGGTGACGAGGGAGAGGTCCGCGTCGCCCGCGCCGGCCTCGACGACGCCGTCGACAGGCGCGCGTTCGCCCGCATGCAGAACAAAGCGGTCGCCCGGAAGAAGATCGCGGGCGGAGACCGACGTCACCGAGTCGTCCGTTTCGAGGCGTCGGGCGGCGACGGTCTGCAAAGCGAGCAGGTCCGTCGCGGCGGAGCGGGCGCGCTGGCGAAGCCGATGGTCGAGCCAGCGGCCGATCAGCAGGAAGAAGAGCAGCATCGCCGCGGCGTCGAAATAGACCTCCGGACCGTGACGAAGCGTCTCGAACACCGAGAGCCCGCAGGCGAGGAAGACCGCGAGGGAGATCGGCACGTCCATGTTGGCCGAGCCCGCCTTCAGGGCGTTGAACGCCGATCGAAAGAAGGGCCTTCCCGCATAGGCCGCGGCCGGCAGCACGATCGCCGCTGAAGCCCAGTGCATGAGCGCGCGCGTCGCCTCGCCCATATCGGAGCCCGCCGCCGCCCAGACGGAGACCGACAAAAGCATTACGTTTGCGGCGGCGAAGCCTGCGACGCCCATGCAGCGCAGGAGCAGCCGGCCGTAGGCGTCATCGTCGCGGGCTGCGGCTTCCGGATCGAAGGGCGCGGCTCTGTAGCCGGCGTGCGCCACCGCTGAAACCACCGTGTTTGGATCGACGACGTCGCCGGTCCAGCGGGCGACGAGGCGGCCGGTGGTCAGGTTGAGCCGCGCGGTCTCGACGCCATCGACGCCGCCGACCGCGCTTTCGATTTTTCCGATGCATCCGGCGCACCGCGCGCCGGTCACTTTCAGGGCGAGTTCGCGAGCGTCCCCGGAGGCGCGCACGAACGGCGCCACGTCGCCGACGCCCGCGGCTTCCTCGGCTGGGGCGAGGCCCGACGGGCAGCCAGCGGCGCTCATTCGATGAAGAGCCGTTCGCGGCGGTCGATCCGCGCGCCAGCGGCTGTTTCCGCATCGAATTCGAGGATCCACGCCCCCGGATCGATTTCTGCACGGGCTTCAAATACGGCTCGGCCGATCTGGGCGAATTCAAGCTCGACGTCGGCCCTATGAGCCGCCGGGTGTTTTAACCGGCCGGAGACGCCGAGCTCTCGCAATGGTTCGCCGTAGGGGTCGGATATTTCAAGCTGAATACGGACGATACCGCCCTCGCGCGAAATGACGTTCTCGACCCGCCAGCCTAGCGCGGCTTCCGCGCGCTCAGCCTTTAGAACGGCGTTGTAATCCAGGCCGCGGGCGTAGGCCTTGCTGGCCTCTTCTCCGGGGAAGGAGCGTGCGGCCGTCGTCACCAGCGCGATATTGGCGACAAGGATGACCCCGAAAAAGGCGACGAACGCGGCGAAGACGTGCCAACCGCGCAGGATGAAGTTTCCCTCGTCATGCGTCATCATCAGCCTCCAGCGAGAAAGGTCGTCGATTTGCGGACGGTGAAGCCCGTCTCTAATTCCTCGACAGAAAAGGTGGCGGGCGTCGCGCCGGGGGGCGCGGCGTTGGCGGGCACGGTCGCAAAGAGCCGGACCCGTTTCAACTGATCGCCGCCGGCGCTGATGACGATCGCGCCTTCAGCGACCTCCTCTCCAACTGCGGAGAGAACGGCGTTCTCGACGCCGCTCATGGTGATCCGGTAGCTGCTCGGCGCGTTGCGCTTGTTCTGGATTTTGAGGTCGTAGGCGTTGCGAACCGAGCCGTCGGAGAGGGTGACGAATGCGGGCGCCCGGTCGCGTTCAGCATAGAACGTGAACGGATCGCGGCCGATCAGTCCGATCGCCATGACCGCCGCCACGAACGTCATGAGGAGCCCGTAGAGCACTGTACGTGGTCTGAAAAGCTTGTAAGTCTGCGTCTCTCCGGCGAGACGCTGATCGAGGTTGAGTTCAGTATCGTAACCGATGAGCGACTTCGGCCGACCGACCTTCGACATGATGTCGTCGCAGGCGTCGATGCACAGTGCGCAGTGAATGCATTCAAGCTGGGCGCCATCGCGGATGTCGATGCCCATGGGACAGACGACGACGCAGGCGTGGCAGTCGATGCAGTCGCCGCGTCCGTCCCAGCTGTCGCCTTTCTTATGGGGGCCGCGAGGTTCGCCGCGATCGTGCTTATACGTGACGTTGAGGGCGTTTTCGTCCGTAAGAGCGCCCTGTATGCGCGGCCACGGGCACATGTAGGTGCAGACCTGCTCGCGCATGGAGCCTGCCAACGTGTAGGTCGTGAACGTCAGAACGCCAAGAAAGAGATAGGCGGAGCCTTCCGCCTGCCCTGTAAAGAGCTTCGGCAGGGTCGAGGGCGCATCGTGGAAGTAGAACACCCACGCCCCGCCCGTCGCCGCGGCGATGGCGAGCCATAGCGCATGCTTTACGCCCTTTTTGGCGACCTTCTCCGTCGTCCACGCCGCCCGGTCGAGCTTGATCCGGGCGTTCCTGTCGCCTTCGACGAGCCGCTCCACCGCGATATAGAGATCCGTCCAAACTGTCTGTGGACAAGCATATCCGCACCAGACGCGGCCGAGGAGGGCGGTGATGAGGAAAAGCCCCAAAGCGCCGAGGATGAGCAGCCCGGTAACGTAATAGAGTTCGGAGGGCCAGATCTCGATAAAGAAGAAGTAGAAGCGGCCGCCTTCGAAATCCACGAGCACCGCCTGGTTGGGCTCGCCCGCCGCTCGCGGCCAGCGCACCCACGGAAGCCCGTAGTAAATCCCGAGCGTAACGATCAGCACCGCCCATTTCAGGGCGCGGTATTTGCCGTGCGCGAGCTTCGGGTAGATCGGCTCACGCTTCTTGTAGAGCTGCAGTTTTTCCGGGTGTGCGTCCGATCCGTCGGCCATCACGGCCCGCCTTTCTGAGGTCCGCTACTCGCCGCCGCCGAGGGCGTGCACGTAGACGGCGAGAGCGGAAATAGTCGCATCGTCGAGGCGCGCCTCCCAGCTCGGCATGACGCCGTAGCGGCTGTTCCAGATCGTCTCGCGGATGTCGGCGCGGTCCCCGCCGTATAGCCAGATGGCGTCTGCGAGGTTCGGCGCGCCGAGATCACGGTTCCCGACGCCGCCTTCCATATGGCAGACGACGCACTGTTCTTCAAAGATCACGGCGCCCCGCTCAGCCGCCGCGGGGTCGGCGTCCTGCCCCGAGAGACTGAGAACGTAGTCCACCACATCGGAGACTTGATCGCGGTCGAGGACGCCGTCGCGTCCGAAGGCCGGCATCTGGGAGAACCGCATTTCGGGGTGTTCGGAGCGAATGCCGACGGTCAGCGTGTGCTTGATTGCATCAAGTGAGCCGCCCCAGAGCCACGCGTCATCGACAAGGTTCGGATAGCCCTTGAAGCCCTGGCCGCCAGCGCCGTGGCACGTCGCGCAGTTGTCGCCGAAAGCGGATTCACCGAGGGCGAGGGCGAACTGAAAGAGACCTTCATCGCCCTTGATGGCCGCGAGGTTCGGCGCTTGCGTCAATTCCGCGGCGTCCGCCGCACGATCGGCTTTCAAAGCCTCTATTGCGATAGCGACGTTCTGGCGTTCCGTATGCCCCCTCAGACCTTGGGTGTACCCTGAGAGTCCCGGCCATGCCGGCATGAACACCCAATAGACAACGGCCCAGACGATCGTCACGTAGAAGACGATCAACCACCAGCGGGGCATGGGGTTGTTCAACTCCGCGATGCCGTCCCATTCGTGGCCCGTCGAATCCGCGCCGGTGACGGGATCGACATATTTTTCGTTCTCGTCGGTCACGGACGGCTCTCCTTTTCGCCCGACGTGGACGTCGGCTCGGGCGGTTCGTTCTGCGTAAGGTTGGCGGCGCGCTTAAACGTCTCCCGCATGTTGGGCAGAAGCGCATAGGCGACGATCAGGGCGAAGGCGGCGACGAAGAGGATGAGGCCGCCGGTCTGGGCGAAGGAGGACAGGGTTTCGTACATCTTATCAGCTCCTCAGCGCTGGTTGCCCGGCGATGAGGCGTCGTAGGCGGAGAAATCGACCAGAGTGCCGAGCATCTGGAGATAGGCGACCAGGGCGTCCATTTCGGTCACCCGGCGCGGATCGCCGTCGAAATCGCGGATGACGGCGTTCGGGTAACGCTCCTCGAAGCCTGAGAAATCAAGCACGTTGGGGTTCGCCGCCTGGGCGTAGATGTCCGCGACGGCGGCCTCGATCATCTCGGGCGTATACGGCACGCCGACGATCTTGTTCGCCTGCATCTTGCCTGCGACGGCCGCGACGTCGAGATCCTTCTCCGCGATGAAGGCGTAGGGCGGCATGATCGATTCCGGCACGAGCGAGCGCGGCTCGATCAGGTGCTGTTTGTGCCACGCATCCGAGTACTTCCCCCCAACCCGAGCAAGGTCAGGGCCCGTGCGTTTCGACCCCCATTGGAAGGGGTGATCGTACATGGACTCCGCGGCGAGAGAGTAGTGGCCGTAGCGCTCCACCTCGTCGCGCAGCGGGCGGACCATCTGCGAATGGCAGACATAGCAGCCTTCGCGGATATAGATGTCGCGGCCTGCAAGCTCGAGGGGCGTGTAGGGCCGAACGCCTTCGACCTCTTCGATCGTCGATTCCAGGTAAAAAAGAGGAGCGATCTCGACAATCCCGCCGACGCTGACGACCAGAAGGATGGCGCCGATCAGGAGACCGGAAAAGCGCTCAAGAAGCCCGTGATGTTTGAACATGGACTTTTCCCCTTACTCCGCTGGAACAGCTGCAGGCGCCGTTGTCCTGCGTTTCGGTTCGTACACGTCGCCACGAGCGGTGCGCCACAGGTTATAGGCCATGATCAATGCGCCAGCTAAGTAGAGGACGCCGCCGAAAGCGCGGATGATATAGGGAATATGCATCTCGCGAACGGTGTCTACGAACGAATAGCTGAGGAAGCCGAATTCGTTGTAGGCGCGCCACATCAGGCCCTGGGTGATCCCGGAAACCCACATCGACGTGATGTAGAGAAGGATGCCGAGGGTCGCGACCCAGAAGTGCCATTCAATGAGGGCAGAAGAGTAGAAGCGCTCTCGCTTCCAGAGCCATTTCGTCAGGCAGTAGAGGGCTGAAAAAGAGATGAAACCGACCCAGCCGAGGGCGCCCGAATGCACGTGGCCGATCCCCCAATCGGTGTAGTGAGAAAGCGAGTTGACCGCGCGCACGGACATGAGCGGACCTTCGAAGGTCGACATGCCGTAGAAGGCGAGGGAAACGACCATCATACGGATGACCGGGTCTGTCCGCAGCTTGTCCCATGCGCCCGAAAGCGTCATGACGCCGTTGATCATGCCGCCCCAGGACGGCATCCACAGCATCACCGAGAACGTCATGCCGAGGGTCTGCGCCCAGTCCGGCAGCGCCGTGTAGTGAAGGTGGTGCGGACCCGCCCAGATATAGATGAAGATGAGCGACCAGAAGTGGACGATGGAGAGCCGGTAGGACCAGACGGGACGCTCCGCCTGCTTTGGAATGAAGTAATACATGATGGCGAGGAAGCCGGCCGTCAGGAAGAACCCGACGGCGTTGTGGCCGTACCACCACTGGATCAGCGCGTCCTGCACGCCCGCATAGAGCGAATAGCTCCGTGAGCCGAACATCGAGACAGGCATCGCCAGATTGTTGACGAGGTGCAGCATCGCGACTGTTACGATGAAGGCGAGGTAGAACCAGTTCGCAACGTAGATGTGCGGTTCTTTGCGCTTCCAGAGCGTGCCGAGAAAAACGAAGAGATAGGCGACCCAGACGAGGGTGAGCCAGATGTCCGCATACCACTCGGGTTCGGCGTATTCTTTGGATTGAGTGACGCCAGCGAGATAGCCCGTCGCCGCGATGACGATAAAGAGCTGGAAGCCCCAGAAGACGAACCAGGGAAGGACGCCGCCCCAAAGCCGGGCGCCGGTCGTACGCTGAACGACGTAGAACGAGGTCGCGATCAGCACGTTGCCGCCGAACGCGAAGATCACGGCGGAGGTATGCAGAGGGCGCAGGCGTCCGAAATTCGTCCAGCCGTAGTCTTCAAAATAGAAAATGTTCGGGAAAGCGAGCTGCAGGGCGATCACGACGCCGACGAGAAAGCCCGCGATCCCCCAAAACGTCGAAGCGGCGACGCCTGCCTTCACGACGTTCGTCATGTAGCCGGTTTCTACGGCGCGCGGCGACGTCGCCTGTTGAGCGAGAACAACTCCGCCGAGCAGGAACGCCCCGAGAAAAGTGAAAGCGTGCGCCTGCATCGGCGCGTCGATCGCGTTCGCGGCGACGAAAACAGCGATGATCGAACCGATGAACATCCCGACAAGGGCGATCGTTTCGTCGATCCGAAAACCGGCGGATGAAGTCGGGAATTGGGACATGATGGGTGCGCCCGCGATGACAGCTTACGGTTGCCAATAAGCGCCTTTCGGCGGCGCAACCTTGATCCGGGTCAAAGACGGCCTGCCGGCCCTTGCGGCATCTCGTCAGGGCCGCGGCGGATCGGCTACGGCCTGTGACAAGGTTCGTCACGCGGAAAGGCGGGCGGCGAGAGTGAAGCATTCAGCCAACCAACGCCGCCGCCGGGGCCGCGTCGTCGGTTCGTTCGTCGCAGTCGTCGCGATGGCTGCATCGCCACCGCCGGCAGCGAGTGCGACGGCTGGCGGCTTTTGCGGTCCTGGCGACGCGGCGGCGCTCGCGCGACTGGCCGCTCTTGGTTTGCCTTTAGGGCCTCCGAACCACCCCGATCCAGGCGCGGGATGTCACGCTATTTGCACTGTGTGCGGACGAAAGCGCGGCGTCGCCTAACACGTCCCGAAGCGTTCGTCGCCACCGTGCAAAGAACCCCGGCGCTACAACGTTAAACGCGGAGGAAACGACGGGCTGCTTCGGCCGTAAAGAGCCGTAAAATGGTGCGCCTAAACGAAGGCGACTTGAACCAATTCTTTGCGACATTATCAAACTGGGAATAAATATTACAAGGTGAAAATATAGACTTGGAGGAGATGGTCCGATGAGCGACTCCTCGAAAACAACCGAATTTGCGACCGCCGCTGAACCTCGCAAGCGCCGCAAACACCCGCCGCCCTTCTCCATCCGCTTTACCGATGAGGAGCGCGCCCGGCTGGAACAGGCTGCGGGATCGCTGGCGCTGGCGGCGTTCATCCGGCTGAAGCTGTTCGAAGACATGGAGGATGCGCCGCCCAAACGCAGGCGCATTGCCAAGCGGCAGCACAGCCCGACGGCGGAGCTGGCCATGCTCTCCCAGATGCTGGGGGCTCTCGGCCAGTCGCGTCTCGCCTCGAACATGAACCAGATCGCCAAGGTGGCGAATGTGGGCGCTCTTCCGGTCTCGCCGGAGCTGGAGGCGGACCTCGCCGAGGCCTGCACCGCCATTCAGGAGATGCGCCGGGAGTTGATCGCGGCGCTCGGGGTGACGCCGCGATGATCCTTGTCGGAAACGCCCGCGGAGGGGCGAAAGACCTCGTTTTGCACCTGATGAAGGACGAGAACGACCACGTGGAGGTCCATGAGCTGCGCGGCTTCGCCTCGGACACGCTGATGGGCGCGCTCAACGAGGCCTACGCGATGAGCCGCGGCACCCGGTGCCGCAAGTTCCTCTACTCCCTGTCCCTCAACCCGCCGGAGACGGAGCAGGTCGGCGTTCCGGTCTTCGAGGCGGCGATCGAACGGTGACCGGGGTTGTCGAAGTGGTCCAGCTCCAGCGTTAGAGTCCGACCTCGGTTGCGGGCGCTAGGCTGGCCCGCCCCCTAGCGTAGGCCAGCCGGGCCTCGGGCGGCAATGTCGCCTTTGGAGCTGGCGGGAGGTACCCGA
>JBCBJX010000110.1:0-9162 GCA_038522735.1 Pseudomonadota bacterium
ATGCGCCGACGCCCAGTTTCCAAAAAAGGCGGTGCGCGCGGCCGGCTATGAGCATATCGCGCTCAACGGCCGAACGGGGCGTCACGCCGGCCAGTCGGGCGTTGCGATCCTCTCCCGCATTCCGTTGGCGGACGTCTCGGCGAACACGTTCTGCAGCCTTGAGGACGGCCGGCATATCGCGGCGACGCTGCCGAACGGGACCCGCGTGCATAACTTCTACGTGCCCGCAGGCGGCGACGAGCCGGACCCGGAGACGAACCCGAAATTCGCTCACAAGCTGAAGTTCCTGGAAGAAATGGCCGAGTGGCTCCCGACGGCGGACGCGGGCGGCGCGGCGCAGGTCCTCGTCGGCGACCTCAACATCGCGCCGTCGGAAAACGACGTGTGGTCGCATAAGCAGCTTCTGAACGTCGTCTCCCATACGCCGGTCGAGGTGGAAGGGCTCGGCGCCGTCCGGCGGTCTGCGGACTATCTCGACATGGCGCGCGAACTCATCCCTGAACCGGAACCGATCTTCACCTGGTGGTCCTATCGGGCGAAGGACTGGCGCGCCTCGAACCGCGGCCGGCGGCTGGACCACATCTGGGTGAGCCCGGCGCTGGGGGAGGCGGCGACGGCCAAGGGGCGCAAGGGTTTCGCCGTGCACGAGGCCTGCCGCAGCTGGGAGAAACCCTCCGACCACGCGCCTGTTTCGCTGGAGCTCAAAGGCAAACCGTGAGCGCGCCGCGCGGCTTTTTCGGCGTCGGCGTCGAGGGGATTTCCAAGCCTCTCAACTTCGGCGCCGTCATGCGCACCGCCCATGCGATGCACGCGGCGTTTCTCTTCAGCGTCGGGAAGAGCCCGCACCTGCGCGTCGAGCGCGGCTCCGACACCTCCGCGGCCGAGCGGCACACGCCCTATTACGAGTGGGAGAGCCTCGACGACATGCGCCTGCCGCGAGGCTGCAAGCTGGTCGCGGTGGAGCTGGTCGAGGGCGCCGTCGAGCTTCCGCAGTTTCTGCACCCGCTGCAGGCGGCGTATCTATTGGGGCCGGAGAAGGGATCGGTGTCGGAGGCCGCGCTCACGGCGGCCGATCATGTGGTGAAAATCCCGTCGAAGTTCTGCGTCAATGTCGGCCTCGCCGCCGCGTTCATCATGTATGACCGGATGATCTACCTCGGCGGCTACCCGGCGCGCCCCGCGCCGTCCGCTCCGCCGCCTGGCACGGCGTTATGGGAGCGTCTGCGCAAGCTTCCCTGAGGCCGTAAGAAGCGACGCCGGGCCGCGCTTGCCGGAGGGGAATGCGCGCCGTACCTAACAGTTATGCTGTCTTACCTCGCTAATCCGGAGCGGTTCACCCGGTTCTCCCGCGCGCTCGAACCCGTCGCCTGGGGCCTCGCCGCCGCCGCCGCGCTCTGCGGCGCGTGGGCGGGGCTCTTCGCCTCGCCGCCGGACTACCAGCAGGGCGAGAGCGTGCGCATCATGTATGTGCACGTTCCAGCCGCCTGGATGAGCCTCTTCGTCTACGCGACCATGGCGGGGGCGGCCCTCTCTTCGATCATCTGGCGCCACTCCGTAGCCGATGAAGCCCTGCGCGCCGCCGCGCCCATCGGCGCCGCCTTCACCGCGCTGGCGCTTCTCACAGGGGCGCTTTGGGGCAAGCCGACCTGGGGGACGTGGTGGCAGTGGGACGCGCGGATGACCTCCGTCCTCGTCCTCTTTTTCATCTATGTGGGGATCATCGCCCTCAGATCCGCGGTCGAGGACGAGTTCAAGGCCGCCCGCGCCGCCGCCGTCCTCACGCTGCTCGGCGCGGTCAACCTGCCGATCGTGAAATTCTCCGTCGACTGGTGGAACACCCTGCACCAGCCTGCGAGCGTCATCCGCGCCGACGGCCCGTCCATTCCGCTCTCCATGCTGGCGCCGCTTTTCGCCATGGCGCTCGCCTATATGGCGCTCTACGCGGCGCTCCTCGCCCGGACGGTCCGCACCCAGCTGTTGGAGCGCTCGCTCGCCCGTCGCGCTGCGAAACGCGCGCCTTCCGCCATCTCCTTGACGCCGGCTGGCGAAGCGACGTGAGCGGTTTTCTTCCCGACTATGGCGCCCATGCGCCGTTCGTCGCCGGCGCATGGGCCGCGAGCCTCGTCGTGATCGGCGCGTTGATCGCCCGAGCGATAAGCTATTCGCGCCGCGTCGAGGCGGAGGCGCGGGCTCAAAACAAGGATGGCGCGTGACCGGGCGCCTCTGGCGGATCGCGCCCGTCGCCGTCGCTGCGGTTCTCGCCGCGGGCCTCTGGGTCGCGCTGCGCGGCTCGGGAGACGATCCCGTTTCGCCCTGGATCGGCCGAGAGGCGCCAGCCGCCCCGCTGCCGCCGCGTCCGGACGGTCCGGCGGTCGATATCGGCGCGCTGACGGACGACGGTGTCGTCGTCGTCAATTTCTGGGCGTCCTGGTGCGGACCTTGTCGGGTTGAACACCCGCAGCTTCAGGCCCTTGCGGGTCGCGGCGTGCGGATCGTCGGCGTCGAGTTCCGGGACGAGCCGGACGCGGCCGATCAGTTCCTGCGCGCCCTCGGCGATCCGTTCCATGCTCGCGCCGCCGACGAAGATGGACGCGCCGGGTTCGACTGGGGCGTCACCGGCATCCCCGAGACATTCGTAATCGACGCCGACGGCGTCGTGCGCGCCCATTATCGCGGCCCGCTGAGCGAAACCATGCTGGAGCGGGAGGTCGGGCCTCTCATCGCCCAACTGTCGGGCGACGGCGCCTAAAAGAAAACGCCGGCCCAGTAGGCCGGCGTCTCTTGATTTTGCAGATGTCCGGCCGGAGCCGGCGCCGTCCTTAGCGGGTGCGGCGGGTCGTCGTGCGGCGACGGGCACCGGTCCGCGACGCCGCGCGGGTCGTTTTCTTCGCGGCGCGCTTAGCCGGAGCTTTTTTCTTCGCGGCTTTTTTCTTCGCCGGAGCTTTTTTCTTGACGGCTTTGCGCGTCGTTTTCTTAGCGGCCGTCTTGCGCGGAGCGCGCTTCGGCGCGGCGGCTTCAGCTTCGATCTTGTCGAGCGCTTCAGCGTACGTTTTCAGCGCTTTGAGGAACGCCGACTGCTGCGTTTTCGGCAGGACGTTGAGGGCCGCCGTTTCCGCTTTGGTCACTTTGGACTGCGCGGAGGTGAGGACTTTCTTGCCGGCGGCGGTGATGCGCACGGCGTTCGCGCGGGCGTCCGTCTTGGTGCGCTCGCGGGCGAGGTAGCCCTTTTTGATCAGGCGGGAGATCATGTCCGCCAGGGTCGAACGGTCGATACCCGTACGGCGAACGAGATCCGTCTGCGAAAGGCCTTCGTTTTCAGAGACCGTGTGCAGAACCGCGAACTGGCGCGGCGTCGGGCCGGTTTTGCCGACTTCTTTTGCGTAGAGGTCGTAAGCGTACTGTTGAGCCCGGCGCAGCAGGTGGCCGGGAGACGTTTCGAGGGAAAAGCTCGCCATCTTTGTCTTCCTTTGGTCCTCGTTGTACGGAGACCGCCGACCACCGGGGCCTCCCCTTCTCCCGGGCGCCGCGCCCCCCAATGAGGACATCGGCAAAACGCCAAAGCGCCCGATGCTGACGGTTTGGCGAAGGAAGGTTAACAACCCATTGCCGTCCCTCCGCCAGCGGCGGAAAAAACACCGCCCACGGCAATAATGCGGCCTATAAGCTCCGTCGGGATCGTCCGCAAGCCCAAAATGTGGAAAAATCAATCCCGATTGGGGTACTGACCCTCAGCATGGGCCTCGACAGGAGATGGAAGTGCGGATGAAGGCGGATCATGATAGCGCGAAAAACGTCGCCGGCCCGACTGTCGAGAACGGTTCGTTCGGACCCGTCGAAGGTCTAACCTCCTGTCAGGAGGCCGAAATATGACCGACAAGACCGAGAGCGCCGTGTTCGACGCGCCTGAATTCGAGACCCGCATTCCAGACGGCGACGACCGCGAACGGTCCGTCTGCACCCGCTGCAGCTTCATCCATTATTCGAACCCGAAAATCGTCGCCGGTTCCGTCGCGATGTGGGAGGACCGCGTGTTGCTCTGCAAACGGGCGATCGAGCCGCGCAAGGGATACTGGACGCTTCCCGCGGGTTATATGGAGAACAAGGAAACCGTTGAGGACGCAGCGCGGCGCGAGGCGTGGGAGGAGGCGCGCGCGCGGCTCGATCTCGACCGGGTGCTCGCGATCTACTCCATCGCCCGGATCAGCCAGGTCCAGATCATGTTCCGCGCCAGCTTGCAGACGCCAGATATAGAGGCGGGGCCGGAAAGCGAGGCGGTCGGGCTTTTCGAGTGGGCGGATATTCCGTGGGACGATCTCGCGTTTCCGACGGTTTTCTGGGCGCTGCAGGCGTTCGACGAGGTCCGGGAGAAGACGGACTTTCCGCCTTTCTCGAACCCCGTGGATGGCGTCTAGGCGGCTTCTACGGCGCCTTTTTCCCCGGATCGCCCTGAATGTGCTTCATTAAAAACGGCGCTTGCAGCGCTGTGAAGATGAGGCTGGCGGCGGTGAAGCCGAAGATCTTCAAGTTCACCCACGTCGCTTCACCGGCGCACTGAGCGTCGTCCGCGGAAAGATCGCATTCGCGCGTCAGCCAGCGCCAGGCGAACTCGTTTGCGAGGGCCAGAACAGCGAAAAACCCGGCATAGCGGACGGTCAGGGTGCGCCAGGCGTCGTCCGGCAGGTCGAACGCCCCGTCGAACAGGATTTTCAGGAAGTTTCGTCCGGAGATGACGCCGCCGCCGAGGGCGAGGGCGAAGAAGCCGTAGAGCACCGTCGGTTTCATGAAGAAGAACGTCTTGTCGCCCGAGAGGAGCGTGATCGATCCGAGCACGCCTACGATGACGCCGTTCACCATCAGCATCGGCGCGACGCGCCGTTCTTTCCATACGGAATAGGCGAAGGCTGTGAAGAAGGCCGGCATGAAGAGACCAAGCGCGACGAACATCTCCTTGCCCTCGCCGACGGACCAGTCCTGACCAAGAACGCTTCCCATGATCGGCGCGAGCCGATCGCCGAAGAAATATCCGATGAAAAAGACCGCCAGCGGGCCGAGATCGACGGCGAGCTTGGCGTTCTGGGAGAGGCGGCGGGGGGCGGCGTCAGTCGCGCTCATGAATGTTCCTTTCGTCTCGCCCTCGATAACGCGCCCGGGACGACAGGCGCATCACGGGGCCGAGCAATCCTTATTCCAGACCGGCGAGCGCCCGGCCGAAGGCGCGGGCGTCGAAGGCCTGCAGGTCGTCGACGCTTTCGCCGACCCCGATGAAGTGAATGGGGATCTCATGTTTGTCGGCGAGGGCGACGAGGACGCCCCCGCGGGCCGTGCCGTCGAGCTTGGTCATGACGAGGCCCGTCGTTCCGGCGACGTCCCGGAAGACGTCCGCCTGCGAGAGGGCGTTCTGGCCGACGGTCGCGTCGAGCACCAGCAACGACGCGTGGGGCGCTTCGCCGTCGAGCTTTTTGATGACGCGGACGACTTTGGCGAGCTCGTCCATCAGCTCGCGGCGGTTTTGGAGCCGGCCCGCGGTGTCGATCATCAGGACGTCGATCTCTTGCGCGCGAGCCGCTTCGATGGCGTCGAAGGCGAGGCCGGCGGCGTCCGCGCCGACATCGCGGGCGATCACCGGCGCGCCGACCCGCTCGCCCCAGACCTGCAGCTGCTCGATCGCTGCGGCGCGGAAGGTGTCCCCGGCGGCGAGCATCACCGACTTTCCGTCCTCGCGGAGTTTTTTCGCCAGCTTGCCGATCGTCGTTGTTTTGCCGGCCCCGTTGACGCCGGCGACGAGGATGACGTGCGGCCGGTTCGACGGGTCGATGGAGAGCGGCGCCTCCAGCGGCGCGAGGGTCGCGGCGACCTCGGCGGCGAGCACCTCTTTCACCTCCTGGTCGGAGACCTCCTTGTCGAACTTGTCCTTGGCGAGGGCGGCCGTCACCCGCGCCGCGGCGGCGACGCCGAGATCGGCGGTGATCAGAAGATCCTCCAGCTCCTCCAGCGTGTCGTCGTCGAGTTTCTTCTTGGTGAAGATCGACGCGACGCCGTCGGTGAGTTTGGTGGATGTCTTCGAGAGGCCGTCGCGCAGGCGCGAGAAGAGCCCGCGCTTTTTGACGGGCTCAGGCGCCGGGCTCTCCTCGGAGGCCCCGTCGCCGTCGGGCGTCGACGCCTCGGCGGCCGCCTCCTGCGCAGGCGCCGCCGCCTCAACGGACGCCGCGGCGTCGCGGAGGATCGCCTCCGGTTCGGCGTCGGCGAGGCGCGCCTCCTCCGCCTCCGGATCGGGGGTGAGGGGCTCTGCGCTCAACCCCTCCGCAAGCGCATGGGCGAACGTGTCTGCGGCCGGGGCCGCCTCGGTCGCCTCCGCCAGCTCGGGATCGTCCGTCTCATCCTGTTTTTTTTTCCGCCCAAAGAGGCCGCCGAAAAAGCCTTTTTTCTCGCTCATGGCGCGCTCCTTACATCTCTTCCGCGACGAGCCGGGCGCCGTCGCGGCGGGTCATCCGCGCGGGGACGAGCGCGCCCGGCGCCGGCGTCGTCAGAAATCGGCATTCGGCGAAATTCGGAAGCCGGCCGCGGCCGTTCCGCTCCGCCAACACAAGCTGCTCGGTGCCGACAAGGGCGTCGAGATGGGCGATGAGCGCCGCCTCCGCCGTCTCGCGCAATCGCGCCGCGCGCTCTTTCACGACGGCCCGCTCCAGCTGCGGCATCCGCGCGGCGGGCGTTCCCTCCCGCGGCGAGAACGGAAAGACGTGCACGTAGGCGAGGCCGCAGTCTTCCACGAGGTTCACGGAGTTCTGGAACATCTCCTCCGTCTCCGTCGGGAAGCCGGCGATGAGGTCCGCGCCGAAGGCGATCTCCGGCCGGGCCTCGCGCAGGCGGGCGCAGATCTCCACCGCCTGGGCGCGGGTGTGCCGGCGTTTCATCCGCTTCAAGATCATATCATCGCCCGCCTGCAGGGAGAGATGCAGGTGCGGCGCGACGCGCCCGTCATGGGCGATGCGCTCAAAGAGCCGCCCGTCGATCTCCGCCCCGTCGATGGAGGAGAGGCGCAGCCGCGGCAGATCCGGGACGTGGTCGAGGACCTTGGCGACGAGCGCCCCGAGATCGGGCGCGCCCGGCAGATCCGGCCCATAGGAGGTGATGTCGACACCCGTCAGCACCACTTCGTAATAGCCGGCGTCGACCAGCCGCTTCACTTGGTCGACCACCGCGCCGACGGGGACCGAGCGGGCGTTTCCGCGGCCGTAGGGAATGATGCAGAAGGTGCAGCGGTGGTCGCACCCGGTCTGCACCTGAACGAACGCCCGCGAATACTCGCCGAACCCGTCGATGAGCTGCGGCGCGCTCTCACGCACGGCCATGATGTCGTCGACGCGGACGTTCTCGGCGTCGTCGACGCCGAAGTCCGTGGCGATGCGACGCCATTCCTCCGCGCGCAGTTTTTCTTCATTGCCGAGGACGGCGTCGACCTCCGGCATCGCGGCGAACCCGTCCGGGTCGATCTGCGCCGCGCAGCCGGTGACGACGAGGCGCGCGCCCGGGCGCTCCCGGCGGGCCCGGCGGATCGTCTGGCGGGCCTGGCGCACCGCTTCGTTGGTCACCGCGCAGGTGTTCACCACCACGGCGTCCCGCGCGCCGGCCTTGGCCGCGAGGCGACGCATGGCTTCGCTGTCATGGGCGTTCAAACGACAGCCGAGGGTGATGATGTCGGGCGCGGACATAAGGCCGCCCATGTGCCCACCGTTTTCCACGGGCGCAAGCTCGGCGACGCGGAGGCCGCTCGATGCGCGGCGGCGTCCGCGCTATCATCGCCCCAGCGCGAGCCGCCTCACAGGAGCGATCATGTCCCGTTGGCCTGACATCCCTTACGAACGGTGGGCGCCGACGGGCGCGAGCCTCCACATGTGGCTGCAAATCGTCGGCAAGTTCCGGCTGGCGCAGACGCCGTGGCTCAATCATTCCTGGCAGGCGACGTTTTATGTCACCGCCCGGGGCCTGACGACGTCAGTCATTCCCGGTCCCGAAGCCGATTACGAAGCCGTCTTCGACATGCAGACCCATCGGCTGGAGCTGACGGCGACCGACGGGCGGTCCGCCGCCGTGCCGCTGGAGCCGATGACCGTCCGCGCCTTTTGGGAGCGATTCCACGACGCCCTCGCCGCCGTCGGCGCGCCCGCGAACCTTCACGGCGCCCCCAATGAGGTGGCCGACCCCGTTCCGTTTAAAGAGCAGACCGATATCGGCGCCTATGATCCGGAGGCCGCGCGCGACTACTGGCGCGCCCTCGTCGCCGTCGATGGCGTCTTCCGCCGCTTCAGGACGTCGTTTCTCGGCAAGTCGAGCCCGTCGCACGTGTTCTGGGGCAGCTTTGATCTGGCGGTGACGCGGTTCTCCGGCCGCCCTGCGCCGCGCCATCCGGGCGGGATCCCGGCCTTGCCCGACAGCGTCACCCGCGAAGCCTACTCCCACGAGGTGAGCAGCGCCGGCTTCTGGCCGGGGGGTGGAGGCGTCGACCAGGCGGCGTTCTATTCCTACGCCTATCCGACCCCGGACGGCTTCAAGGACGCCTCCGTTTCTCCGGACGCGGCCTATTGGAGCGACCCCTTGGGCGAATTCGTCCTGCCCTATGAGGCGGTCCGACAGGCTGAGGACCCCGAACGGGCGCTCCTGTCCTTCCTGCAGACGACCTACGCGGCGGCGGCCGATCTCAGCGGGTGGGACCGCAAAGCCCTGGAATGCGGCCTCGGTCGCCCGGGTGCGCCACGGGCTGTGGCGTAGGGGTGTACTGATAGCGACGGCTGAAAATGGCTGGAATTGGCCCGAAATTGACTCTGAACCCATAAAAGCCAGCGTCTTAAAACGCCATAGGTAGGACGCCTGAACTCCGGCAAAGCTTCATCAGGCGACAGTCGTTACCATTGAGCTTTGGATCGACCGCCGTGGTTGAGAAATGGCTCTTTTGCATTGCAAAGTGGGCAGGCGAACTGTTACATGCCTGAGTTGGGGTAAACGCTCGGCCTACTGATTTTTGAATTTGGGGCTGACCTAGGACTTTGAGGATTTTGCGTATGGTTTGAGCCATGCGCGGAGGGTTATCAAGAGCTGGTCTGGCGGTCCGTAGTTGAAGCGCCATTCGCACTCCTTGATGAAGAAATGGAAGTTCTGCCGGGGAAC